>CAYYGM010000119.1:0-14066 GCA_964471555.1 uncultured Phycisphaeraceae bacterium
ATGCGGTCATTGAACAAGTCTTTGGATCGACGTGAACCAGATGAACTGACTAAACTGGTATCTATGATATTGCATTTTAGCGATCTGTCAAGATTTAATGTCGATTGGCATGTCAAATAATCTGTAAATACATATTTAATAGTATTATACATATTACATCGGTCGTATAAAGCGATATATCATCTCTTGACTTCTGCCGGATAATGTGTTACTCTCACACAAATGTAAAACGTGTCGCGATCTCGCTTTTACGTGGGGCAGATGGCTGAAATTCAGTATCACAGAGACTTCAAAATGAAACGATGGCAGAGGCTGTATGTCGCTCCTTTGACGCCCGTGTCCGATGACATGCGTCTGAACATCGACCTGGTCGAGGCTCAGGCGGCGTGTCTTTTGAACCGTGGCGCTGAAGGCTTCTACCTGTGCGGCGGCACGGGAGAAGGGGTTCTCCTGACGCTCGACGAACGCATGGCATTGGTCGAGCGCTGGGTGCAGGTGGTGGACCCGTCAATACCTCTGATTGTTCACGTCGGCCACACCTGCCTTGAGGATGCGCGAGCCTTGGCGCGACACTGCGCCAAGTTGAACGTGGCTGGTTTCTCGACCATCGGGCCGATGTATCAGTCGGTTCCCGTGCGTGATCTCGATGCCCTGCTGCGCTGGTCGGCCGCCATTGCCGAAGCAGCGCCCGGGTTGCCGTTCTTCTACTACCACCTGGGACAGGTGGCCGGCCTTGCCCGCGTGAACATCGTTGAATACCTCGAACGAGCGATCGAGCGCATTCCCAATTTCGCCGGCATCAAATTCACCCATGACAACCTGATGGACTACAGCCGCTGTCTGCGTCTTGCGGATGGAACGCACGCGGTGCTGTACGGGCGCGACGAGATGATGTTGCCCGCACTGAGCTGCGGCGCCCTGGGGTTTGTGGGTGGGACGTTTAATCTAACTTCGCCCTTGGCGCGACGGATTTGCGACGCCTACCGCCAGGGTCAGCATCAGGATGCCCAGCAAACGCAAGCAACGCTGCAGGAAGTGGTCGCGGTGTTTCAGCGCTTTGGCGGCTTGCCGGCCGTCAAGGCTTCGATGAGATTGCTCGGCCTGGACCTTGGTCCCTGCCGTCAGCCCTGGACCAATCCTGACCCACAGCAGACCCGGAATCTGTTGCGGGAAATTGAAAGCGCCTGGCCGCAAGTCGCCGAACTGCCGGATACAACGGGCATGAAGAGTCACGCCCCGCTCAGCCCGCGAGTGAATGTAACAATGGCTTCAAGGTCTTTGCATGGAACTTCACGCTGATGAGTCTGCTCAGTGAATGTCTGAAAACCGCCGACATGATGCACGGCGATTTAGCCCGCGGCTGGAACACGTGGGATACGCGCAGCGTTCTGCGGCACGTCCTGCTGCCGCAAGGCCTGGGGATCAGCCTGGGTTTTGCTGCGCCCGACAAGCTCGTCTGGATGCATGGCGATGTGTTTCCCGGCCGCGAGACGGTCGGTCGCACACACGGCACCAAGCTCACCAGCATGGACAAGGCGCTGCCCGTGGGCGATGCGGTGGATGTGCTGCCGGGATTGCACGCCTACGACGGCAGCTACACGCAACTGGAAGTCAATCTCCGTGGCGCCCGCTTTGAGGTGCAGACCGCCGCGGAAGGCAATGACTGGTGCGCGGTGGTGCGGCCGTTGCAGCAGGAGCCATGGCTACGGGTGTTGACGGTGCGCGCGGATATGCTGTGGAATCGTCCCGGCCTGGTGGTGCAACCGAACCGCCTGCAATTGACCGCCATCATGGCGGGCCAATCGCTTCCGATTTACACGGATGGTCAACCGCATGAGGATCCCAACCTGCCGGAGCGCTCGCCGTACATGGCGCTTCGCTTGGACCGGCCGGTGGTGATCAGCACCAACCGTCTGCTTCGGCTTGATGAGGCGGAGAGCATGATCGCTGCTGCGGCTGAACGGCTTAAGCGATCGCACGCAGCCAGCGGACCCCAGCGCGAAGCGCATGAAGCGATGCAGAGTTGCCTGGCGTGGAACGTGATTTACGAGCCCAAGCACCAGCGGGTCATCTGCACCGTGGCCCGCGACTGGAACTGTTTCCGGGGCGGCTACGCGGTGTTCTGCTGGGATGGTTTTTTCATGTCCTGGATGATCGGGCTCGACCAGCCGGCCCTGGGCTATGCCAACGCGATGGAAATGTTCCGCGAGATGATCGACGAGTCGTTCGTGGCCAACATCGTGCAGGGCACCGGCCGCCAGTCGCGCGATCGCTCGCAACCGCCGGTGGGCAGTCTGGCCCTGCTGTCCATGCACCGGCTGCATCCCGATGAGCAGGCGCTGCGGGCGACGTGGGAGCCGCTGCTGGCCTGGAATCGCTGGTGGCACAGGGCACGCAGAAACCGCAAAGGCACGATTTCCTCCGGGTCTCATCCCAGTCCGCCGCGCATCGGTGATCCCGCGGAGTTTGTGCAGCCCCACACCGCTGCCGGCGCTGCGCTGGAGTCGGGCCTGGATAATTCACCGGTTTACGATGCGGCCCCCTATGACACGGACACGCACCTGATGCTGGTGGAAGACGTCGGCCTGACGTCGCTGTATGTGGTGGATTGTGAATCGCTGGCCGAGATTGCCCGGACGCTCGGCCATCACGAGCAAGCGACTGAGCTTCGGACGCGGGCGAAACAATACAAGCAGGCGCTGCGACATCTATGGTGTGATGAGCGGGGCATCTTTCTGAATCGGCGGCTGGATAACGGCCGTTGGTTGCCGTCGATCACCCTGACCAGTTTTTACCCGATGCTGGCCGGCGCAGCGAGCAGCGCGCAGGTCGAACGGATGCTACAAGAGCACCTGTCGAATCCGGAGCAGTTCGATGGCCGCTGGATTGTGCCCGCGCTGCCGCGCAGCGATTCGTCGTTCACGGAGCAGTTGTATTTGCGCGGACGGATCTGGCCGCCCTTGAACTTCCTGGTGTACCTGGGGCTGAAACGCTACGGGTGCAGCGATATTTGTCGCAAAATCGCAGACGGTTCGTTCGAGCTTCTGGTAAGCAACTGGAAGTCGGAACGGGTGGTGGCGGAAAATTACTCAGCGATGGATGGAACGGGCGGCCGCAGCGTGCATTCGCATCCCCTGCACGGCTGGGGTGGTTTGCTGGCGATGCCGGCGCTGATCGAGCAAGGCCTGGCAATGCCTACGCCCCCGGCTCCCGAGGCCGCGGAGATGGTCAGCTCACCGTAATCAACTCAACAACAGCACGGCGTCTCGCCAATGGGCCGGCGGGCTCAGGCGTTGCCTTCGATGTCCTGTTCGAGCTGTTCGATCTGTTGCTCCAGTTCATTGAACTGGTTGTTGCCGGTGACGTCGGAATAAGTCTCATTGCGGCGCTGCTGGTCGTAGAATTTCAAAGCCCGAATGCGGCCGACGTGGATGTGCCTGCGCATCAGCCGCCCGGCTTCCCTGGCGTTGCCGGCTTCAATGGCAGCCAGGATCGCTTCGTGAGCCGTGATGATGCCGTCGATGTTCTTGACACGGTCCGCGTAGGCGCGCCGGTTGAAGACGCGCGACATCAGGCGCAGCCCGGCCACCGTCTTCATCGCCAACTGATTGCCGGAGCGGCGGAGCACCGCCATGTGAAACGAGGAGTCCGCCTGCCCGCACTGGTCATACAGCCGGTCTCGTTTCTGCGGTGAGGGATCGTGCTCATATTGCTCTTTGATCTTGTAGAGCAGATCGATGGCGTGGCGCATCTCGCTGGCGCCGTTGGAGCCGGTGATCTGAGCGGCACGACGGGCGGCATAGGCTTCCAGCACTTCGCGCAACTCATAGACGTCCTCGATCTCATAGCGGGTGGGGTTCGCCACAAACGTGCCGATGCCCGGCCGATGATCCAGCAGGCCTTCGCTGACCAGTTGGGCGATCGCTTCCCGCACGGGGATCGCACTCATGCCCAGGACTTTGGCCTGTTTACGGTTTGAGATCCTGGTGCCCCCCTGCAGTTCGCCGTTCTCAATCTGACGGCGAATCTGTGCATACGCCCGCTCTTTCAGTGTTCTTGATGAAACGGAAGTACTCACGCGCCCTCCCCATGGTGACTCTGACATGACATGCCACCATTATAACCGTGGCCGGGCATCGCAAGCGGCGGCTACGACTCTTCCGGTTGCGGTTGTCCCTGGTAAATCACCAGGGCCCGGGCGTATGTGCAGCCTTCGCTGAGTAACACACGGTGAGGCAAGTCCCGGCTCAGGTAAGCGGTCTGTCCTTCGACCAGGTGATGCGGCGTCTGGTTGTCGTAAAAGTAAAACTCAACCTGCCCTTCCAGCAGCACGAAGAACTCCTCGGCGCTGTGGCTGGTGAAATCGCGGTCTTCATCGCCCGGCCGATACTCGATGATGAACGGGTCGATGGCGCGATCGGGTTTGCCGTAAGCCAGGGAAAAATAGGTCATACCGAAGCTGGCGCCTTCGCGTTCGACGGGCTCGCCTTCCTGAAGGCTGCCGATCAGGAACGGCACCTGCTCCGATTTGTCCAGAAAGAAGTTTGCCATATTGATCCCCAGAGCATCGGCAATGCTGCTGAGTGATCTGAGCGAAGGGGTGAGGCGGAAATTCTCCAATCGCGAGATGAACGCTTTGCTCATGCCCGTCTTGTTGGCCAAAGCCTCGACAGTCAATCCCTGCTGCTTGCGTGTTTTTCGGACGAGCTTGGCGATGCGGATCAGATCCATGATGCGTGCTCTCAGGAAGGGGATGCCTCTTCCACGCTGGCGCCCTGGTTCCAGACCAATGATAGGAAGAGGATCGACAGGACACATGCTGCGACCAGGAGGATGAATCCGCCCTTCCATCCCATGTAATCCACCATGGCGCCGACGGCGATATTGGCGCTGAGTGTTCCACCCAGATAGCCGAACATGCCGGTGAATCCCGCCGCGGTGCCGGCCGCCTTCTTCGGCGCCAGATCCAGGGCGAACAACCCGATCAGCATGACCGGGCCGTAGATCAGAAAGCCGATGGCGATCAGGGCCCCCACATCAATCCACGGCCGGCCGGGCGGGTTCAGCCAATAGACGAGCAAAGCTGCCAGCACCAGGGCCATGAACAGCACACCCGCCGGGGCGCGGCGGCCGTGGAAGACGCGGTCGCTCATCCATCCGCAGAGCAACGTGCCGGGAATACCCGCATATTCGTAGGCGAAATAGGCCCAACCGGATTGTGCGGGGTCGAAGCTCTTGGCTTCCTGCAGATAGGTCGGCGCCCAGTCGAGCACGCCGTAGCGCACGAGATAGACAAATGCGTTGGCGATGGCGATGAACCACAGGTAACGGTTGTTCAGCACGTGTTCCAGGAAGATCTGTCGGGCGGTGAATTCCTGTTCGTGCGTGCTCTGATAATTCTTGGGGTGATCGTGGCGATGATCTTCGATGGGAGGCAGGCCGACGGACTGCGGCGTATCGCGCAGGGTCAGCATGATGAACGCGGCAAGGGCGATAGCGATCAGGGCGGGAAAATAGAACAGGCTTCGCCAGTCACCGAAAAGCAACAGCCCCAGCGTCGCCAGCGGGCCGATCAATCCGCCGCCGACGTTGTGGGCGATATTCCAGGCCGCGGTCTTGGTGCCGCGTTCGTTTTCGGAAAACCAGTGCACGAGCGTGCGTCCGCTGGGAGGCCAGCCCATGCCCTGGAACCAGCCGTTGGCCAGCATCAGCGCGAACATGATGCCGACGCCGGCCGTGGCCCACGCGGTGCAACCCATCGCCAGCATGATCGCCGCCGATGCGATCAGGCCCGCCGCCATGAACCAGCGTGGATTGCTGCGATCGGAGATGCTGCCCATCAGGAACTTGCTCAAGCCGTAAGCCACCGCCACGCCGGAGAGTGCGAACCCGATCTGCGTTTTGTTGTAGCCGTGCTCCTCGATCAGATAGGGCGCCGCGAGGGAAAAGTTTTTGCGCACCAGGTAATAACCGGCATAGCCGATGAAAATGCCGGCAAACACCTGCAGACGCATGCGGCGATATACCGGATCGATGCGATCCTGCGGCAGACGATCGATGTGCGGCGGCGGCTTGAAGATGCTGATCATGTTGCCTCCACCATATCAGGAATTGGATGCGCGGCCGGCGGATACTCCGTGAACTGTTGCCATAGGTTATCCGCATTTGCGCCGAAGAGAATTCGGCAACAGGCGTTCAATCCCGGATCCCGCTGCAACTGCTGATGCCGGTGCGTCTGGGCCAGCGTCGTGCGGCGACGCAGGAAATCCTCCATGGTGACACACATCTCCTGCTCGGCGATGTGATGAACTTCCGCCTCCATCACGTCGTTGTCGGGCATGATCGCCTTGCCCTGCTGCGGGGAAGCGGCAATCCGGGCCAGGATGCTTTCAGCCTGCGCGCCGTAGCGCCGCCACAACCGCTCCGCTTGCGTGCCCCAACCATCCTGGGCCGGTCTGTCGAGGCCGAGCTTGGCGGCAGCATCCAGGAACAACTGGCGTTGGGCGGCCGAGGGTTCGCCATACCAGACAGACTGGCTCGCCGTCATGGACAGACCGAGAGATTGAATGGCTTGGCGGACTTCTTCACCGATGTTGAGGCAGTCGGTCAGTTTGCCGCCCAGGATGCTCAGGTAACCACGCTTGTCCACCTCGATGGCGTGCTTGCGGGACAAGTTCATCCAGTCCTGCTGATCGCCCGTTTCGCTTTCCACCACCAGAGGCCGAACCCCGCAGCGCTCCGCGATGATGTCCGCTTCAGTCAGCGGCGGGTTCAATTGCAGCAGGCGATTGATGTTGCTGAGGATGAAGCGACGATCCTCGGGCAGCACGCGCTGCGTCGGCTTGAGGGTCTTCGTATCCGTGGTGCCCACGCAAGTGTGCTTGCCCAGCGGCAGCACGAAGATCGGCCGCCCGTCACTGGAGAAAAAGCTGAGCACGCAACGATCCGTCATCAGCCGCGGCACGATCAGATGCACGCCCTTGGAAAGCGCCAGGCGACTGCGGGTTTGAACGCGGCTTTGCTCCGCCTGCTCGACCGACCACGGCCCGCAGGCGTTGACAATCGTGCGACTGCAAACCTCGAAACGCGACATGTCCACCAGGTCCACCATCGGCGTTCGCCACAACCCGCCCTCATGCCGGCTGGGTGCGGCCTGTACGTAATTGACCGCGGCGCAACCGCGCTGCCAGGCGGCCGCGATGAAGTGAAGCGTGAAGCGGGCATCGGTCTCCGGCAGGTAAGCGTCGGAATACTCCACGCCGCCGCGAAACTGCTCTGGACGGATCAACGACATGCGGCCCAGCTTCTGCCGCCCCAGGCACCGGGGCCGCAGCGTGCGGCAGTTGCCCATCAACCAGTAAAGCCAGGTTCCCAGATACAACTGCCACGGCGGACGCGGACTGTCCTGATCGCACAGGATGCGAAAGCGAATCTCGCGCACGTTGTCGGGAAACGATCGGCAAAGCTCGTTGCGCGATCGGCACAGATCACGCACCAGACGCAACTCACCGGACTCCAGGTATTTGATCCCGCCCCAGACCATGTTGCTGGAAGCCTGGCTGGTCTGGCTGGCAAAGTCGCCCCGCTCCACGAGTCCGACGCGCAGCGCCGTGTCGCTCAAAGCCGCAGCACTGACCGCCCCGTTGATGCCGCCGCCCAGGATCAACACATCCAGCGGCGACACCACGGAAGTATCGCGTAATGTTCGAAGATGCTGCGCGCGACTGGACATTCTTTCACCTTTAATGACAAGAACCAACCCACTGGTCACCCCCGGCAGGAACGATCGTTTCCAAGTCACCCGATGTCAGGCGGGCCGGGAAATCCGCCACGCTACGAATGCCATAACAAACTGGCAAAACGATAAATAAGAAAAACAAGCCCCCGCTTGTCGCCCGGAAGCCAACACATATTGTTTAACATATGTTTACATATAATAATCACGTTTGCATTCTTGTCAATGCCAGCTTAACTCGCTGGTAGAGCAAACGGCGGAATGTGTCGGAGTCCATCGCAGTGCAGGCCGCCGCGCTGCGACGAGACACGAATCTTTCGGATCATCGTCTATGACCCGTACCGTGATGACAGCCTTATCGTGCGCAGGCGCTTCGGATTGGGAGGTTGAAGCCATGTCGGATCAAACAAGAGTGGAAAACAAAATGAGCCACGAAGGCACGAAGACCGGGCGGTGGATGATTCGGGGGGGGGGGCAGGTCACGGCTCGGCGGCTGAATTGAAGCCTTTGCCGCCACCAGTACCGAGCCGGGCAGTCTGGTCATCACGTGCAACCTGTTTGATCGCAGCCCCACCGAGCGCAGCGTGTGTGTTGTTACCATGAAGGCGGAGCAACGGCGATTTGCAGTCACGCCCGCATGGGATCGGCAGGGAACCACGGCAAGAGTGAACTATGCCGGGATTAGTCAAACATTGTGACCGCCATCCTGACCGCCGGGCGATCGGCGTGTGCGTGGTGACCGGGCGGGCGATCTGCCGCGAGTGCTCCACGCAGTACCAGGGCGTGAACTATTCACGGGAAGGCCTGGAGCAACTGCTGGCCGAGGAGCGGCGCGACTCGCAGCGCGTGGGCCGGCGGGGATATGCGCACGTGGTCCTGATGTCTGTTTTTGTGCTGCCGGGCTTGTATCTGGCCTACACAGCCTGTGAGCAGACCGGCCAGTTGATCATCGACCTGTTGCAGTGGCAGTGGTGACGGCAGGAGACAGTCGCATGGCCTACTGGGGGGACAGCGCGGTTCAGATTCGCACGGGGCGCCTGTCACTGGATGCGGCGGCGGCTTATCTGCGTGCTCGCGGCTGGGCGGTGCTGGCGTGGTACCTGCTGGCGATCGCTCCGCTGCTGGGGGCCAGTTGGTTGTGGATCGACACGGTGGCGGCGCAGGATCGCGCGGGTCTGCGCTGGGCGAGCTGGCTAGTCGTGGCGGCCATGCTCTGGCGCTGGGCAGGGTTGACGCTGGTGCAGGAAAAGGTGATGCGCGACCTGGGACAGGCGGTCCTGCGCTCTTCGTGGCGGCGCATGCTGGTGATCGTACTGACGCGATTGACGATGCACGTGGGGATGATCTGGGGCGGATGGCTGGTGCTGCCGGGCGTGTTCTGCTTTTACGTCTCTGGTTTCGTGGCCCCGGCCATGCTGGCGTCGGAACATCCCGGCGGTGCGGTGCTGCGCCATGTAGCGGAACTGGTGGCACGCAGCTTCAGGCTGCTGGCACGGCATGCCGCCATGCTTTCCATCCTGTTTGTCGTGACGGCTATCTGTCTGCTGTGCGCCCAAGGCGTGCTGGTGGCGGTGATCCTGCCCAGCCTGTTGGGCGTGGACACCACGGATCTGTGGCTGTCGATGTCGCACGTGGCGTGGTGGTTGTTTTCCCTGCTGCTGTTGTTGTTGTTGTTTGATTTATACTGGTCGGTCGGTGCGGTCTTTCTGATCGAACAGTTGATGGCCCGCCGCACGGGCAGCGATCTGGCGGCGCGCCTGGTGCAGTTGAAGGAGACGCCGCTGTGAAGTCGCTGCGCGTCTGGTGTCTGTTGCTGGCTGTGTGGGCGTGCTGGACGCCGCCGCTCGCCGGCGCTGAATCGTCTTCCGCGGCGCAGGTCGGCGAGGCCCAGCAGCAACTGAACCGGATCATGCAGGATCCGCTGTTTTCACGCTGGAAGCTG
Source organism: uncultured Phycisphaeraceae bacterium (assembly GCA_964471555.1). Classification (GTDB taxonomy): domain Bacteria; phylum Planctomycetota; class Phycisphaerae; order Phycisphaerales; family Phycisphaeraceae; genus JADLFV01. The sequence continues at coordinate 9,678 of CAYYGM010000119.1, forward strand.
CGCCAGGAGCGGGCGGCCCGCGACAGTTCGCAACTGGACCTGGAGAAGGAACTGGCTCGCTACATCGATCCGATCGCCCGCTATCTGAACGATTTACTGGACTGGTTGATGCGCGGGCGAGCCGGGGGTGGGTCTTCCGCTTCCGGCGGCACATGGTTCGCCATCGGGCCGATCCTCAAGGCGATGGGTTGGTTCGTGCTGGGCGCATCGGCGCTGCTGGTGATCTGGTTGATCGCCATGCGTCTGGCCCAGGGTCGATTGGCCGTGCCGCGCCGACCGCTGGACCGCCAGACACTGGACGCAGCCCTGATCGGCGGCGATGCCCTGGCTACCAGCAGTGATGTGTGGGTCGATCATGCCGCGCTGCTGGCCGGCGAACAGAACCTGCGCCTGGCGCTGCGGGCCATGTACCTGGCCCTGCTCTCGGGCCTGCATGCCGCGGGCAAGATCCGTTACCGCAGGCAACAAACCAACTGGCAGTATGTCAACAACTTTCGCGGCAGCGACGATCAGCGTCTGCTGTTTGCCCAGTTGACCGGCCGCTTCGACGAAGTGTGGTACGGCGAGCGCGAGCCGGACCAGGCCTCGTTCGATCAGGTGCGCGGGCAGATCGATCATCTTCTGGGGGACGAGCAGGCATGAAGCAGCGGGTGATTCGCATTCTGGTGGTGGCGGCGCTGCTGGCAACGTTGGCTGCCTTTCTGCACCTGTCCTACGTGGCCAGCCGCGGCGGAGAATCAGCCCCCCTCTATTCCAATCGGCGCTTCGATCCCTATGGCACCGCCGCCCTGTACCGTCTGATGCAGCAGCGCGGACAGCCTGCGATTTCCCTGGAACGACCCCGCCTCAGCCGCGAACACCACGGCGTGCTGTTGCAGGTGATCGGCGATGAGAACAATGAACAAAGCGTGCCCGCGGTGATGGACCCCTCCGGGCAGAAGCACGAGAATCCCTATCGTCTGCCGGCCAAGATGGTGCTGGAATGGGTGGCGCAGGGCAACACGCTGATCCAGATGACGCGCCACCGCACCAAGGTCATGGACGCCCTGGGCATCGCGACCACCGAGCCATCCAACGCTGAACTGGAAATCACCGCATTGCTGGAAACCGGCCAGATCCGCGGCGCGTTTCCCGATCAGTTGCCCGGGCAGATCATGGAAGCAAACTGGACGAACAACCAGCATCTCTCGCTGCGCGCCCCGCTGCATTTCGATGAGCAGGAGGCTGTCGAGTGGCGCAGCCTGGCCTCCGACGATCAGGCTGTGGTGGCGGGACAAATGCGTCACGGGCGCGGGCAGGTGATCTGGATCGGCGCACCGACGCCGGCTCTCAACGGCTGCCTGGCCGACGCGGATAACCTGGACATCCTGCTGTCGCTGTTCGGCGATGAGCCGGTGATCTTCGACGAGTGGACGCACAACATCGGACAGGTGGGCTCGGTGATCGAGGTGCTCAAGCAATTGGGCCTCGCCCCGCTGCTGCTGCAGGTGCTGTTGATGCTGATGGTTTACCGCTGGAGCACCGCCGGCCGCCGGCAGATCGCCGTCGCTGCGCCCGTCAGTCGCCGCTCCAGCCTGGAGCAGATTGACATGCTGGGGCACCTGTACGATGAAGCGTGGGATGTGCAGGAGAAACTTCGCCGCGTGCATGACGAAGCCTGCGACCGGTTGGCCAAAGCCTGCCGCTGCAATCCAGCCGATCTGGCGGAGCGCCTGGCCGCCATCGGGAGCGACCCAGCCAAACGGGCCCAAACGTTGCTGCACGAAGTGCAGGAACTGACCGCCACGATGCGGCCGCGCTGTCTTTCCTGTGGATACGACCTGTCCACCTTGCGCCGCGAAACCTGTCCCGAATGCGGCGCTTTCATCCCGCGCAGCGTTCGCCGATTGATGCAGCGGCACGAGCTGGCGGACAGCCCCGGCCGCGATCGCCGCTGGAGCCGGCGCGACCTGGCCCGTATCCTCACCGAATCGCATCACCTGTCCAAGGAGCTTGCACGTGCCTGACGCCAACGATCTTCCGATACCTGAACCCGTGGAAGCAGCCGCCGGCGGGCACGCGGCCGACAATCGCCTGCTCGAACAACTCAAGCGCGAGCTGGGGCGCGTGATCCTGGGACAGGATGACGTGATCGAGAAGGTGCTGATCACACTGCTGTGCAGCGGACACGCCCTGCTGGAAGGCGTGCCTGGCACCGCCAAGACGCTGACCGTGCGCACGCTGGCCAAGCTGCTGGGCTGCCGGGCCAAGCGCATTCAGTTCACGCCCGACCTGATGCCGGCCGACATCATCGGCACCAACACCTACAACCTCAAGACGCAGACCTTCGAGCTGCGCGAGGGCCCGATCTTCACCGACCTGCTGCTGGCCGACGAAATCAACCGCGCCCCGGCCAAAACGCAGTCCGCCCTGCTGGAGGCGATGAGCGAAGGCCACGCCACCATCGACGGCACCCGTCACATGCTTTCGCCGGTGTTCACCGTCTTCGCCACGCAGAACCCGGCGGAGTTCGAAGGCACCTATGCGCTGCCCGAGGCCCAGCAGGATCGTTGCCTGATGAAGAGCGCCTTGAAGTAGCCACCGTTGCAGGCAGAGCAGGCGTTGCTCGAGGCGCTGCACCGCGGTCAGCCGCCCGAGTCGCTGCTGGAGGATCAGATTCAGCCGATCATCACGCTGGAGCAAGTGTTGTCCTGGCGCAAGTGGCTGACGAGCGTCAACGTGGAGCCGGGCGTGTCGGATTACGTGCTCAAGATCGTGCGTGCCACGCGCGAGCACGAACTGCTGCTGATGGGAGCAGGACCGCGCGGCTCGATGTATCTGTTGCAGGCCGCCAAGGGTCGGGCCATCTGTCAGGGGCGCGACTTCGTTTCGCCGGACGACGTAGTGGCCATGGTCGGGCCGGTGCTGGGCCATCGGGTGGTGCTGACCGCGGAGGCGGAGGTCAGCAGCGAGCGGGCCTCGGATGTGCTGACCAACATACTCAACAAGATCGAAGTGCCGCGATGATCGTGCCGACGCGCTATGCCCTGGGCGGCCTGTTGCTGGCGGCGCTGGTGAGCCTGGCCGCCGTGGTCGATCATCGATGGGTGCTGGCGGCGGCGGGCATCGACCTGGCGGTGATCGCGGCTGTGCTGTGGCAGGGGCGAACCCTGGCCCGGCGGGCGGTGAAGTTGCAGGTGCAATACGTCGGTCAGCTTCAGGTCAGTCGCCCCGGCTGCATCCAATGGATCGTCATCAACAGCGAACCGCGGCAAGCGGTGCACGTGAGTCTGCGCCAAGCCTGGCCTGCGAGTTGGGAGGGTGAGCCTGGACCGTGGGAAGCGGACCTTGGTCCCATGCAGCGCGTGGTGTTTGAGGCGCAGATCACGCCGCGGCAACGCGGTTGCGTGCAACTGCCGCCGACCGAACTGGACGTGACCGCACCCCTGGCCCTGGCCGCCTACCGGCGACTGGAAGCTGACAGCAGCGCGGTGACGGTGTATCCCGACCTGACCGCAATCAGCTCCTACGAAAAATTGCGCCGCAGCCGGGCCTTGCGGGCTGCCGGTTTTCATCAGCAACGCATGATCGGCACCGGGCGCGAGTTCGACCAACTGCGCGAGTATCTTCCCGGCGATGACTTTCGCGATGTCAACTGGAAAGCCACCGCGCGCTCCGGCTCACCGCAAACCAATCTGTATCAGGCGGAGCGCAGCCGGGATGTGATCCTGTGCCTGGACGGCGGGCGCATGATGGGCAACCCGGTGGGTGGGCGCAGCTCGCTGGACTACGCCGTGGACGCAGCCGTGCTGCTGGCACACGCTTGCCGCGATCAGGGCGATCGTGTCGGCGTGATCACCTTTCGTGATCGCGTGGACACCGTGATCCGTCCCGGGACGGGGCAGGCCCAGCGCGTGTTGCAGGTGCTGGCCCGCTTCGATTCGCAGCCGGTGTATCCCAGCTACCTGAGCCTGGTCGAAGCGCTGCGCCTTCGCCAGACGCAGCGTGGGCTGGTCTTCATCCTGACGGACCTGAGCGATCCGCAACTGGCCGCCGACCTGGTGGAGCTGATGCCGCTGCTGAGTTGTCGGCACCTGGTGGTGGTGGTGGCGCTGCACGACACCCTGCTGGAGCAGCTTGCCGAAGGCCCGGCCGCGGCCGGTGAGGTGGAACGTGTGCTGGCAGCGCGTTCGATCGTGCGCGAGCGGGCCGAGCACATGCGACAACTGAGCAAGTCCGGCGTTCAGGTGCTGTCCGCCGACGCCGAACGCCTGTCGATCGCGGTGGTCAACCACTACATGAAGATCAAAGCCCGCCAGTTGATTTAGGGCGGACCAAATTTTCAGCGCCACACGTTTAGCGTAGGGTGGCACTGTCGCGTGCGGCAGTGTCTGGTTCCTTGCACGGCCG
>CAYYGM010000120.1:0-13804 GCA_964471555.1 uncultured Phycisphaeraceae bacterium
GCCAAGTGCAATGTTTCGGCCGCACGTCTTCCGGCACAACAAACCGCCAGTTTTCGATGTGCAAATCCCGAATCATGCGATCCGCTGTTCCGTATTCTTCGTGGCGCGCGAGGCCAGCCACAGAGTCAATTCGTCGGTGGGATATACAATGGTCTTCCCGAAACGTGCGTGCGGGATGCCGCTGGTGCGGTCCGCCGTCAGTTCCCACAGCTTGCGAGGGGAAATCCCAAGCGCTTTGGCCGCTTCCTTCGGACGCAACCCGAGGTGGGGAACCGGCTCAAAGGAAGCATGCTCCTCGAATTGGGTAGGGGGCTTCATGTTCACGACGACTGGCCCTCCATGTCCAGATATTCGCAAGCGATCCACACCGCGGCGGGCCGGTTCGCCGGCGTCCGGCGACGCTGGCCCGAATCGACCACAGCACCGATCTTCATCAATTCGATGCGCCGCGGGCCGTAGGTCTGGGCCTTGAGGTTCAGCAACGCCTGACCCTCGAAGTCGCAAAGGCCGCGTGGGCCGGCGGCGCGAATCGCGCCCAGCACCTGCTGGCGCAACGTTTCCGCCTTCGGCTTGATCGCCCTCGCCGCCACGTCACTCGTGCCGTGCGGCGCGGCGTGGTGCGCCGGCGGGTCCGGGATCGGGTGGTCAAAAAGTGAGCAGTTATCCACCGCGCACCTCCTTCCTCGACGGGCGCTTGACGGTGGGGCAGGCCGGGCACCCATCGCAAATCCACTGCTCGATGGCCACGCGGTCCCAACGAACCATGCCCCCGAGCTTCAACGGGGGCGGCATTTTCTCCGATTCAACAAGTCGATAGATTTGGCGCGCGGAGCACCGCAGGAGAGCCGCCACATCGCTCACGCTGACCAAACGCGGTTCGACGCGGTGACTATCCTCTGGGGCTACGCCGTTTTGGTTGGATACGGGCATGGTCAACTCCGGTCCAGTTCAACGGATTACCGTGACGGACAAGTTGACCATGCCGCTCGAAAAGGTGTGTGGTGGGGGAAGTGGGAAGACCGGAAAACCTGTCCTGGATAGTCAAAAACCGGCAAAAAATCTACTTCCCGGAAATGACGGGGAAAGTGGGGAAATGCACTTCCAGGCTTACCCAGCGTGTCACGCACGTCGGATTTTCAGCTTCCGTTCGGCTATTTCATCTTGGGTTGGATCAGCGTCGTCACATTGGCCCCGTATGAACCTGCTCCAATCGCCAATGTGAATGCTTTTTCGATTTTTGATAGGTATGCCCTCAAGCGATAAGGGGCGAGTCCACCGAATCGTCGTAGGGTTCTCTTTCAAAATTCCATTTATTTTCTTGAGTGTATGGGCAACCTTCCAAGTATCTTCGAGTTTGAGCAACTCGGTGACTGCCATGTAATCATCGGGAGACGATGGAGTCCGAACATACCCGCTCTTATCTGGCTTGTCGTCAACATTGTTCTTCCTCTCTACATGAGCCGGCTGTTGTGGCACCGATGCAAGCACATTGAGCGCTTCGCCGATCACGCGGAACGTATGCCCCTGGGCCTCGCGTTCCGCCTCGGCGACCATGCAAAGGGATTCCACCTGGGCATGATGGCCAGCGGTGACGTTTTTGCTCAAAACCACCGCGTGCTCGGTGGCATCACCCACCTCGAAAATCTGGTCACCGGCCATCCTCCGTACCGCAAACGCGTCCTCATCCTCGGTCCACGGCTGCACGAGCAGGTCACATCGCAGCGGTAGTCCGCACGTATGCAGATCAGGATCGGTTGCGGCGAGAAATAGGAGCAATCTCGCCATCGCCCGCTCGTTGCGCGGCCCATACTCCAGTCGCCGCAATTCCTTGGCCGAAGCGTTGACGATGCGATCTTCCCACGCACGTAAAAACCGTGCGAGCCACGAGGCTTCAGCTTCGCCCAATGGTTCAGGAACATGCTTCAGCGGTATTGGCGCACCCCACCGCCTCCGCTTCGGGGTGGCGTGGTAAATCGACCGTCTGGTTTCTCTGAACCAGTCCGATTCAACGTCACCAGACAAGTGCCGTCTGATGCGATGCAGCCAACGCAGTCCTTGCAACGCACGTCCCCAAGTTTCCTCTTTCGCAGCCAACTGAGCAGCGTTGATCTGCTCAATTTCTTTATTTGTTTCGATGACCTCTGCCCGTTGTTGCCCGCGTTCAGCCTTCAAAGCATCTACGCTGTAGTGCTCGGATAGGTAGGCGTCGGCGGTCTGCACGAGGGGCCACGGTAACGACGTGATGACTTCACGAGCCTTGTTGATGAGCGTGTGAATGTCACCGTTCTGGCTGGACATAGCGCGATCCCTGCATCGGGCTCGGTCCGGACGGTATGGCGGGGATCGCTTCACCACATCCGCCCGAACCGACTTGCCGTCGGTGGCCTCCGGCACCCACCACGCATTATCCAAACGACACCCACACGGGCAACATGAACAAGGATCATGTAAAAATAGGCAAGATTGGTCGCTACCCCGATGGAGGGCTGGCGGCCAGCAGCAACCGGCGCAGGCGCGGTTCGACATCAAGCGGGTCACCAGCCCGCCGGAGCCGGTGCAGTTGGTGGTCGATCCGTGTGCCCGTGACCAGCTTGTGCGGCGTCTCACGCTGCGTGTCGCGCAGAAGTTCGGACAGGTCCATGAGCACCGCGGCGGCATCGTCGATCGTGCGGGCCAGTTGGTAGGCGGTGGGCAGGTCGCGGATCACCGGCCCCGTTCGAGGACGCGGCTTCGACGGTCGATTCGCACCGTATGATGCACCACTCGTTGGGGAGTGATCGTGCAATACTTGGCCCTCGCCGGGTTTATAGGCTTCAGTTTTGGTTCCATGAGGACGGATGAGTGTTGCTCATGTGCCGCAGCAGGTGCTTTGCGACCAACTCAAATGCAATTATATCCGAATGCCTGCGGCCACCTCGACCAATGTTTCCATGGACGCATCACCCATCACGCAAAGCCAGCGACCGTTTTCGTGGGCCATGACCATGTTGATGCCGTTGGTAGTGTGAGCGATGAACTGTCTGCCGTCGTACTCGATCAGTTTTCCCTTGGGCGAGTGGAGTTTCGCGCCATCGGCCATGGCTACGGCGATACGCTGGCCGTCGCGCTCGATCAGGGCGCAGGTCAACGTAGCGCCGGCGTGTTGATGGAGGCAGCAGGACTGCAATTGTCCCGGCAACTCGGGGATCGGCGTGACACCGTTGGACTGGTCAGCCAGAAGCCGATTGGCTTCCTCCACGCTGGAGACCTTCAGGTGCGGGGCCAGGCCATTGGCTACGTCATAGTAAATCTGGGCCAGTTCCGTCGGTGCCGCAACGGCTTGAGACGTACCGCCTTCCAGCATGAACCAGCCGATCGACAGCGCGATCAGCACCGCTGCGGCGATTGTGGTGATTGGCCGCCACCACGTCATCCATCGCAGTGGGCATGAAGATGGTACGTCGGAGACGATCTGCTCTTGAATCAAGTGATCGAGCCGCTGCTTCAGGCGCGACGTATCCACCGGCCGATTGGCCAGTTTGGCCAGGCGGGCGGCGGTGGCGCGATCCAATCGGTCCTGATCGTGAAGGTTCATCGGGATACCCTTCCTGCCTCCCCAACCCAGCCACGATGGCGGGCGATTTCGTAAAGACGATCACGGAGCATGGCGCGTCCGCGAGAGGTTCGGCTCTTGATCGTACCGATGGGAACGTCCAGCACGGCAGCGGCTTCCGACTGACCCAGTTGCTCGACATCGGTCAACAAAAGCGCCCAGCGGATGTCTTCGGGCAACTGCTTCATGGCATCAATGACCGCCTCGTCCTCCAATCGGTTCATCAACTCCTCCGGGTCGTGCCACTGCGGGTCATGCTCGCCAGAGGCTCCGGCCTGTTCATCTTCCCAATCATGTCCCTCCATAGACACCGGTCGTGGCTGATGCCGGGTTGCACGGATGCTGTCAATATGCGTGCGGCGAAGGATGGTCAGCAGCCATGCCTTGATGTCGGTGCCGTCCTGGTAGGAATCAATCGCACGCATGGCTTTGACCATCGCTTCCTGGGCCAAGTCCTCGGCTTCGTCGGCGCGGTGCGTCAGGCATTGGGCGGTCCGCAACACTGCGGGCATCAAGGGCCACGCCAGCCGCCGGAATCGCTCCGCCTGGGCCTCGGTGATTGGCCCCAAACTCATCGTTCCTACCTTTCAAAACGAGTTTATGGGGTCGCTGGGTTCCATCGGGCATCAGAATTTTCATTCCTTCGGCAGACCGGGCAAAAAATCGCGGTTTGCCACGCGCTGATAAGCAAATCCCTCTCGTGCCCCTGTCAGGCGTTGCTTATCGGGGATCTGCCCGTACAGGCGTTGGTAGCAGTCTCCGAGTGGCTCATCAGTGAAGCCGTGACGACGCCAGGCTTCCAGCAGCGGCCGCAACATCGGAACGATCCCGTCCTGCGGCACGTTCTCTGCATACAGGTCGCCGAGGCGACCCCCGGCTGCGCGTCCGCCGACGAAAAGGTCGTAGCAGCCGGGCTTGTGGCCGACCACGCCCAGGTCCGCGGTGTAGGGTCGGGCGCACCCATTCGGGCAGCCGGTCACGCGCATCTCAAGAGGCCTGTGCGTCAACCCCAAGCGATCGAGTTCCGTTTCCAGTTCGTTCAGCAGAGTCGGCATGAAGCGTTCGGACTCATTGAGCGCTTTCCCGCAAGTTGGCAAACCGGGACAAGCGACAGCCTTACGACGCAGCGGGTAAAGCTGTTCTGATAGCGGGACATGGCAGTCAGCCAGGATGTCTTTCAGCCGTTGGATGCCGTTGTCATCCAGATCACCGAAAAGGATGTTCTGACTTGGACTGAACGTAACCGAAGGCCGTAGCGTCTCCACGATCAACCGTAAGGCTGTTTTCATGTGAACGCCTGCGGTGTCAATGATGCGCCCGTTGGGGACGTGAACGCCATAGAACATCAACCCATTTCCCTGCTCATGCCGACCCAGGAAGTCGGGCTTGCGCAAAGGGGGGATTTCAACCCAGGGCTCCAGCTCGAAAGTGAGTCGATTCTGTAATTCTTGCCTGAATGACTCGACGCCGACCGCTTCCACAAGGTATTTGAGCCTTGCGTGTTTGCGGTCGGTGCGATCGCCAAACTCGCGGAACACGGCGAGAATCTCTCTGACGACCGCCGCGGCCTGGTCCAGCGTGACGTGACACAAAGGCGACGCAAGACGCGCAAATGTTTTTGACTGGCGGTGCGTCATCCCCAACCCGCCGCCAATGAGCACGTTGACACGTGGGGAGTTGTTATCCTCGGCGAGGACGATCAGTCCCACGTCCTGGCTGTGGACATCCACCGCGTTGTCTTCGAGGAGAGCGACACCGGTTTTGAACTTGCGGGGCAGATACTGGGTGCCGTAAAGAGGGTCGGGTTCATGGGATGGTTGGGATTGGCGGCGGTTGAACCAGACCTCGTCATAGGCGTGTGGTTGCGGTTGGAGAATGCCAGCCAGTTGGTTCGCCAATGCTCGGGCAGCACGATAAGCCGCACTTGTCTTTGGGGCAGGCGGGGCCATGACATTCCGTTCTACGTCGCCGGAACCGGCAAAGGTAGTCAGGCCGGCCTCACGGATCGAATGGACCACCTGCCTCAATGAATTCTTTTCGATTCCGTAAAGCTGGAGGCACTGTCGCGTGGTGATCCGCAGCGCACAATTGCTCGTTCGTTGTTCTGCAAGACGGTCAAGGGCGAGATACTGATCCACCGTGATGGTGCCGCCCGGGATCACGACCCGGATCATGTGCGTCGGGACAGCGTGCTCGCGCCCGACGGCGGCGTCCCGGTCGCGCTGCTGGTAAATCCCATGAAATTTGAGCAATTCGCCATTGGCAGCGCCGAACGGCTGTTGCGGGATTTCGAGTTCATCCTTGATCGTTCCCCGTAAGCCGTGGCTTTCACGCTTGATGTGTTCGAGTTTCGATTCTTTCGATTTCTGGTGCAGGGGTTCGAGCATGAAGACGGGTCCAGGGTTGGGGGTGCGTCAAATCAATGGCCAGCCCCATAGGTTATGTTCCCGTCTTGAGGATCGCCAGTGTCATATCGTCCTGCTGGGGTAAGCCATCGCGGTGAACTTCAGCCAGTTCTATCAGCGAGGCGGCAATTTCGTCCGCGGGTCGTTCACCGATTTTCACCAGAACTTCCATGATGGCGCTTCGTCCGAGCAATTTCCCCGTGGGCGACATGGTTTCGACCAGGCCGTCGGTGAGCAGGACAATCGCATCGCCTTGATGGAGGTCGAGGTGAACCAGTTCGCAATCGGCATCAGGTTCGATGCCGAGCAACAGCCCCGTTGCACCGAGTTTGTCGATGTGGCCGCCAGGTCTGACCAGGTAGCCAAACTCATGGCCGGCACTGGCGTAGGTGAGTCGGCCTTCGTGCCAATCAACCACCGCCATAAACATTGTGGCGAAGTCGCCATCGAGAGTGACCGCGTGAAAGCGGTGGTTGATTTCCGCCAAGGCCGCAGCGGGGTTGGCCGGCTCTGCCGTGCCGTGTTGGAACAGAGTCTTGAGCATACTCGCGCTCATTGCAGCCGGTACGCCATGACCCGTCACGTCGCCGATGCACATGACCAGCCGATGTTCGTCGATCACCCGGACATCGAAAAAATCTCCGCCCACGTCCTCGGCGGGCATGTGAACATGGTGGATGCCGACGGATTTCAAGGCATCGGGGTGCGGCAGCAGGTTCTGCTGAATCCGCCGGGCCTTGGCCAACTGTTGCGCCCGGTGTTGGTCGGCCTCCGCAAGGGATCGGCTCATATTGCCGATTTCGTTGGCCAGGTAGTCCAGTTCCGCGGTGGTGAACCGCTGAGGAACAATACCCAGGTCACCGCCGCCGATCCGACGAACGGTCCGCACCAGCCGGTCGATGGGGCGCGTGACGAGGCGGAGCAGCAGCAGGTTCACGACGCCCGCGCCCAGTAATCCGACCAGCCCGATGCCGACGCCGCGGGATATCGCCTGGATGCGGGCGGCCCGGCGCACGTTGCTGGTAAACTCCGACACGTAGACTCGCACGGTGTCGTCACCGCGCGAGCCGACAAGGATCATCCGATCGTCCACCTTCGCGCTATGGTCGGATGAGGTCGCAGCCAGTTGCATGGCGTGTGCGAATGCCGGAGAAGCCCGGTGGTGCGTTCGGGCCTGAAGCACCATGTCACCGAGGCGCACCGCGATGTGGTGGCCGGGTGAGAGTGCGTCCTGCATCTGGGCGCAGGCACGGTCAATGTATGCCTGCACGGCGTCAAGCCCCTGATCGTGCAGCGCGGATACAGCGGGCAGGATCAGCGCCGCTTCCTCCGACATGGCCACTTGCTTGTCCCGAAGCCGCTCTGCCAGACTGCGCTGGTAGTCGAGCAACAGGAGTCCGCTCAGCCCAACCAGAAACACCGCGTTGACCGTCAACAACAGCTTGGCCCGGATGCTCATGGGACTTGGGGCCTGGGGTTGATTGTCGCGGCCTTGGTTGCCTCGTTTCATGTCAATGAAGATGGTTTTTCATGGTGATGCTCTTGTTGCGGAGCGTGGAGCCAGATGCGCAGTTCCGGCGTCTGTTGCTCGCTGGGACGGAGAGGGGGCACGTCGAAATCCACGTCCCAGCCCTCAGTCTTGCCCGGCAGCCACGGAGCTTCACGACGTTGTACGGTGACGTGAAGACGAACAACGTGTGTCCCCGGTACAAGCAGCAGCCTTGCAATCCACAGGTCGTCAGCGGTTTGGGTCATAGCCAGATGCCCGTCACCGCCGATCACGGACCCGGTCAGGATCACATTGGAAGCATGATGGTAGTGCAGGCGAAGTTCACACGGCACCGTCAACGTGCCATCAGGGGCGCGCTGACCCGCAGTCGTCCGGGGCCATCTGGACTGGTCGCAGTTCATACGCCGGCTTCCTCTCGTTGTGCTGGTGCGTCATGTGAACGGGCTTGCATTTCCGCCTCGAACGCAGCGACCACGGATGGATCGAAAGCACTACCGCTGCCTTCATGGATCATGCGCATGGCCTGGGGATACGGCATGGCTTTGCGGTATGGACGATCGTTCGTCAGCGCATCGTAGACATCGGCCACCGTGAATATCCGTGCCGCCAGAGGGATGGACTCACCGCGTAACCCTCGCGGATAACCCGTCCCGTCGTATCGTTCATGGTGGCACCGAATCAGTTCCGCGGCTTCGTGAAGCGAGGGCAATCGGTGAACGATCCGGCTTCCAATCTCCGCGTGTTGCTGCATTTGTTGACGCTCAGCATCGTCCAGCTTTCCCGGTTTCAGCAGCAGTTGATCCCGCACGCCGATCTTGCCCACGTCGTGCAGACGAGCGGCGTCTCGGAGGACACGGAGTTGCGAATCATTGAGGCCGAAGCGCTCAGCGATCCGTAATGCAAGGTCCGCCACCCGCTCTGAGTGTCGATCGGTCTCGTGCTCACGGGCATCAAGGGCGGAGGCCAACGCTTCCAGCGTTCCGTGGTGGGCCTGCTCGGCTTTGAGGGTCGCGGCCCGCTCGCGCTCGTACAGCAGACCCGCGATCGCAGCCACAACCCAGAACAGGGCCATGTCCGCCAGTTGATTGAGGTTTTCAGCGAATTGGCCTGTCCAGGAAACGAGAATGTGGGGCCCATACAGCAGTGAACTGATGCCAGCCGCCACCATCGCTCCTCTCAGGCCAAACCAGGCAGCCGCGAGAATGATCGGCACGATAAAGAGCTTGCGCAGGACGATGTGCAGAGCGTGGAAGGCGTGAGGTGACGTGGGCACGATCCAGTGCATGGCGGCGATGAATAACAATCCCGCCAGGATCAGCATGGCCCGTCGGCGTGCCGGCATGGGACCAACACGGTGCCGATGTAATGTCGGATATTTGTTCACAGGCCGACTCTCCGCAAACGCAGCGCATTGCCGACGACGGAAACCGAACTGAACGTCATGGCGGCGGCGGCGATGATGGGCGACAGCAGCAGGCCGAACAGCGGATACAGCACACCCGCGGCGATCGGTACGCCGGCTGCGTTGTAGATGAAGGCGAAAAACAGGTTCTGGCGGATGTTGCCCATCGTCTTGCGGCTGAGCAGCCGGCTTTTGGCGATGCCGCGCAGATCACCTTTGACCAGCGTGACGCCGGCCGACTCAATCGCCACGTCCGTGCCGGTCCCCATGGCAATGCCTACATCCGCTTGCGCCAACCCGGGCGCGTCGTTGATCCCGTCGCCGGCCATGGCGACGCGCCGACCCTCTGACTGAAGCTGTTTGATGACCTGCGCCTTCTGGTCGGGCAGGACCTCGGCCTCCACGCGGTCGATGCCCAGCTTTCGGGCCACGGCTTCGGCGGTGGTGCGGCTGTCGCCGGTAAGCATCACCAATTCCACGCCGCTGTCGTGCAGCAGCTTCACGGCCTCGACGGTCGAGTTTTTGATCGGGTCCGCGACGCCCAGCAGGCCGGCCGGCTTGCCGTCGATGGCGACGAACATGACTGTCTGACCTTCGCTTCGCAATGACTCGGCCCGCTCGACCAGGTGCTCCGCGGCCACATTCAATTGCTCCATCATGGCCCGGTTGCCCAGGGCCACGGATCGGCCGGTCACTTCGCCGGTTACGCCCTTGCCGGTGACCGAATTGAAGTTTTCGCTGTCAGCCAGTTCAATTCCACGATCTTCCGCTCCCCGCACAATCGCCTCAGCCAGAGGGTGTTCGCTGCCACGTTCCAATGAGGCGGCCAGACATAGCAGGTCACTTTCATCGAAGTCATCCGCGGGCTCGACAGCGACCAGTTTGGGTTTGCCCTCGGTCAAGGTGCCGGTCTTGTCCACCACCAGCGTGTCGATCTTCTCCATGACCTCCAGAGCTTCAGCGTTCTTGATGAGCACCCCCGCTTGCGCGCCGCGTCCGACGCCGACCATGATCGACATCGGCGTGGCCAATCCCAAGGCGCAGGGGCAGGCGATAATCAACACTGCTACCGCGTTGACGATGGCGTAGGCGAACGCCGGCTCGGGGCCCCACAGGCTCCAGATAATGAACGTGACTACGGCGGCCAACAACACCACGGGCACGAAGTAACCGGCCGCCAGGTCGGCGATGCGCTGGATCGGGGCGCGGCTGCGCTGAGCTTCGGCAACCATCTGCACGATTTGCGACAGCAGCGTTTCCCCGCCCACGCGCTGAGCCTTCATCACGAAGCTGCCGGTCTGGTTGACCGTGGCCCCGGTCACCTTGTCGCCCGGTTGCTTCTGCACCGGCATCGGCTCACCCGTAATCATCGACTCGTCGATCGTGCTCTTGCCGTCGATCACTTCACCATCCACAGGCACTTTTTCGCCGGGACGGACGCGCAGCTTGTCGCCGATCTGTACGTCGTCCAGCGGGACTTCCTGCTCGTGGCCCTGATCGTCGATGCGGCGGGCGGTTTTGGCGGCCAGGTCCAGCAAAGCACGGATCGCGCCGCTGGTCTGCCGGCGGGCACGCAGCTCCAGCACCTGTCCCAACAGCACAAGTGTGACGATGACCGCCGCAGCCTCGAAGTAAACACCGACTTCACCGCCCCCGGAAGTGGCGGTCTCCCGGAAACCCGGCGGGAATATACCGGGGGCGAGCGTTGCCACGACACTGTAGCCCCACGCCGCCGTCACGCCGATGGAGATCAGTGTGAACATATTCAGATTCCACGTCACGATCGAGCGATACCCGCGGACAAAGAACGGCCAGCCGGCCCACAACACCACGGGCGTCGCCAATGCCAGTTCCAGCCAGCGAGCCAGGGTGTGTCCCAACCATGAATCGACGGGCAACCCCACCAGCGGCCCCATCGCCAGCACCAGCACCGGCACGGTCAGTGTGACGCCGATCCAGAAGCGGCGGGTCATGTCTTTCAATTCACTGTCATCATCGCCATTGCTTCCGGAGGTTGGCTCCAACGCCATGCCGCACTTGGGACACGAGCCGGGGCCCTTCTGCTGCACCTCCGGGTGCATGGGACAGGTGTAGATCACCCCCGCCCCTGTAAGGTCCGTATCCGGCCCTTCGCTTTGCTCAGGGCTCGGCTTGGGTTGCACATACTTCCGGGGGTCGGCCTTGAACTTTTCGTGGCAGCCGGTGGAGCAGAAGTAATAGGTCTGTCCGTCGTGGATTTGCGAAGCAGCCGCCCGGTCAGGATCAATGGACATGCCGCACACGGGATCATGCGTGTGTGATGATGGGCTTTTTGTCTGATCGCTGTCATATCCGTGATGCGGCATCAGGGCGTTTCCTATGCAATGTGATCGTTGTCGGAAGGGGCATAGACATCCGGGTTCCGTTTGAATCGGTCGGCACACTCCTGCCGGCAGAAATAGTAGGTCTTGCTCTCGTACTCGACTGAGTCAGTGGCATCCGCGGGATCAATGAACATTTCACAGACCGGGTCGCGGACCTGGGAGCCGGCTGGAGCAGCACCCTGGGTCTTTCGTTCCTGTTCTTGACCTTGCCCACGCAGATGGTGCAGCATCACCGCGTTCTTCCGCTCGTAGATTCGTTGTGGATCGGTGTATGCCTCCGGGTCTTTGTTGAACAACTTTGCGCAGCCCTCGCTACAGAAATGGTAGCGCCGCCCACCGTGCTCGATGATTTCCACGGCTTGGTCGATGGGAATCACCATCTCACAAACCGGGTCTTGAACCTTGTGGTCGCCGGCGCTGCCGTCATCGCGCATTCGATCGGTGTGACTGTGTTCCATGAGTCTGGTCCGTTCGTTACGTGGCATGAGAAGTTGTTTGGACCTTGATCGGATTGGGGATGAACCGTGGCGTGTGCTGCATGTAGGCGCGGTATGTTTCAGGGTGCTGTTTCAGCACGTCCTGTTCTTCACGTTTGGCCAGCCGCACATACATCGCAATCACGAACGGCCAGAGGATCAGCGTCGCCAATGTCGGCCACTGGATCATAAAACCCAATGTGATAATGAAGATGCCGGTGTATTGAGGATGCCTGACGTACTGGTAGACGCCATCGGTGACCAGTTCCCCCCGTGAGGCATAGACTCGCTCCCAGCCGGCAGAGACGATCAGAATGCCCACTAGGATCAGCAGGTTGCTGAGGATCATCACGATGGCCCACCCATTGCCGATCCCCAGCCACGTCAGCAGGTCGCCGAGTAGGTGCCCGCGGATATGGTCGAACGGGATGCGGATGCCGACGAAGGAGGAAAGAAAGTAGATTGTCAGCGGGAAGCCGTACATCTCCGCGAACAAGGCCACGATAAAGGCGATCAGCGCACCGCCGGATCGCTTACCCAAGCGCGTTCTCATGGGAATAAACTTGAAGATGAAGAACAGGCTGACCACGATCATTGTGATGGAGATGCCCCAGTTGCCGTAGGCGTAGCCATTGTCACCGTGCATCGGAAACCTCCTTGCGATCAGCGGTGACGTTGTAGAACACCGCGATCACCGCGCCGACGAGCCAGCCGAGGATGAAAACCTCGATCGTGCCCGCGACCGCTTCCCACCAAGGCATGTCCCATCGCATGATCGGTTCGACATCCCAGCCGTGCATGATGCTGTTGAAGAACCGCACGACAGCTTCTTTCGGCACGGTCAGCATCACGAAGACACACCCCACGTACAGCACCGCGGAGGTGGCACCGAGAGCAAAGCCCAACCGTTTGATGCTGAGGGTGTTGATGAATCGTGGATTACTCATCGCCGGTCTCCTTTTTCGGATGATCGTGTCCACCGTGTCCACAGCCGCCGTGACCACCATGGCCTCCATGTGCGCCGTGGTCGTGCCCCCCCATCATGGTCAGATGGCACATGAACATCAGAACGATGAAGATGAGCAGGGTAAGCCCCTGACCCACGCCGAACAGCGGCAGGACAAAGATCAGGGCCAGCGGCAGCAGGCAGCCAATCAACATGCGGATCGTGTGGCTCACGGCCGTGGTTCCCCCTGCTGACGCTGTTGGGTGTATCGCTGTGGATCGGCCACGAATGTCTCCCGGCACACGTCGGCGCAGAAGTAGTAGGTTGTGCCCTCGTGTTCACACGTCTCAGCCGCGGTGTCCGGGCTGAGCTTCATGCCGCACACCGGGTCGATCACGGTCGGTTTTTCTCGATCTCGTTTCATAGTGGCTCCTCGTGTCCGAAAAGAGGCAAGGGTACCCTTCGCTGGCGGGTGTTCACCTGCGGGTTTTCGTCTTCGTGTCCTGTCTCTATGAACCAGAACGAGAATGTGGCAGACTGGGGTTCCATCAATAAGATTTTTTCATGTCCATGGAACCATGGCCCCCCTCCTGCTCGTTCAGGAGAGTGGAGCGGCATCGGAGCCGCACCCAGACGACCCGCTACGGGAGCCCACCATGGCCCTGGTCAAAATCACGGCAATCATCCGGCGAGACGCCCTGGAAGCGACTGAAACCCGGCTGAAACAGGTCGGCGTGCCGGGGATCACCGTCTCCACCGTCAAAGGGTTCGGCGAATACGCCAACTTTTTCAGCCACGACTGGATGGTGACCCACGCCCGGATTGAGATTTTCGCTGCCGAGAATGAGGCTGACCGGATTCTCAGCGCGATTCAGGAAGCTGCCAACACTGGAGCAGCGGGCGATGGCATCATCGCTGTATTGCCTGTGAAACGCTTGGTCAAGATTCGCACCGGCGAACAGTCCAGCGCCGAAGCAACCCTACTCGCAGATGCCGCTCAACACGAGGGAGTTTCCCCATCAGCAAGCGAGAACAATGCGGCGGTATCGTTCCTGGCTTGGCTGATTGTGGTGGTAGGCGTCCTCGCTGCGATCGGCGTGATCTTTGTCA
>CAYYGM010000121.1:0-13588 GCA_964471555.1 uncultured Phycisphaeraceae bacterium
CACATCCACAAAATCGAGATACGCTTGAGTTTTTACAATGCCAAAATGGTCGGAAAATCGCATGTGGGAAACCCTCGCAGGACAAACCTGAGCTACCGGCCCCGCCAACATGCGAAACCCGTCTTGACCGATACCACGTCCTACTGGCATCGGGAAGGCAAGCATGCCTTGCTCTGTCAGTAAAAGTGAGCAACGTATGTGCCAATAACCATAAACCCACTAGATATTGGGCTCAGAACAGGCACAAACGCACAAGATATAGATGTTTACAGCGGCTACCGAACTATGAAGTGATCTATCGCTAACGAACCAAGACATGCCATAATGGCAGTCGAGAAGCGATTAGACTGACAGGCCTGACATGTACCCTATCGTGTCGATACTATAGCAACACCGCTCATAAAATGTCAAATGCCTATGCATCCGTTCGAAATTGCGTCACCAACAGTACACCTCAAGCGCCGGCCCAGCTTCCCCCGGAAGGGCTCCTCGGACCTGATCCCGTGGGCTGACGAGCAGCGGTGAGGGAATCCGTTTAGGGACGCACCTCCAGTCAGAAGGCAATGAAGAAGGCGATCTGCCACCAGGGAATCTTGACATCAAGATAAAACAGACCGAATAACGGCCCAATGCCCTTCCGGGGGGAGCCTGCCGGCGCTTGAGGCACGCTTTGTCTGTCTCAGTGCATCTGCGGCGGTATGACCAGTGTTGATCGGCGACGGGCGATCCGGCGAGACGTAGCTCGCCGGCTAGTGGGCTATTGTCCTGTCCCCGCCCGGGATAATCGGAAATAACCTAAAATCTGTCGATGCACGAACTTTCCATCGCCAATGCCATCATTGACCAGGTGACCGACGCCCTGCGTGACGAGGGTGATGCCGCGGTCAGCGTGGTTCGTGTGCAGATCGGGGCCTGGTCGGGCGTGGTGGCGGAAGCTTTGGACTTTGCCTGGACGGCGGCCACCCCCGGAACACGGCTGGAAGGTTCGCAATTGGAGATCGAAAAGATTCCAGGGGCTGCCTGGTGTCCGCGGTGCGAAAAGGAAGTGGAACTGGAAGACCTGGTGCTGCGTTGTCCGGTGTGCGGGGAATCGACGCCGCGGCTGTTGCGCGGCATGGAGATGCAGATTCTGAATGTGGAGTTAAACGATGAGCAGCAAGCCGCGCATCCTTGAGGTGCGCACACAGATCCTCAAGAAGAACGACGAACTGGCCCGGGCGTTGCGGAAGAAGTTCGATGAGGCCGGCGTCTTCGTGGTCAGCCTCGTGTCCAGTCCCGGCTCAGGCAAAACACAACTGCTGCGGCAGACCCTGATCGAACTGGCCAAGCAGTTCCGCGTGGCGGTGCTGGTGGGCGACCTGCGCACGGACAACGACGCCAAGCGCCTGGCCGAAGCGGGCGTCCCCGTGCGCCAGATCGAGACCGGCACCATGTGCCACCTCGAAGCGGACATGGTTGAACGCCACCTCGATCAGTGGAACCTGAGCGAACTGGACTTCCTGTTCATTGAAAACGTCGGCAACCTGGTCTGCCCGGCCACCTACGACCTGGGCGAACACCTGCGCCTGGTGCTGGTCTCGACCACCGAGGGCGAAGACAAACCGCTGAAATACCCGACGATTTTCAACACCGCGGACGTGGCCGTGGTTACCAAGATGGACCTGGCCCAGGCGGTGGAGTTCGATGCGGACAAACTTCGCCGCAGCATCCAGGACGTGCGGCCGGGCATGCAAACAATCGAGGTCTCCGCCAAAACGGGGCAGGGCATGGACGCCTGGATGAAGTTCCTGGTCGGCAGCCGCGAAGCAGCGATGTCCACAACATAATGAGGCGTTTGCCACTGATTTTTGCCACGGATGAACACGGATGCGCACGGATAACAGGGCATCGATTCGTGATTGATCCGTGAAAATCCGTGTCCATCCGTGGCTAAATTCCTGCCTGCGATACGGTTTGAACTTCGATATCATGTCTGCCCTCACCCCTTAAGGAGTTGGCAGACATGCCCGGCATTTTTGATTTCCCGCTGGAAAAGCTCAAGACTTACCAAGGCATCAACCCCCGTCCAGCCGACCACGACGCATACTGGCAGCGGGCCCTCGATGAGATGCGCAACACCGATCCGCAGGTCGAGTTGCGCCCCGCTGCTTTCAAGTCGCCGGCTGCGGAGTGCTTTGACCTCTACTTCACCGGCGTGCGCGGAGCCCGCATTCACGCCAAGTACATCCGCCCCGCTCAGCGCAGCAAGCCGTGCCCGGCCGTGCTGCACTTCCACGGCTACACCGGCAACTGCGGCGAATGGCACGACAAGCTGGCCTGGGTCGCCAGCGGTTTTGCCGTCGCGGCCCTCGACTGCCGCGGCCAGGGCGGCTCGTCCGAAGACACCGGCGGCGTCAAGGGCAACACCCACCACGGCCACATCATCCGCGGCCTGGAAGATCAGCCCGACAACCTGCTGTTCCGCCAGATTTTCCTCGACACCGCCCAGATGGCCGGCATCGTCATGGGCTTCGATGAGATCGATGAAAAGCGCGTCGCCACCTACGGCGGCTCCCAGGGCGGCGGGTTGTCGCTGGCCTGCGCCTCTCTTGAGCCGCGCATCGCACGGGTTGCAGCCAACTTCCCGTTCCTGTGCGATTACAAGCGCGTGTGGGAATTGGACCTGACCGTCAACGCCTACGCGGAACTGCGCACCTTCTTCCGCTACTTCGATCCCACGCACGAGAAGGAAGACCTCTGGTTCGAGCGCCTCGGCTACATCGATGTGCAGCACCTGACGCGGCGCATCAAGGGCCAGGTCATGCTGGCCACATCGCTGATGGACCAGATCTGTCCGCCCTCGACGCAGTTCGCAGCCTACAACAAGATCACCGCCCCCAAGCAGATGGTGCTCTATCCCGACTACGCCCACGAAAACCTGCCGGGCCAGTTCGACCGCGTGCACCAGTGGCTGCTGGAGATGTAAACGACGATTGAGCGCATCATGTTTAGCGGGCGAGCTTGCTCACCCTACGACCAACGCGTAACGCCCAACGCCGAGCAAGCTCGGCGGCTAAACGGCGGCCAGATACGCCTCAAACAACCGTTTGGCATCGGCCGGCGTGGCTACCTCGTGTCGCAGGGAAACGCCAGTGGGGAAGCGCTCGAGCACGCGCCCGCTGGTGATTTCCTTTTCATCCACATCGACGCGGATCAGGGCGATCTTCCGTGACCCGACCTTGGCGTACATCGCATCCAGGTCGTTCATCGGGGCCTGGCCCAGGTCGATGCAGCGCAGGGCCGGTACGCTGACCAGCGAGTCGATGTAGGGGTCGATGCAGCCGCAACTGTGGATGCCGCCGCCGCCGAGCGATTTCAGGATGCGCTGGTCGTAGGGGGCGATCTGCTGAACGTACATGTCGGGCGACATCATGATGACCGAGTCGTTGCGCAGCAGGATGTTCCCGGGCAGAGCCATGGCGTGCTGGTGGCAGAAGCCATCGGGCCCGTCGCTGATCAGCGGCAGCAGTTTCCTGGCCACGGCGATCTGCGTCTGAGCCACGATATCCAAAGCCTTTTCAACCAAGTCCGGCTTTTCGTACATTTCAGCAAACAGGCCGCTGCCGACGATCAACTCCAGATTGTCGAATGGGCTTTGCAGATCGTTGAGCACCACGCGGATGATGCGATCGAGCGGCGGATACTTGGCCAGCACTTGCCGGTAGTACGCCAGCGTCTCGATGACGCGCGGCATCCAACCGCCGTCGAGGTCGGGCGGGCCATTGTTGACCAGCTCTTCCAGGCTGACGCCGCCGCCCTCGTCGTGGGCGATCCACGGCGGGTTGTCCTCGACCTGGGCCGCCACAGCTCCGAAAATCGAGGCGATCAGCACGATGCCGAAGTTGGCCCGCACCGTGCAGGGCAAATCGTCATCGACCAGGCTGCGGGCGGCGATGCTGGTGCCGAAGGCGGAGGCCAGCTCGTTGTAGAGCATCGCGGCTGGATCGCTGAAAATTCGCCCATGTGGCAGCGGCTGGAATGGCAAGCTCTGCGTCTGCGCAAAAGTCAGCACCAACGGCAGGCGCGGCACCGGCTTCCAACTGAGGGCATCACTGTGCAGCTTGTCGATCTCCGCCTGGCGCTGCGGATCGACCACGCGGCGAACGTGTTCGAGCAATTCGTGCAACTGGTCGGGCACATGGGGCTGGCTCATGATGATGCGCTCCCGGTTCCATCCGTGGCGGTATCCGTTTGCAGCAGATGACGCACCTGCTCGTGCACCTTCTCGATCGCGGCCGCCACCTCAGGGGATAAGCTGTCGCGGCAGGCGAAATCGTCGGCCCCCACCGCAATCACCCAGGCCCGAGGCGACGCTGCGAACAGCACTTGAGACATGTCCAGCAGGGCTGCGGGGCTCATGTGATGGGTGCCGGCCGCGGCGGCATCGGGGCCGGGCGCGACCGGACTCACGCGCACCTGGCCCGGCGGCAGATCCACGCAGGCGTCGATGAAGATGGCACGATCGCAACGGCTGAGCGTGTCGGCCAGCTCCGGCGTCGGCTGATGCACGCTGAGCACTTCGATAGAAGGATCGTCCCGTAACTGCCGGCGCAGATATTCCGCGGCAGCAACCCCTACGCCGTCATCGCCGCGCAGAGTATTGCCGTAGCCGAGAATCAGAGTCTTTTTGACTCGAACCACGACAGACCCCTTAGCCCACCCCCGGAACTGTTACCCCGGAACTGTTACCCCGGAAATCATGTCCCCCGCAATCCCCAAATGTCGCATCAGCGACGGGCGATATCCAGCAGTTTACCATCCGCATCGTGCAGGCTGATCTCGATGGGCATCTGGCCCAGGGCGTGCGTCGAGCAGGACAGGCAGGGATCGAAGCAGCGGATCACCGCTTCCACGCGGTTGAGCATGCCTTCGGTCAGGTTGTTGCCGTCCACGAAGTGCTGGGCGACCTGCTTGATGCCGCGGCTCATGGCCAGGTTGTTGTGGCCGGTGGCGATGATGAGGTTGGCGAAGGTCATCTGGCCGTGGTCGTCGATCTTGTAGTGGTGGATCAACGTGCCGCGCGGGGCTTCGGAGACGCCGACACCTTCGCGGCGATTCGGCCTGGCCCGGGCGCGGACGAAGGTGTCCAGGATGTCCGGCGAAGCGAGCAAGCGCTCCATGGTCTCGATGCCGAAGATGATTTCGATCAAACGGGCATAGTGGAACAGGAACGAGCTCTCCGGCACGCGGCCGAAGCGCTGACGGTACTCGGCCAGTTCCTTGTCGGCCAGCGGCGTGCCGCAGGAGTCGATCACGTTCAGCCGCGCCAGCGGACCGACACGGTACATGCCTTCGGGATAACCCATCGGCTTGTAGTACGGGAACTTGAGATACGTCCAGTTCTCGACCGCCTCGCCGATCAGCGTGTGATAGTCAGCCGGCTTGACGCCGGTGGCCAGCACCTTGCCATCCTTGTCCACCACGCGCAAGTTGCCGTTGTAAACGTTGAGGTGGTTGTTCTCGTCAGCGATGCTCAGGTGCAAACTGGGGAAGCAGGCGAAGTTGTCGATGATTTCCTTGTAGTCATCGAGTGACTTCTTGAACCAGCCGATGGTCTTGAGCGCGATGGCCTTGGCTTCGGGGATGGCCGCGAGGATCTGGTCGCGGCGTTCGGTGGTGAGCGGTTCGTTGACGCCGCCGGGCACGACCCAGGCGGGGTGAATGCGCTTGCCGCCGAGCAGCGCGATGATCTCCTGGCCGAACTTGCGCAGCTTGACGCCGTCGGTGGCTAATTCGGGGTTTTTGCGGATCAGGCCATAAACGTTACGTTCGGCAGGATCGGCATCCATGCCCAATAAGAAGTCGGGGCTGGACAGGTGAAAGAAGCTGAGGGCGTGCGACTGCACGAACTGGGCCAGGTTCATGATGCGGCGAAGGCTGACCGCCACGGGCGGGATATCGACAGCCAACAGCGCGTCGCAGGCTTTGGCGGAAGCCATCAGGTGGCTGACCGGGCAGATGCCGCAGATGCGGGCCATCAGGGAAGGCATTTCGGTCAGGGGGCGACCTTCGCAGAACTTCTCGAAGCCGCGGAACTGCGTGACATGGAACTGAGCGTCGGCGACCTTGCCGTCGTCGCCAAGCTGGAGGGTGATCTTGGCGTGGCCCTCGATGCGCGTCACAGGATCGATGGTGATGGTGCGGGGCATAATGAAATTCCGATTTCTGATTTCTGATTGAGGATTGTTGATTTTGCGTGGTGGTGGTTATTTGCCGAAACGGGTCAGGGCCGCGGCGTCGGGGATGCGGCCGGCCAGCAGTTCGCTGACCACATGGAAGATCGCATCCGGCGGCGGCGGGCAGCCGGGCACGTGTACTTCGACCTTGACGACCTCATGGATTGGCCGGGCGTTCTCGCACAAACGGGGCACCGCCACGGTCGGATGACCGTCATCAGCCATGGGCACGTCGGCGTTCTCCTGGTAAGCACGCTTGAACAGCGATTCGATGGTGAAGAAGTTGCGCATGGCCGGGACGTTGCCGGTCACCGCACAGTCGCCCAGGGAGACGAGGATCTTGGTGCGGCTGCGGATCAGCTTGATCTTGTGCAGGTCTTCTTCACTGGACACCGCGCCCTCGACCAGGGCGACGTCGACGTTCTCAGGAAACTCCTTGATATCGACGGTGGGACTGCATACGACGTCCACCATGCCCGCCAGATCGACCAGCTTTTCATCGAGGTCGAGGAAGGACATGTGACAGCCGGAGCAGCCGTCGAGCCAGGCGGTGGCGACTCGGGGTTTGGCACTCATGGTTAACGGTTCTCCCGCATAACGGTCAAATAGGGCAGGAAGCCGGGCTGCTTACGCATCTCGGCCACGGCGGTGCCCTTCTCGGTCAGGGCGCCGGTGGGGCAGATGTGGACGCACTTGCCGCAACTGGTGCAGGCATCGCTCTGGCCCCAGGGCAGGTTCAGGTCGGCGGTGATACGGCAATCAATGCCGCGGCCGGCCACGTCCCACACGTGCGCGCCTTCGATCTGATCGCACACCCGCACGCAACGGGTGCACAGCACGCAGCGATTGTGGTCCAGCCGGAACAGGTCGTGCGAGGAATCGACGACCATCTTGTCGTAACGGTACGGCTGGGTGATGTGCGTGATGCCCAGCTTCACCGCCAGGGCCTGCAACTCGCAGCGGCCGTTGGATACGCACACCGAGCAGACGTGGTTGCGCTCAACGAACAGAAGCTCGACAATCTGCTTGCGATACTTGCGCAGGCGCGGGCTATCGGTGATCACCTGCATGCCTTCGCTGACTCGGGTCACGCAGGCGGCAAACAAGCGCGGCGAACCGGCCAGCTCCACCAGGCAGATGCGGCAGGCGCCCATCGGCTTGAGGCCCGGCATGAAGCAGAGCGTCGGAATCTCGATCTCGTTCTCCGCAGCCACCTGCAGGATCGTCTGATTGCGGCTGGCACTGACTTCCTGATCGTCAATCTTCAGCGTGACGACCTGGATGTCGTGGGCCGCGGAGCTGGGGGAAGCGGTCATCGTGGTCATACAGCACCATCCTTGCCCTTGTCGGCGCCGGCAGCGGCCAACTGGTTCTGGCCGTCACGCAGCAGCTCGAGGTATTCGTGGCGGAAATAACGCAGCGTGCTCAGCACCGGGTTCGGCGCCGTCTGGCCCAGGCCGCACAAACTGGTCTGCGACACCAGCTCGCACAGGCTCTCCAGCATGGCCAGATCATCGCTGGTGCCTTCGCCCTTGTGGATCTTCTCCAGCAGGTCGTACATCTGAGCGGTGCCCACGCGGCAGGGCACGCACTTGCCGCACGATTCGCTCTTGCAGAACTCCATGAAGTACTTGGCGACGTCCACCATGGATGAGGTTTCATCCATGACGATCATGCCGCCGCTGCCCATGATGGAGCCGGCCTCTTTGACCGACTCATAATCCATCGGCATGTCCATGTACTGTTTGGGGATGCACCCGCCGGAGGGGCCGCCGGTCTGCACCGCCTTGAACTTGCCGCCGTCGGGGATGCCGCCGCCGATCTGCTCGATGACGTCGCGCAGCTTGATGCCCATGGGCACCTCGACCAGGCCGGTGTTCTCGATTTTGCCGGCCAGAGCGAAGACCTTGGTGCCCTTGCTCTTGGCGGTGCCGATGGAACTGAACCAGCGATAGCCGCGATCGATGATGGGCGCGACGTTGGCGAACGTTTCGACGTTGTTGATCAGCGTGGGACAACCCCACAGACCGAACTCAGCCGGATAAGGCGGACGCGGACGAGGCTGACCGCGATTGCCTTCGATCGAAGCGATCAGGGCCGTCTCCTCACCGCACACGAATGCCCCGGCTCCGAGGCGGATTTCCAAGTTGAACGAGAAGGTCGTGCCCAGGATGTTGGCACCCAGCACGCCCATCTTCTGCGCCTGATTGATGGCACGCTTGAGACGCTTGATGGCCAGCGGATACTCAGCCCGCACGTAGAGGAACCCGTGCGTGGCGCCCACGGCATAAGCCGCGATGGCCATGCCTTCCAGCACGCGGTGCGGATCGCTCTCCAGCACGCTGCGGTCCATGAATGCACCGGGGTCGCCTTCGTCGGCATTGCACACGACATACTTGCGACCTTCACGGGCCGGCGATTTGGCGACGGTGCCCCACTTCAATCCCGTGGGATAGCCCGCGCCGCCGCGACCACGCAGACCGCTGCGGGTGATCTCACCCACCACGCCGGCCGGGGTCATCTCCGTGAGCGCCTTGATCAGGGCCACGTAGCCGCCGACCGCCAGGTAGTCCTCGATGCGCTCGGGGTCGATCACGCCGCTGTTTTCCAGCACGATCTTTTCCTGGCGGGCAAAGAACGGCATGTCCGTGGGCAGGTTCAGCCGCTCAATCGGCTTGCCATCGAGACTTTCGACGACTTCACTCACGTCGCCGTCGGTCACACCCTTGTACATGATGCTTTTGCCTTCGCTCTCGATGCTCACCAGCGGACCGGCCGCGCACAGGCCCATGCAGCCGACGCTGCGCACCTGCACCTGGTCGGTGATGCCCTTTTCCTTGACCGCCTTCTGCAGGTCGTCCTTGATCTTGTCGCTGTTCATCGAAGCACAGCCGGCCGCGCAGCAGACGTTGACGCGGTGCTTGCAGGCACTGCGAGCCTTCTGTTCCTTGGCGGCAATCTTGCCCAGTTCTTCGGGGGTCATAAGTTACTCCACACTCAGGCCTTGGCGGCCTTGGGGGATAAAAGTTCCGTGAGGCGATCCTTCATCTGCTCCTGACCGACGCGACCGGCCACCTGGCCGTCGAACACCACCGCCGGCGCCAAACCACAGGCCCCCAGGCAGCGCGCCTGCAGCACCGACAACTGGCCGTCCTCGGTGGTCTGGCCCGGCTTGATGTCGTACTCGGCCTTGATGTGTTCCAGCAACTGCGGGGCGCCCTTGATGTAGCAGGCGGTGCCCATGCACACCACGCAGGTGTGCTTGCCGGCCGGCTTGAGCGTGAAAAAGTGATAGAAGGTCGCCACGCCATAGACCTTCGACAGCGGCAAGCGCAGCGACGCAGCGACGTAACGCATGGCGTCATCGTCGATGTAGCCGAAGCTCTGCTGCACCGAGTGCAGGGTCTCGATCAGCGCGTGGCCGGCATTGCCGTTGCGGCGCATGGCGGCCTCCACAATGCGCCAACGCTTGTCCGTAGAGGGCGGACCGGGGGCGGGAGCTTGCATTAACATCACCATCTCCAAATGGGGTATCCACGCTCTGCTACCGATAGAGCGTGTCAGGCGTGTGTTGATAATGTACGACCAAACTGCGTCGTTGAAAAGTCTGGAACGAAACAAATTTGTTATCGAGCGTCGCGGTGCCGTTCAGCCAGCACACCCACATCAAATAGACTGCAAAACAAGTCATTTCAGTGACCCACAGGAATGCGAGTTGTTGATATTGCGTCGCATTCTAATTGTGGGTGGTTTGGAATTTGAGTCGCGCGTGTTCCGAGGTTAATTGCTACTAAGCGGATGGAATCATTCTTAGAGTCCCTGACAAACAGAAAGATTTGCCACGAAGGCACGAAGAACACGAAGAACACGAAGAAATAGTCTGTTCAAACCATCCCATCTTTGTGTTCTTCGTGCCTTCGTGGCTCATTTTGTTTTCGGTTCTCAGTTGAAACGAAAAGCACAGATCACACTTCCACTGGCCTGCCTTGCCGCTTGCGGCTTCGCGGAACGCCACGATATCCTGGCCCTGTTGTTTCGCCTTTGATCGACATCGTGAAGTGCGTGCCGCACAGCTACCCCGTCCGACACCTCACCGTTGCGCGAAGCCGCAAGCGGCGGTCAACTCACGTGCCCCCAACGACAATCGAATTACCACCACACGCACATACAACCATTTGCGGACGCAACGATCGCTGCGCTGCCTAATCACACCCCCGCGGTTGCTGTTACATCAGCCTTCGCCGCTCAGGTGAGCGACCATTCCAGACTGTCACGGATGTGCTGGATCATGCGCGTGCACGCCTCTTCACCGTCGCGTTTGGTCAGCGCATCGAGGATGGCGCGATGCTGTTTGGCCGCCTCCGCCAAACGTCGCTGCGAGTGGCTGGAGCGGTCTGCCTGGAAAATGCGCGACATCAGATGGCAAGTCTCAACGATGCGGCAGAGCCGGCGATTGTTGGACGCTTCGATGATCGTCTCGTGGAAACGCCAGTCGATCTCCAGGAAACGATGCAGGCTGGCGCCCGTCATCGGCCCTTCGGTGTTGGCAAACCACTTGGCCACCAGGTGATCAATCTCGTCGAGCAGCTCTTCAAGATAGGTCAACTGATATTCGTTGATCGACTCGGCTGCACGCGATACGGCATAAGACTCGATGGCCTCGCGCACGCCAAAGTACTCGCGCAGTTCCGTGCGATCGAGCTTCTTGACCACCGCACCCAGTCGCGGGACCAATTCGACCAGACCTTCCATCTCCAGCCGGTGCATGGCTTCGCGCACCGGGGTTGCGCTGACGCCGATCTCGCGTCCCACCAGACGGTAGTCCAGGCGGATGCCCGGCGAATACTCACCGGTCATGATCTGGTGTCGCACATGCTCGTAGGCACGCTGCTGCATGGAAGATGTTGAACCGCGGCTGACAGCGCTCAAACCAGAACTCCCCGTTAGGAGATAGCGAAGCGAATAGCATAACCCCCATGTTGCGCGTTAGGCAAATCGCGCAATTTCAGTATATCACACGGTTTCGCAGCGGGGTAACAAATTCCGCCCTTCATCCGACCGACACGCGGGCCGGTAGAACACATTCTCCCAATTGCCCACGACATCCAATATCACATCCACCGCGATAGATGCCCGGTTGGAACAGTGCGTACACGGAATCCCGTGCAGAGCGCGATATAAGTGATCTGCACCGTGCTGTTCCCAGACGCATCTCCACCTCACGCAGGAGGGAAGAATCACATGCATCCGAGCGTGTAAAGACAGTATTGTTTACACGAGAATCATTCAATATAAATGATCACACAACCCAAAGTGTTCTTGTATAATTCCAGATCAATCTGTAACCATTTAAATTACAGATTGATATGATTGATAAATCGGAAGGCACTCAAATTATCGCCATGTAATGAATTGTAACATTTACATAAAAATCTATTGCAATCCTGGAGCCTTTTGCTAGATTAACCTCATGTCCATCACTGAAATCGCCAAGCTGGCGGGTGTGTCCACAGCCACGGTTTCCCGGGTCATCAACAGCTATCCCAACGTCTCACCACGCAGTATCAAGCGCGTCACACGGGCGATGGAGGGCATGGGTTACAAGGCCCTGCCGCGCGGCCGCGGTGGAAGACGCAGTGAGCTGGATTGCGTTGCCCTGCTGGTTTCTTCGCATCACATGCTCGATCCGTACGCTTCCACCGGCCACTTTTTCACCCTCGCGGTGGAGCAGGCTCTGCGTGAGCGGCAGTTGGGCATGATCCTGACGGACATCTCAGGGGCCGCCAGCCTGCCGGAGTACGTGCTGCGAGGCAAGGTTCGCGGCGTCATCGTCACCGGCCACAATCCCCAGTCCGAGTTGGTCGAACAACTGTCCAAAGTCCCGCACGTCTGGCTTGCCTCGCACCGCACCAGGAGCGGCGACGTGGTGCTGGCAGGTAACGAGATTGTCGGACGTCTTGCTGCCGAGCACCTTCTGGGACGTGGACATCAACGCATCGGGGCCTTGAACCTGATGCCCGACGCCGGGGCCAAGGCACGCATTCGTTTCTTTCGTCTATTTGTCGAAGAAGCGTCGCGCTGCTTCCGCGGCTACCTGGGGCCGGATGAAGTGGAGAAGGCCTGGCAGGAAGACCTGGACATGGCTTGGCTGGAAAGCGAGGTTGCCGTTCTGGCTGAGCAGATGCTGGCTGATCCCGATCGGCCCACGGGTCTGTTCGTGCCGTCAGACTTCCAGGCAGCCGTCCTGCAACGGGTGTTGATCAAGCGCGGCGTCAAGGTTGGCATCGACCTGGAAATTGTCAGCACGGATATGGAAAAAGGCGCTCTGCTCGGTTTGTACCCGCGCCCCACCACCATCGACCTCAACCCCCGCGCCATGGGTCGGCGAGCGGTTGAGCACCTGATGATGCGTATCGCCAACCCGCATCACGAGCGGGTACAGGTGGTGCTGGAGCCGAAGCTGATTCGCGGCGACGAATTGCGTCAGGACTGGGGCCAGATGCCTGCCTGACAATGGCGAGATTTAAGTTCACGCTCCGGTTCATTCGAACGGTTTACTTCATCCAGGAGGAAAAGACATGATGCGATTGAGATCACCTGCAATCCTGATCGGCTGCGTCAGCCTGGCCCTGATCCTGCCCGCCCATGGCGCCACTATTGCTCACTGGACCTTTAGCGAAGGCTCCGGGCAATCGGTGGCCAACTCCGACGGCAGCAGCACCATGGCCCTGCAACTGGGGGCGACCAGCGGTGTGGACGCCAACGACCCCACCTGGGTCACCGGCGGCGTCAACGGCGAGCCCAACAACACGTACCTGCTGAAATCCGGTTGGACCGCAGCCGACGAATTGGCCCTGGCCCTCATCGACACCTCCTACACCATCGAAACCATCATCAGCCTCGACAGTCTGCCCGATGGCGCAAGCTTCGGCGACAAGGCGATGGGGCTGGTCTTCTACCGCGACACGGCTGACAGTGCTGGCGGCTATAAGTATCTGCTGCGCCTGTACCGCGGCTCAACCGCTGACAGCATGTGGGTCGGCCTCTACAACAGCGACAACGGCAACATCCTGGCCTACAACACCAATGCCGCCAACGACGGCGACACGCTGACCGCCACACTCAACCGCAAGTACTACGTCGCGGCCATCTTCGACAAAAACACCGGCTCCGTGCAGGTGCTGGTCCGCGATCTGGTCACCGGCCAGCAGGCCAGCAAGTCCACCACCATCGTGGCCAACAGCGCCTTGTCGGCCGCACCCAACGTCCTGTTCTACGCAGCCGCGGAAAGTCCCGCTCGCAGTCTGGACGGCACCATGCACGATCTGCGCATCAGCGACAGCGTCGTCGCCGAGCAGGATCGGCTCTACAAC
>CAYYGM010000122.1:0-12555 GCA_964471555.1 uncultured Phycisphaeraceae bacterium
GGGCGATGGCGGTGTTGGGCTTGTGCGAGCCGGGCGGGGAGACGCCTTCGTTCTTGTAGTAGATGCGGGCCGGGGTCTTCAGATGCTTCTCCAACTGAATCGCCCGCACCAGCGGCGTCGGCCGCCAGATCGCCAGCTTCTCGCGCACCGGACCGGGAATCTCGATCCAGCGCTCCGTGCTCACCTCCTGCATGATCAACGCATCAGGGAAGATCGGCCGCATGTCGTCCGGCCCCACCGGCTGGCCCGTCATGGGATGACGGTGCGGCGGAATCGGCTGCGGCAGATCGCTTGCCAGGTTGTACCAGGCGTGGGGGATGTCTTTGGCTGACAGAATAATGCGGGTGTCGTCCACGATAGATGCCTCCAGGGTCAAGGGAGACGCCATCGTAACCAAACCACCCAGCCGAGGAAACTGGATTGACCCCAGATGCGAATGTTTCCAGCATTGCCCCTGTCTCATGTTTCCCCCGTCGCCGGGTCTGCCCTACGCCAACGTCTGCGCTGCGGCCCGCGGCATCACCTGATCCTCCAACTCGCATCGCTGCTGCCCCCAAAGCCCCAGCGCCGCCAGCAATGACAGGTTCACAAACAACAGCGGCGCGAAGATCGGCGCACCGTAGAGGAAGTTCTCCACCAACCCGGACATCGGCCCCGTCACATCACGCCACAGATGCAGCCCGAACCCCACCATGCCCACCACGCATTGCAGCAACAGCACGCCAGCGCACGCTGCGCGATACCCACCCCCTGGCAAACGAATCGCCAGCAGGAAAAAACCCACCGCCAGGGCCGCGCTGAACACCGGCACCCATTCCAGCACATTGAAAAAACCATTCTGGGCATGATCCGTCAACGACAACCCGAAGTTGCCCAGGAACCCGCCCCACGCCAGCAGCAACACCCACTGCGCCCATTCCCGCGACCGGCGATCGACCATGCGATTCATCAGCAAGAGCAAGCCCAGCCCCGTGTAACTCAGCGGCGCCACGAACGGTGCGGCATACACCAGGTTTGCCAAGGTCTGCTGCTTGAAGAAGTGACTCTCCAGGTGCAGAATCAAACCCGCCACGCCCACCAGGATCGACCCCGCCCCCACGATCCTGCCCAGCCAGTCGCCCAGCGTTCCGCGCTGCGGCCGCAGTCCGCTGGCCAGCATGCCCACCACCAGCACCACCGGCCCAACCAGCGAGAACGCCACCGGAATCCACTGCGTCCAGACCCGAAACGCATTGATGGCATGAGCGATGAAAACATCCACCGCCAGGAACGCAACGTTTCCGAGCACGAACAACTCCAGCCAGGCGGCTGGATCACTCAGCCATGGAGGTTTGTTTGTTGTGTTCGCCAACATCAGCCTCCGCAGCGTGCTCCGCTCGAATCTCCCTGGCCATGTTTTCCAACTCCACCGTCTTGGCCAGCAGTTCATAGTTGCCGTGCCACTGCACGAAGTCCGCTCCGCCCATGAATGCCCCGTGCTTGGCGGTGCGGCCGTAGTAGTGCCATAAATCGAACTCGATGAAATCGATCGGCTGGTCGAACGGCTGCGGCGTCAGCAGCCCTTCATCACGCAAGTCCTGCACGATCTTCTCCGCCTTGCGCACCTTCTCATTGACCGTCGCCACGATCTGCTCAGCATCCACGTAGTACTGGTCCACGCTCGGCTGCGTGTGGCACTTGAGGCACAGACTCTTCATGTGATCCTGGCCCGACTGGTACGTCGGCCGCTTGTCTGATATCGCCGCGAACAGCCAGTAGCTGAGCCGTTCGGTCACGTCGTGCGTCACGTTCATCCCTTCCAGGCCGGACATGTGGCAGGTGGCGCAGGTCGGCACCGGCATGTCCGCCGTGGTCAACTGCTTGGGCGGCGCTTCGAGATTCATGTGCGCCTTCTGGGCCTCGAACAGCACGCCGTGCTTCGATTCCTCGTAGATTTCGATCTGCGAATGGTCCGGCCCCATGTGGCACTGCCCGCACGTGCGCGGCATCCGCGCCAACGCCACGCTGGCGTTGTGCCTGCTGTGACAGGCGGTGCACGTGCCGATAAACCCGTCGGCCTGCGGCTTGCCCATGGCGTGACACGAAGCGCACCCGCTGGTCACCGCCGACTCACCCTCCAGATACGTCAACGGATGAGCCGGCCGATCCACCGCGCCCTTGTGATACTTCTCCGAAAAAGCGATCTGCTCCGGCGTAAAGTCTTTGGGACCGGCGATCGCCGCCCAGGATGGAGCCGCGTGACGACTGCGCAGATATTGCTGATACTGCTCCGCGTGACATTGGGCGCAGTTCTGTGACGTCAGATGCTTGGCGATCACGAACCCGCGATGGTCCAGCGATTCCTGGCCCTCCATCACCTGGTGGCAATCCATGCAGTTGACGCCCGCCCTGGCATGAGCGCTCATCTCATACTCATGCACCACCGCGGACGTTTCCTGCATGTGGCACTCCGCGCACTTGCCCGTAGCCCGCACGAACGCCGCCGTCGGCTGCGCCGTCTGATACTTCGGCCGCCAACTGTTGACGATCAACGCGGTGACCACCAGAGACGTGCTGAACACCACTGCGATGAACACCAGCCTGAATGTAATGGCCAGCTCCTTTCATGCATGATGTGACGACAGCAAGTTAGACCATGCCCCGCCAGGGTGTCAAGCATAAACCCCGTTCATCGGGTGGCGTTTTATTTTGACGGGTGTCACAGCCGCGCGCCGGCCGTGGGTAACGCCAAGCACACCCCCCACGCGAGTGTGGCACCCAAAGTGGAATACCACTATTCATCGCAGCTTTGCCCCCCGCCATACCAGCCCGCTAAGATGAACAGATCATGAGCACCACACAGACGCCCTCCATGACGGACAGTGCCGCATACAGCCGGAATCTGACCGACGCTGCCGTGGCTGCCTCGCGCTCGCTTTCCGCAGTACCCGGTAAGTTGCGCGATGATGCCCTGCATCGTATCGCTGACGAGTTGACCGGCTCGATCAAGAAGCTCCAGGATGCCAACGCGATCGACCTGGAGGAGGGCAAAAAAGCGGGCCTTCCGGGGGCGATGCTGGATCGATTGACGCTGACCGACAAGCGCATCGCGGACATGGCGGCCGGGGTGCGACAGATTGCCGATCAGCCCGACCCGGTGGGCAAGATCATCGAAGGCCGCGTGCTGGCCAACGGGCTCAAGCTGCAGAAGCTGCGCGTGCCCATCGGCGTCATCCTGATCATCTTCGAGTCGCGCCCCAACGTGACTTCCGATGCGGCTGCGCTTTGCATCAAGAGCGGCAATGCGGTCATCCTGCGCGGCGGCAAGGAAGCCATGCGCTCCAACGCCGCCATCGCCGCCTGCGTGCAGCAGGGACTCAACAAGGCAGGGCTCGACCCGCGCATCGTGCAACTGGTTGAATCGCCTGACCGCACCATCGTCGGCGAACTGCTCAAGCAGACCGGCCGCATCGACCTGTGCATCCCACGCGGCGGTGAATCGCTCATCCGGGCGGTGGTCGAGCAGGCCCGCATCCCGGTCATCAAGCACTACACCGGCAACTGCCACACGTACCTCGATGCTGACTGCGATGACGAGATGGCCCTGAGCATTGCTGTCAACGCCAAGGTGCAGCGGCCCGGCGTGTGCAACGCCACCGAAACATTCCTGATCCACAAGGATGCCGCCGGGCGCGGCCTGCTGCTGCGCGTCTGCCAAGCGCTGGCTGAGCACAAGGTGGAAATCCGCGGCGACAAGACCACCTGCCAGCTCTTCCCGCAGGCCAAACCCGCTGTCGATGCCGACTGGGACACCGAATATCTCGACCTGATCGTCGCCATGCGCGTGGTCGATTCGCTCAAGCAGGCCATCGACCACATCAATACCCACGGCTCGAAGCACACCGACGCCATCGTCACCAACAACATCACTGCGGCCGAGGCTTTCGTGCAACAGGTTGATACCGCCTGCGCCTTCGTCAACTGCTCGACCCGCTTCAGCGACGGCGGGCAGTTCGGCCTGGGGGCTGAGATCGGCATCAGCACCGACAAACTCCACGCCCGCGGCCCCATGGGCGCTGAAGACCTGACCACCTATAAGTGGGTGGCTTACGGCGACGGCCAGATCCGCGGATAAGGGGGATGGCAGATGGTAGATGGCAAATGGCAGATGGAAGAATGCGGTGAGGGGATCAATGCCCAGTCCATGAAGCAGCGAACCAAACAGTTTGCGCTGCGGGTGTTGAAGTTGTGCCAATCGCTACCAAAAACCACAGAGGCGCAAGCGGTCCGGGGACAGCTTGTTCGCTCCGGCACCTCGGTGGGTTGTAACTACCGCGCTGCCCAAAGAGGTCGAAGTAAGGCTGAGTTCAAAGCCAAGCTCGGCACTGTCCTGGAAGAAGCGGACGAATCTGCCTTCTGGTTGGAAATCATCATGGAAGCCAATATGTTGCCCGCTGCTCGCGTGCAACCTTTGTATGACGAATGCCAGCAACTGGTCGCCATCTTCACAGCATCCCTGAACACCGCACGACGGAATTGATTGGATGTCCTCAGAATCCATCTGCCATTTACCATCTGCCATCTGCCATCCGATTCGCATGGTGATTTTCGATCTCGGCGGCGTCATGGTGAAGCTGGCCGGCAGTTGGGAGAAGGCCTGCCGCATTGCCGGGGTTGAGCCCAACGAGAAGATGATTCCGTTGTCGCAGTTCTATCACCAGTTGATGGCCCCTCACGTCCACGCCCACGAGGTCGGCGCGATTGACGGCTGCCAATTCGATCGTGAACTGGCTGCCGCGCTGGCGATCAGTGTCGAACAGGCCCATGACCTGCACATGGCGGTCATCGTCGAGCCTTACCAGGGCATCGAGCCGGTGATCAGCGCCCTGCGTGCGGCCGGGATCGCCACCGCCTGCCTGTCCAATACCAATGCCGACCACTGGGCCCTGATGACCGGCAAGGGAAATGCCGCCTCGCTGCCGCTGGAGCAGCTCGATCATCATTTCGCCAGCCACCTGATGAAGATGCGTAAACCCAACGACGAAATCTATGCCCAGGTCGAACGCGACACCGGCCTGGCCCCCGCCAGCATCCTCTTCTTCGACGATACCCCCGCCAACGTCGAGGCCGCCCGCCGTCGCGGCTGGATCAGCATTCGCATCGATCCCGAAGCTGACCCCATGACCCAGATCACCGCGCACCTCAAGCGCCTCGGCGTTCTCCAGGGCTGACCACCCCCCCCCCCCCCCCCCCCCCCCCCATAGCACACATCCAACCTTCAAGCCCCTCAAGCACCGCCTGTCTTGAACCGCCTGTCATGACCGGGTAACCGGATTCTGCATTTAGGCTAAATGCTAAATTCTGATTCGCAACGCAACGTAATCGTCTGCACGCTGACCAAACTGGGAGCGGGGCAGGCGCGTTTTGCTTTCGGCTGGCTGTCACTATGATGATTCGACCATGAGCGAGTCCGACACCACCCGAGATAAGCCAGGCCTCATTCGCGGCAAGGTGGTTCTGGCCGGCCTGCTGCTGACGCTGGTCATCGTGGCGCTGCTCTGGCGCGAGGTCGATCATCGCGTGCGGCAATCCCTGGCCATCGACACCGCCCCGCTGCGCTGGGACCAGCGTGCCGGTTGGCCGACGCCGCCCGTTTCGCACACCACGCTGGAGAAGCCCGTCTCCAACTATGCACCGGCACCGACACAGGAAAAGTGGCGCACGGTCACGCTCGACATCTCACCTCTCGAAGAGCAGACCATCAAGCGCTGCGCCGAGTTGGCCGCGAGCGACAGCTTCACCGAGCAGGCGACCGGCGACGAACTGCAATCCATCGTCGCACAGTACCCCTATCCCAAGATGTTCTACCCCCGCTGGCTGCTGGCCCAGTGGCAATCGCTGCACGGCGAGGAAACGGTCGCCGCGGCCAACTTCCAACAGGCGTTCACCGATGCACCGGCCGTGCTGATCGTGCCCTACGTCGACACCACCGGGACAGCGATCGCCGACCTGGAAATCGGGACCATTGTCATCGCCTGCGACCGGGCGGACGGCAAGAGCGTGGACCAGACGCTGAAGCTGGTCTATCCGAAGCTGACCACCGATGCCGCGGGGCGGGTGTATCTGCCGGTGTATCACACCATGCTGCGAGCCGCCGACCTGCCCCAGCCGCCGGGCTATCAGTGCCGCTACGGCAGCTACCAGTGGTTCGAATTCCCCGGCCGCGTGGCGGGCCTGCGTCCGGCGGTGGTTCATGTCGCCCAACTGCCCCAATAAGTGCGGACAAGCTGTTATCATCCGCACATGACCGCCACAGACACCGTTTTGAATGCCGCCGGCTGCGTGCATCGCGTGGAAGTTCGTCCCCAGGCAGGCGAACCCGACCCGCGCGGCGATGCCGCCCTGGCCCTGGCCCGACAGGATGCTCTCCACGCCACCGCTGTCCGCAGCGCCGCGGTGTATCTGATCGAAGCGACGCTGACCGAGCAACAACTTCAGCGCATCGCCGGCGAGTTGCTGGCCGACCCGGTGTCACAGCAGACCAGCTTCGGCGCTGACGCTGCGCCGGGTGCCGCGACCATCGAAGTGCATTACCTTCCGGGGGTGATGGACCCGGTGGCCCAGTCCACGCGCGATGCCATCGTGGAGATGCTGCCCGATCTGGCTGATCCGGACGCCATCGAGGTGCGCACGGCTGTGCGCTACGACCTGGCTGACTGCTCCGGGTCACCTGAGCAGTTGGAAAGCTTCGCCCGTCGCCATCTGGCCAACCCGGTCATCCAGTCGATCTATCTCCAGCCGCACCTGCCGCAGGCGTTTTCGCATGGGTCGCCCTACGAGTTGAAGCTCACGCACGTGCCCATCCGCGAACTCGATGACGAGGCGCTCAAGCGGATGTCGCGCGAGGCGCACCTGTTTCTGAGTCTGCCCGAGATGCAGGCCATCCAGGCTTATTATCGTGAAGCCGGGCGTGAGCCGACGGACGTCGAGTTGGAAACGCTGGCCCAGACCTGGTCCGAGCACTGCGTGCACAAGACGCTCAAGAGCCGGATCCATTATCGTGGCAATGACACCGACATCTTCCGCGACAAACCCCACCACACCCTCCACGACGACGGCAGCGTCACCATCGACAACCTGCTCAAAGCCACCGTCGCGGCCGCCACGCACAAGCTGATGGAAGAATCCCACTTCCGCAACTGGTGCGTGAGCGTGTTCGAGGACAATGCCGGCGTCGTGAAGTTCGACGACGAAGATGCCGTGTGCATCAAGGTCGAAACGCACAACCATCCCTCGGCCATCGAGCCCTACGGCGGCGCGGCGACCGGCATCGGCGGCGTCATCCGCGACGTGCTCGGCACCGGGCTTGCAGCCAAACCCATCGCCAACACCGACGTTTTCTGTGTTGCATCACCGAACTTCAAGAACCCGCCCAAGGGTGTGATACATCCCAGGCGAATCCTCCAGGGCATCGTCAGCGGCGTGCGCGACTACGGCAACCGCATGGGCATCCCCACCATCAACGGCGCGGTCTTCTTCCACGACGGTTTCCTCGGCAACCCGCTGGTCTTTGCCGGGTGCGTGGGCATGATCCCGCTGGACAAGTGCTTCGGCGCCGCCAAGCCCGGCGATCACATCATCATCCTCGGCGGTCGCACCGGCCGCGACGGCATCCACGGCGCGACGTTCTCCAGTGCTGAACTGACCGACACCCATGCTGACGAATTTTCCCATGCCGTGCAGATCGGCAACGCCATCACCGAGAAGAAAGTCACCGACGTGGTGCTACAGGCCCGCGATCGCAACCTGTTCAACGCCATCACCGACTGCGGGGCCGGCGGCTTCTCCAGTGCCGTGGGCGAAATGGGCCAGCACGTCGGCGCCACCGTGCATCTCGATCGCGCCCCACTGAAATATGCCGGCCTCAGCTACACCGAAATCTGGATCAGCGAAGCACAGGAACGCATGACCCTCGCGGTGCCCCCGGAAAAAGTGGACGAGCTGCGCCGGCTCTGCGACTCCGAAAACGTCGAGTTCTGCGATCTGGGCACTTTCGGCCTCACCACCGATGACGTTCCCATGCTCTCGCTCAACTTCCGGGGGACGGAAGTCGGCCGCCTCGCCATGCCCCTGCTGCACGACGGCATCCCGCAGCTCACCCGCAGTGCGGAATGGACTGACCCCACACATTCGAAATCCGACATTCGACATTCGACATCCGACCTCCTCCACCACCTGCTCGAACTCTTATCCGAGCCCAACACCGCCTCCAAACACTGGATCATCCGCCAGTACGATCACGAAGTGCAGGGCGGCAGTGTGGTCAAGCCACTGGTCGGCCCACAGCAGGATGGGCCATCCGATGCCGCGGTCCTGCGCCCCAAACTCTCAAGTCAGCGTGGCATCGCCATCGCCTGCGGCATGACCCCGCACACCGAGCCCGATGCCTATCACGCCACGCTGGCTGCCATCGATGAAGCCGTGCGCAATGCCGTGTGCGTCGGCGTGGATCCGGATCTACCTTCCGGGGGCATTGCCATCCTCGACAACTTCTGCTGGCCAAGCTGCGACCCCCGGAATCCCCGCAACCTCGGCTCACTCGTCCGCGCAGCCGAGGCTTGTTATGACGGCGCGATCGCTTACCGCACGCCCTTCGTCTCCGGCAAGGACTCGCTCAACAACCAGTTCACCTGCGAGGACGGCTCCGTCATCGCCATCCCGCCCACGTTGCTGATCACCGCATTGGGCATCGTGCCCGACGTCCGTCGCTGCGTGACCATGTTCGCCAAACAGCCCGGCAACGCCCTGCTGCTCGTTTCGCCATCCAGTGAAATCAACCCGCATGTGGATCTCAAAGCCGGCCCGCTCTGCGCCCGCAGCGTCGCCAAGCTGATTGCCGATCAACGGATCGCATCCGCTCACGATTGCAGCGAAGGTGGCCTGCTGGTCGCCGCCGCCGAGATGGCCTTCGCCGGCCGCATCGGACTGGACCTGGACCTGGAAGCCATGCTCGCCGGCCAGCGTCAGCGTTTGAGTCTCGACGAAGCCTGTTTCACCGAAGCACCCAGCCGCTACCTGTTGGAGATCGCCCCCGAAAACCTCGGCCCCGCCATCGAACAGTTGCGCGCGGCCGGCATCCACTTCGCCCAGATCGGCACCTTCGCCAAGCACAATCACCTGACCCTGCGCAGCCCCGAAGCCGGCCGCCTCCTCGACGCCCCCCTCGACGACCTGCGAAACGCCTGGCTCAAACCGCTGGACTGGTGAAAGAGATTTAGCCACGGATGAACACGGATGGGCACGGATGAGAAACCAGTTGAGGGCAAGCTTCTGTACGAAGCCCTGACCGAGCGGATCATCGGTGCAGCTTTCAAGGTTCACAATGAGTTGGGAATGGGATTTCTGGAGAAGGTTTACGAAAATGCGCTGGCTTATGAATTGCGAGAATCTGGTCTGAACGTGCAATCACAGCAATCCCTGACTGTAAGGTATCTGGGAGTGGTCGTCGGAGATTATGTGGCTGACCTTGTCGTAGAACAGAATGTGCTGCTCGAAATCAAGGCCATACAAGCTTTAAATCAATCCCACACCGCGCAACTGCTCAACTATCTCAAAGCCACTGGATTGCGTGTAGGATTGCTCCTGAATTTCGGCACCCCCAAACTCCAACTCAAACGACTCATCCTGTAAATCATCCGTGCCCATCCGTGTCCATCCGTGGCTAAAATCGCCTTACCCATGACCACCAACGCCCAAAGCCTCTACCTGATCGACGGCCACGCCCAGATGTTCCGGGCCTTCTTCGCCATTCGCACTCCCATGACCTCGCCCGTCACCGGCGAACCCACCAATGCCACCTTCGCCTTCACCGGCATGCTGCTGAAACTGTTCGGCGAATTCCGCCCGCAGTTCGTGGCCATGGCGGTCGATTCACCGGGCAGAAATTTCAGGCACGAGTTGTACCCGGATTACAAGGGCACTCGCCGTGAAACGCCTGAGACGTTTGGGCCGCAGGTGCCGCGCATGATCGAGATCGCCAAACTATTCGGCATCCCCGTGCTGGCTGAGCCCAGTGTCGAAGCGGACGACCTGATCGCCACCGTGACCCGCCGCACGCTGGCTGACGCGGAGCATCGTGATGTGCAGGTGCGCATCGTGTCCAGGGATAAAGACCTGCTGCAACTGCTAAACGACCGCGTGGTGATGATGGACATCCACAAGGATGAAATCATCGACCCCCGGAAGTTGCAGGAAGAGCGAGGCATCACACCGCAGCAGGTCGTGGACATGCTCATGCTCATGGGCGACAACGTGGACAACATTCCCGGCGTGAACAAGGTCGGCGAAAAAACAGCCGCGGAGCTTCTCAAGCA
This sequence comes from uncultured Phycisphaeraceae bacterium, assembly GCA_964471555.1. GTDB lineage: Bacteria > Planctomycetota > Phycisphaerae > Phycisphaerales > Phycisphaeraceae > JADLFV01. The sequence continues at coordinate 10,353 of CAYYGM010000122.1, forward strand.
GTTCGGCTCACTCGACAATCTGCTAAACCATCTCGATGACATCAAGGGCAAACGCCGCCAGTACATCGAGGAAGCCGCCCCGCTGTTCGACCTGACCCGCAAGCTGGTCACGCTCGACGACCAGGTGGCCATCGACTTCGACATGAACGCCGCCAAAGTCGGCGCGATCGAAGGGCAAAAGCTGATGGAGCTGTTCGAGCAGCTTGGCTTCAACCGTCATCGGGCCGACCTGGAGAAACTGCTGGGCGAAACACCCCAAACCACATCCGCGCCTGCCGCCGACATCCAGGGCGGTCTGTTCGCCGCAACCGTATCCGAGCAACGCCACGAAGCGCCGCGGCTTGCCGCGTCCGCCGGCTCCTACCGCTGCATCAAAACCCAGAAGCAACTCGACGACGTGGTCAAAGCCATCCGCACCGCCGACCTCCTGTCCGTTGACACCGAAACCATCGGCCTCGGCCACCGCACACAACTCTGCGGCATCTGCCTGGCGTGGAAAGAAGGCGAAGGCGTTTACATCCCCATGCGCTCGCCCACGCCGGATGCCCACCTTTCACCCCAGCAGGTGCTGGACACCTTGAAACCCGTCCTGGAACTTCCGGGGGTCAAGAAGTGCGGGCACAACATCAAGTACGACCTGCTGGTGCTGCGCGAAGCGGGCGTCGAATTGCGCGGCATCGTCTTCGACTCCATGGTCGGCGCCTTCCTGGCCGGGGCCCCCGGAACCGGCCTCGATGCGCTGGCCCAGTCGCAACTCGGCCATCGCATGATGCCCATCACCGATCTGATCGGCCACCGCCCCTCACGCAAGAACGATCCGCCGCAGAAGACGATGGATCAGATCGACCTGAACCTGATCACCGACTACGCAGCCGAGGATGCGGATTTCACGCTGCGCCTGACGAATCTATACCGCGGACAACTCAACGCCCTGGGCATGAAGGATCTGGCTGACCGTGTGGAGATGCCGCTGGTCGAAGTGCTGGCACGCATGGAATCCAACGGCATCGCCATCGACCCGGGCGTGCTGGATGAGCAGCGCGAAAGTTTGCAGCAGCGCATCGATGAGCTGCGCGATGCGATCCACGAAGCAGCCGGCGAGCCGATCAATCCCGATTCGCCCAAACAGCTCAGCGCGTTGCTCTTCGACAAACTGAAACTGCCCAAGCTCAAGCGCACCAAGACCGGGGCCTCCACCGATGTCGAAGTGCTCGAACGCCTGATCGAGATGGACGACATCCCCGCTGACAAGCTGCGCGTGCCGCAACTGGTGCTCGAGTATCGTCAACTGGCCAAGCTGGTGGGCACGTACCTGGTGAACCTCAAGGAGGCGATCCATCCCGACACCGGGCGCATCCATTGCTCGTTCCATCAGACCGGGGCCGCCACGGGACGCTTGTCATCGAGCAATCCCAACCTGCAGAACATTCCCATCCGCACCGAGATCGGCCGCCGGATTCGCCGCGCTTTTGTGGCGCCCAAGGGCAACATCCTGCTCAGCGCCGATTACTCGCAGATCGAACTGCGCATGCTCGCCCACCTGGCTGAAGATGAAGCGCTCATCGAAGCCTTCCAGCAGAAACAGGACATCCACACCGCCGTGGCCGTGCAGGTGTTCGGCGTCCCCCCGGAAGATATATCCATTGAACAACGGACCCATGCGAAAACCATCAACTTCGGCATCATCTACGGCGTCACGCCCTTCGGCCTCGCCCGCCGCATCGACAACCTCGACGTCGAATCAGCCCGCAAACTGATCGACGACTACAAGGCCCGCTTCCCCGGCATCGATCGCTTCCTCTACGACTGCGTGCAGCACGCCACGCAGCACGGCTACGTCTCGACCATCCTCGGCCGCCGCCGCGCCATCCCCGAAATCACCTCCACCAACGGCAACACCCGCGCCCTGGGCGAACGATTAGCCATCAACACCGTGGTGCAGGGCTCCGCCGCCGATCTGATCAAGCTGGCCATGGTCAACCTGCACCGCCGCATCGCGGATGAAAAGCTCCCCATGAAGATGCTGCTGCAGATTCACGACGAACTGGTCTTCGAGGCGCCGAAGAAAGAGGCGGATAACTGCGCCGCGATCATCCAGCATGAAATGCAGACCGCCATGGACCTGAAAGTCCCGCTGGTGGTCGAACTCGGCCGCGGCCGCAACTGGTTCGAGGCGAAGTAAACCAACCGCAGATTACGCAGA
>CAYYGM010000123.1:0-12446 GCA_964471555.1 uncultured Phycisphaeraceae bacterium
TTCACGCCCGGTGCAACGCCGGCCCCCGGTGTGTTCACCGGGGGCTAAATGGAGCAGGTAACCTTCTTTGTGCCCTTCGTGCCTTCGTGGCGAATCTAATTTTGTCAGGCGCCTTAAGCTGATATCATTTGCCGCCTTCGACAGATGCAACACAAGGATCGAACCATGACCATGCGAACCCACACCTGCGGACAATTGCGGGACACCCACGTCGGCCAAACCGTCACGCTGGCGGGCTGGGTGAACAACTACCGCGATCACGGCGGGCTGATCTTCATCGACCTGCGCGACCGGGAGGGCGTCACCCAGCTCAAGTTCGACCCCGACCTGGCCGGCAGCGCGCACAAGGTGGCCGAGGGTCTGCGGCACGAGGACGTGGTGCGGGCCACGGGCAAGGTGGTCGATCGCGGCGTCAACGACAAGGGCCAGTCGCTGGCCAACCCCAAGCTGGCCACGGGTCAGATCGAAGTGGAAGTCAGCGAGCTGGTGATTCTCAACAAAGCCAGCACGCCGCCGTTCACGCCGGACGATGCCCAGACCAGTGAAGAGATTCGCCTGCGCTATCGCTACATCGACATGCGTCGGCCGCAGATGCAGCACATCCTGCGCACGCGCCATCGTGTGGCCAAGATCATCCGCGACTACTGCGATAAGCACGGCTTCTACGAAGTGGAGACGCCCTTCCTCTGCCGCAGCACGCCGGAAGGGGCGCGCGACTTCCTGGTGCCGTCGCGTTTGCAGCCGGGCTCGTTCTACGCCCTGCCGCAGAGCCCGCAGTTGTTCAAGCAGATTCTGATGGTGGGCGGGGTGGATAAGTACATTCAGATCGTGCGCTGCTTCCGTGATGAGGATCCGCGGGCCGATCGCCAGGCGGAGTTCACGCAGATCGATCTGGAGATGAGTTTTGTCGAGCCGGATGATGTGATGAGCATCTGCGAAGGCATGATCCGCGAGGTGTGGAAGCAGGTGCTGGGCGTGGAGGTGCCGCCGGTCGAGCGGATGTGTTATGCCGAGGCGATGGGCCGCTTCGGGTCGGATCGGCCGGACCTGCGCTTCGGCATGGAGTTAGTGGATGTCAGCGACCTGGCGCAACAGACGGATTTCAAAGTGTTCAAGGGCGCGATCGAAGCGGGTGGTTTGGTGAAAGTGATCTGCGTGCCGGGGGGCGGTTCGATGAGCCGCAAGGAGACGGACGCGCTGGCCGAGTGGGTCAAGCAGTTCGGCGCGGGCGGCCTGCCGACGTGCAAGATCGAATCAGGCAAGCTGACCACCGGCGTCGCCAAGTTCCTTGAGCCGATCACCGCTGCCCTGATCGAACGCACCGGAGCCAAGGACGGCGACCTGCTCTGTTTCGGTGTCAGCCCCAGGAAAACCGTCGTACATCGCACGCTGGGCGAGCTGCGGGTCAAGCTGGCCCACGATCTGAAGATGATCAAGCCGGGCGAGTGGAAATGGTTGTGGGTGGTCGATTTCCCGATGGTGGAATGGAACGACGAGCAGAAGCGCTGGGACTCGCTGCACCATCCGTTCACCGCGCCGCTCGACGCCGACATGGACAAAATGGAATCCGACACCGCCAACGTCAAGAGCAAAGCCTACGACCTGGTGCTCAACGGCAGCGAACTGGGCGGCGGCTCGATCCGTATCCATCGCCCGGATGTGCAGCAGCGCGTCTTCAAACTCCTGGGCATCGATGAGCAAGCCGCCAGGATGAAGTTCGGCTTCCTGCTCGACGCCCTGCAATACGGCGCACCGCCCCACGGCGGCCTGGCCTTCGGACTCGATCGCCTGGTCATGCACCTGGTCGGCACCAGCAACATCCGCGACGTGATCGCCTTCCCCAAGACGCAGATGGGCGCCGACCTGATGACCGAAGCGCCGGCCCCGGTGGACGATGCCCAGTTGAAGGAACTGTCGCTGCGCGTGCAAACGCACGCCAAACCTGACAAGGCGGTGTGATGTCTCGCGGAGGCCGCGGAGCGCGCGGAGTTTAGCCACGGATCAACACAGATAGACACGGATAAAGGAAGTATGCACTCCTATCCGTGAACATCCGTGTTCATCCGTGGCTAATTTTGTTTCTCTCCGCGGCCGCTATGAGACTTGCTCAGGCGAACACCGCGGGTTGGCCGGTGGTTTCCAGGACGCTGAGCCAGATGTCGGATTCGGGGTCCACGCGGTTGCGGCCGGCGGTGACGGCGGCGATGGGCATGTGCACCATGGTGCCGTGACGACGGCCGACGACCATCTCGGTTTTGCCGGCCATGGCGGCGTGCACCGCGTTCTGAGCCAACCGCCAGCAGTAAACGGAGTCGGAAGGTGTGGCGGGCACGGAGCGGATGATGTAACTGGGGTCGATGTACTTGAGCGAATGCTCGATGCCCAGCTCGCTCATGTAGTTGCCGATGCGTTCAGCCAGGAAGGTGCCGACATCCAGCAGCTTGGTATTGCCGGAGGCGTCGGTGCTGTCCTCGGCCTGCTGGGCCATCTTGATCTGATCCTGGAAGGCGCCCTCCGCCACGACGATCACGGCATGATGGCGGCGTTGCAGGCGTTCGCGCAGGGCATCGAAGAAGGCCATGTTGCTGGTTGGCAGCAGGGGCATTTCAGGGATGAGGCAGAAGTTGACGTGGCTGGTGGCGAGGGTGGCGTGGGCGGCGATGAAGCCGGAGTGGCGGCCCATGAGTTTGACCAGGCCGATGCCGTTGTACGTGCCGCGGGCCTCGTTGTGGGCGCTGATGATGGCGTTGACAGCCTCGGTGTAGGCGGTGTCGAAGCCGAAGCTGCGATCGATCCACAGCAGGTCGTTGTCGATGGTCTTGGGCACGCCGATCAGTGAGATGGGTGCGTTGCGTTTGTGCAGTTCGCGTGAGATGTCGAGGCCGCCGCGCAGGGTGCCGTCGCCGCCGATGACAAAGAGAATGTTGACGCCCAGCTCGGCGAGACGGTCGGCGATCTCGCTGGTGTCCTGCGGGCCGCGTGAGGAGCCGAGCATGCTGCCGCCCTGCTCGTGGATCTCGCTGACCAGTTCGGGGTCGAGCTTGATGGGAGCGAATTCGCTGTCGGGGACCAGGCCCTTGTAGCCGAAGCGGAAGCCGAGGATATTGCGGATGCCGTAGCGATACCACGACTCCATGACCAGTCCGCGGATGACATCGTTGAGGCCGGGGCAGAGGCCGCCGCAGGTGACGATGCCGATGGTGGTATCCGCGGGGTTGAAGAAGATTTTGCGGCGTGGGCCGGCGATTTCGAGTGTGGGCTGGGCGTCCAGTCCGCCGGTGGCATTGATGTGCGAGAGGTGATTGTGCAGCAGCATGCGCTGCTCGTCGTCCACGAAGCGCGGGGTATGGGCCCGGTGCATGGCCAGGTCCGCCAGGGGCGAATCGTACAAGCACGAGCCAAGGTCACGGATCACGAAGTCGGCCATTTCCAGGCGCACCATAGTGGACATCATAGGACCTCCCGCAGTTTATCATCGGGGATCGGGAGGTGTGGATTTGGTGCCCGGTAAGACGAATTGCCTTTCCCGCCCGCTTTATTTGGCATCCCGAATCCTGGTAGCGTAGCGTTGGGTGCCACTGCCGCGTGCGGCAGTGCCTGGTTCCCTGCACAGCCGACGCGCGGCCGTGGCGCCCGCTGCAACAAAATGGGATGCACTTTGGCACCGCCCCGGGGCGTCCCCTTGCGGCAGGACAGTGTGCTAAACTGATGGCATGAAGCCCAAACTTATCGCTCTTTGCGTTCTGCTGGCCGTGCTGTCGATCGCCCATGCCGCCCTGGCCGGGCAGCAGACGGTCACCCTCGCGGCGTATAACATCGAAAACGCCTTCGATGTCTTCGATGATCCCTACACGGATGACCAGGACAGCGACGTCAAGCCGCGCAAGGAGTGGGAGGCGATCGCCAACGCGCTGCGGCAGGTGAACCCTGATGTCTGCGCCTTCGAGGAGTTGGAGAACGAGTACGAACTGCACGCCATGATCAGCGACTTTCTGCCCGATGCCGGTTACCGCTACGTCGCGGCCGACCACACCAACTCCACGCGCGGCATCAACCTGGGCATCATCAGCCGGCTGCCCATCCTGAGCCTGACCAGCTATCGCTTCCTGGAGCTGACACTGCCGGGCGAGGAACAGACGTGGACGTTCGCCCGCGATCTGTGGCGGGTGACGCTTGAAGCACCGGATGGCAAGCCGCTGGACGTGTTCGTGGTGCACCTCAAGAGCCGGCACGATTCGGAGGGTGATCCCAACAGCAAAAACTGGCGACTGGCGGAAGCCACCATGGCCCGCAAGATCATCGATGGATTGCTCGAGCAGAATCCCGATGCAAGGCTGGCCATCATGGGCGACTTCAACGACACGCCCGGCGACCCGGCCATCAGCGCCCTGACCACGGGAAAAAGCCTGATCGACGTGCACGCCGGCCTGCCGGCCGAACAGCGCATCAGCTATCTCAAGGCCCCCTACCGCTCCACCATCGACTACATCCTGGCCAGTCCCGCGCTGGCCAAGTCGCTGGTGCCCGGCTCCGCTCGCGTGCTGCACGATGAGCAGTTGCTGGGCGGCTCCGATCACTCGCCGGTGATCGCCAGTTTCCGCTTCGAGACGGCGGAATGAACACTGCGGCGGAAGACGGTTTACCATCCGTCGTCTGTTGCGCGGGTAAGCGTGAAACGGTAAGCGACGGCCGCTGAAGCGACCTCCGCCGACTTGCGATTAGTTCGCCGCCGGGAGGGGATTCAGTTCACGCCGCTGATGGTCACTTCGCCGGTCGAGGCCTGCACGGTGAGCGTGATGGTTTTGCCTTCGCAGGCGAGGGTGATGGTGGCGTCGGGGGTCTGGTCGAGTTGGCCGTAGATGCCGAAGCCGAGTTTATCATCGCCGCCGACGCTGAGGTTCTGGATGGTGACGCCGGTCAGTGCCCCGGCCCGGTCGGAGCCGAAGGTCACACGGTAAGGCATGTTGCCGATGGGGTTGGTGATCGGCGTGTCGGGATCGGACGCGGGCGCGATCTGGTAAGCGTTGTTATCGGGATCGAACACCACCAGGCGCAGATCCTCGCCGTGAGACATCGATTCAATCTGCGCCTCGCCCAGATCGGCAGCCAGCAGGCGGGCGGCCTCGACCAGTTTGGTGGATGCGGTATGGCCCATCTGCGGCACGACCAGGCCGGCGGCAATGCCCAAAATCAGGATCACGATCAGCAGCTCGACGAAGGTGAAGGCGCGGTGATGGCAGAGGGCAGAGGGCAGATGGCAGATGGATAAGACAACGGGGTGCTGCCGCGCCTTTCCATCTGCCATCTGCCATTTGCCATTTGCCATCGCTTGATCCCTTAACCGGCCTCGCCCTACGGCCGATATCCAACTCTGGAGGCTTATCGTGCGCCCAAGGTCTGATCATTGCCATCGGCACAACGGCGGGTTCACCTTACCGGAGGTGCTGCTGGCCTCGGCGATCCTGCTGTTCATCGTGGCGGCCTTCACGCAGGCGGTGGTCAGCGGACAGATGCACGTCTATGAGGCCATCCACGAGGTGCGGGCCACCGCCCTGGCCGAAGCGATGATGGACGAGGTGCTCAGCAAGCCCTACGACGATCCCGACGGCGCCTCGGCGGCCGGGCCGGAGAGCGGCGAGGATGATCGTGACGAGTTTGACAATGCTGACGACTATGACGGTTACAGCGAAGACCCCGGCCAAGTCGCGGATTTTGCCGGCTCACTCTACGGCCAACCCTACCAGGTCTTCACCCGCTCGGTCAGCGCCACCTACACCACCCGCAACGTCCTGGGCCAGGATCTCGACGGCCTGCTGATCACCGTCACCGTCACCGACCAGCGCGGACGCACCTGGTCGATCAACCGCTTCGTGCCGCAGGAGGTGGGATGATGGGAATGGCAGATGGCAAATGGCGGATGGCAAATGGAAAGGCGCGGCAACGACCCGTTGTCTTATCCATCTGCTATCAGCGATCTGCCCTCTGCCATCACCGTGCCTTCACCATCGTTGAGTTGTTGATCGCGTTGACCTGCACGGCCCTGATCGGCGCGGCCATCGCCAGCATGATGGCGGCGGTGGGCTACGGCACCACCAGCAGCCGAGAGCTGCGCGAGCTGGCGGTCAAGAGCAAAGCGCTGTGTTCCCGGGTGACGGCCGCGGTGCGGCAGAGCTCGATGGTGCTGGAGGCCGGCGACAATTACCTGGTGCTGTGGCGATACGACGCCGACGGCGACGGCACACCCAGCACAGCGGAATTGCAGCGCTTGGATTACGACGCCGACGCCGACACGCTGACCAGTTACGAGCCGGACCCGGACGCGACCGACACGGAATACGCACTGGATGACGATTTCGAAATCGCCACCAACACCCTGATCGCCACGGACGATCTGGTCCCAGCGCTGTGGGCCGGCAACGTCACGGATTGGCAGTTGACCCTGGACAATGATGACGCGCAGGAAGCCCGCCTGCTGGGCCTGCGCCTGACGCTTTCGGCCGGCGATTTGAGCGACGTCGCCATCGCCGCGGTTTCGCTGCGGAACTGAATCACGATGCGGTCCACGACCCGATACCCGATACCCGACACCCGACACCCGCGCCGCGGGCACGGCATCGCCCTGATCCTGGTGATGATCGCGCTGCTGCTGGGTACGGTGCTGACGCTGTCATTTCTTTCGCAGCAGACCACATCCACGGCCGTGGCCCAGAACGTTTCTGCCCATGCCGAGGCCCGCTCCATCGCTGAGTCCGCGCTGCTGATGAGCATCCAGCACGTGCGCTCCAGCAGCACCTGGCGCGCGGACCTGAGCAACGGCCTGTGGACCGCCGACGCGGCCTTCGAGGGCGGCACCTATTCGGTCTGGGGTGTGGACGGCTACGACGAGGACGGCGACGGCACGATCAGCGGCGACGAAACCGACGGCGACCTGAACGACGACAACTCCGATCCGGTGACCATCACCGTCGTTTCCAACTTCCAGGGGGTGACGCACAAGGTCAGTGCCACGGTCTGGCCGGGCACGTTGTGGAGCGGGCCGGTGGATGTGCTGATGATCGTGGTTGATCCTGACAACCTGACCAGCGATGAATCCTCGCGCAAGCAGTTGATCGAAAGCTGGGGCTGGAATGTGAATCTGCTGGCTGCCAACTCGACGCAGGATGCATACGACGCGGCGATCGCCGACGCACACGTGGTGTACGTGCCTGACGACGGCGGCAACAACACCGTGGGCACGCGGCTGACGGGCACGACCGCCTCGGTGGTGTTCGAAGACAGCGACATGAACAACGAACTGGGCCTGGCCAGCGGCGGCGGTTCGTCGGCCGGCAACACCATTCGCATCGTCGACAACACGCACTACGTCACCTCACCGTTTGCCATCGGCGACCTAGTGGTGTCAAACGCGGTGGGCACATCGGAATACCCGGCCGGCACCGTGGCCAGTTCCGTGCGCCCGCTGGCCTGGTTGCCGGGCAACGAGTCGCGGGTGGTGGCGGTGGTGGACATGGGCCAGCCGCTGCTGAACGGCACGACCGCGCCGGGGCGACGCTCGGTTTCGCCTTTTGGCGGGTTTGACGCGGGCGATCTCAACAGTGACGGCCAACAGTTGCTCAAACGCCTGATGGAGTGGTCGGCCATGTCGGCCCTGGCGCACGACACGGTCGAACCGATCACCAACTGGGCCAACGGCAAATACATCTCCGCCGCCGATGGCGAGGACCGCCTGCTGGTGGTCACCGTCGGTGCGGAAACCCATAACACGATCACCTCCATCAGCTACGGCCACCAGCCGTTGACCATCGCGGCCTCGGCTTACGAATCGACCGGCGTGGGGGCACGTTCTTACATCTATTACCTGCGCGAGATCGGCATTGCGGCCGCCGACGACAACCAGATCCGCATCACCTGGTCCAGTTGGCCCGACGATGAGGCCGTCGCCTCCCGCATGTACGAGCACGTCAGCCAGACCGCGCCCATCCGCACCAGCAACACCGCCACCAATGCCGGCCCGGTCAGCATCTCCACCGAACCGCTCGATGTCTCCGACGGCGACGTGGTCATCGGCAGCGCCCAGGTCGGTCAGCCCTACGGCTACTCCTGGTCCGATCCGCTGGTCATGGGCGTCAACGACGTCAACTCCTCCAGCGCCCACTCGGCGGGCGATTACCAGGTCACCGATAATCCCGGCACCGTCACCGTCACCGCCACCACCACCCACCCCAACCGTCAGGCCCTGATCGGCCTGGTCATTCAGCCGCGCAGCCAGTCCTCCGGCTCCGGCGTGATCCCGCAGATCCTGGCCCTCTACGAGTTCCAGGAATCCCAGCCATCCGTCGAGCTGCGCGGACACTGGAAACTCGACGACGACGGCTCCGGCGGCGCGGTGGCCATCGATGACGACGTGGACCTGGAGGACGATTCCCGAATCGACGGCTACCACGGCAACAGCGGCGCCTATGGCGGCGCCAACCGCAATCAGCCGGTCATCCTCGTCACCAACACCAGCGACAACAACTCCATCGTCGTACGCGATCGCGCCACCCTGGTCGGCAGCACCTACAACTATCCCGGCGCCAACCCCACCAATGTCGTCAACATCTCCGGCTCCGGCAGCATCACCGGCAACCGCTATGAGCAGTCCGTCAGCTTCTCCCTGCCCTCGCTCAGCTCGCCCGGCGGCTCCTTCAGCTATCTGGGCAACAAAACCTACGGCAGCGGCACCACCGTCATCAACACCGACACCCGCTACACTGATTTGAAAATCAACAACAACGCCACGCTCCGCATCAGCGGCCACGTGCGCATCTGGGTCACCGACGACTTCGACCTCAACGGCGGAACCATCCAGGTGCCCGCCGGCTCCAGCCTCGAACTCTACGTCGCCGACTCCTTCAGCATCACCAACGGCGCCCAGTTCAACAACGACACCACCGGCGCCGGGCGGGTCACCATCTACCAGTACAACAGCGGCCGCGACTTCGACATCGACAAGGGGTCGATCGTCTGCGGCACCATCTATGCCGCCCGCGACTTGATCATGGAAGATGACGCAGCCATCTACGGCGCGGTCTATGTCTATGACGACCTGAGCCTGAAAGACGACGCGGCGATTCACATCGACATGGATCTGCCCGGCTTCCACATCGTGCCCGTGCACGACGACCTGGGCGTCAACGACGGCCAGGCCCACGGCGGCGTCAGCTTCAACCAGAGCGGCGCTCGCCCGGCCACCAACACCGCCATCCGCTTCGACGGCTCCAACGACTTCGTCCTCATCCCCCACCACGACGACTACCTGCTGCACCACGGCGCGGTCGCCTTCTGGTTCTACCCCGAAACCCTCTCCGGCAGCCACGCGATCTTCTCCAAAGATTCCTCCGGCTATGACACCGGCGGACATATCCACATCTACACCAGCGGCAACACGCTCTACGCCCGGCTGGAAACCGACGGCTCATCACCCTATGGCACCGGCAACCAGTTCCAGGTCTCCTGCAGCGGCATCCCCAACAACAGTTGGACCCACGTGGCGGTCACCTTCGGGGCCGGCGGCCTGCGACTCTATGTCAACGGCACCCTGCGCGACACCACCAACTATCCCGGCGCTCTGGCGGACAGCTCCGGCGGCATCGGCAACTACGAGCCGCTGGTCCTGGGGGCCGGCACGCAGAACAGCGGCGACCTGAATCATCTGCCCCTGACCGATTACTTCCGCGGCCGCCTCGATGATGTGCGCATCTACACCGAGGTGCTCGACGCCGGCCAGATCTCCAATCTCTACAACAGCAACCCCATCGGCGATCGCAGTGAACCCAGCTACGTCGTCCGCGACACCAGCGGCCTGGGTGATCCGCTCGACCTGTTCATCGAAAACACCGCGGCCGTGTCATGGGTCAGCGGCGGCGGTCTCACGCTCAACAGCGGCACCATCCTGCGCTGTCCGCAGCCGCCGGGCAAGGTCTTTAACGGCATCACCGCCACCGGCGAGTTCTCCCTCGAAATGGAGATCACCCCCTCCACACTCGACAGCACCGCCCGCCGCCTGCTTTGGTTCGGCGCAAACTCCGGCTCCGATGCCAACCTCGATCTCTACACCCGCAATGCCGCCCACGATGTGCGCCTGCGCAACTCCGCCACCGGCAACAATCCACCGGCCATCGAAAGCGATGACGACCTGGTTGAGGATGCGCTCACCCATGTGCTGGTCACCTTTGACGGCACCTCCGTCCACTTCTACCACAACGGCGTGCTGGCGGGCGCCACCGATCAGCCCGGCGATCTGCTGAACTGGAACGCCGCCTATCGCTTCATGCTCGCCAACTCACCGGCCGGCTCGTACCCCTGGCTGGGCACGTTGAATCGGCTGGCGATCTATGATCGAGCCATGAACCAGCGGCAGGTGGATAACCTGATGAACGGCCTGCCCCCCGGCGACGGCGGCGGCAACAACAGCGGCGGCGCCGCACAGGTGCGCTGGATCGAGCCGTGAGTGATGGTTGGTGGTTATTGGTTGTTGGTTGTTGGTTGTTGGTTTGCGGGTGAAGATAGATTGACGCGCGATGCACGCTTGCGTCTTACCAACAACCCAAAACCATCAACCATCAACCCAACAACCATCAACCGCGTCAGCTCGCCAACATGCCGCTTTGCCGGGCGTAGGCGAAGACGCCGCCGGCTTCGATGATCGGCTTCACGTCGCCCAACGGCTTCAGTGCGTAGCTCTTGCCCGTGGTCTTGTTGGTGAAGCGGCCCTTGTCCAGGTCTACTTCCAGTTGATCGCCGGTGGAGATTTCACCCTCGATCAGACGGGTGGCGCACTCGCAGGGCAGCGCATAGCCGCCGTTGACGCAGTTGCGGAAAAAGATGCGGGCGTAGAACTGGGCGATGATGAGCGTGCAGCCGGCCTCCGCCAATGCCAGCGGGGCGTGCTCGCGCGAGGAGCCGCAGCCGAAGTTTTTGCCGCCCACGATGATCTGGTATTCGCTCTTGAACTGGCCCTCGGGCACGAAGGGGATGTGCCCGTCCGGCAGGCCGCGCTGGCCCTCGGGCACACCGACGTTGGCGTACATGCCGAAGTACGGCCGCTCTTTGGGGTTGGACGGATCGTAGGCCAAATACTCGGCCGGGATGATCTGGTCGGTGTCGATGTCGTCGCCGAGGACGTACGCTTTGCCGGTGATGATGGATTGCATAGATCCATCAGTATAGCGGGCCAATTGTGCGGGGACGACCGGCCTAAAAACCGGTCATGGGTCAGGAAGAAAGTGTGTGAGATGGGTGCCCCGACCACGTGCGGCCGTGCTGGACGGTGACCTGTTCACGATCGACACGGCCGCACGCGGCCGTGGCCCCCCCCTGGCTCGAAGTGCTCCCCATCTCACACGCTCTCTAAGCAAACGGTCGCTCGATTTTCCGTCAGCGAGCCGGGCTGTGTCAGCCCGGCACCGGCCCGACACGGGCCGGCTCGCTTCAGAAGCGAATTAAATCTCAAAGCAGCCCACCACAAAAAAACCGACCGACGACTTGCATCGCCGGTCGGAGGAAACACTTTTCAGGAGATGGAGATCAGTCGAAGTAGACGTAGCCGAAGTCCGTGAACTGATCCTGCTCTTGGATATCCTGGCCGTTGGGGGCTGTGCCGATCAGGATACCGAACTCCGAGCAGGTGACGTCACTCCATTTACGAAGCTCAGCATGACCATCGAGGAAAGCATGGACGCGGCCCTCATTGTGCGGCTGGTTAGAAACCAATTCCGGTGGTGACCTCCACATCATCCAGCCGGCCCATATGCTTTGGGTAAGCTGGGCCTGCATGTCTGTAATGTTGGCAGGATTTCCGGTGATGTACGGCCGAACCGCGCAGCCATTGGTAGGCGTCGGGTTGTCGAAAAAGGCAACAACGCGGGACTGATTCTTGTACTGGAATCCACCCAGAGCCGTAACGGGGCCGCAGGCTCGATAGCTGTTGTGGTACTCGCGTACTTCTGGTTGAAATTGGTCGAGATAGCGGGCAGTGGGGCAAACCAGCACATTCCAACCGCTATTCTCCTGCTGCAAGTAGGTCAGCAGGCACCAGAGCCAGCTCCAGTTCTTGATAAGGGGGCCATTTGCACCGTATTGAGGGTTACCAGACGGAGACACGTCATAGTATGTGCCCACCACGGGGCTGACCTGATAAGGGAAATGCTCCTTGTTCTCGACCTGGTAAGCGGCGGCTGCGGTGCGCATTTGCCGCTGCTGCGTCAAACATTGCGCCACGCGGCCCGACTCGCGGGCCTTGACCAGGGCCGGCAGTAACAGCGCGATCAGCAGGCCGATGATGCTGATCACCACCAATAGTTCGATGAGCGTGAACGCTCTCTTGTGATGTGTTCCTCGAAGTTTCACGGATGACCCCCTCCCCGAATCTTGAGCCAGACTTTGTGAGAGAATCCGCCCGGCCG
>CAYYGM010000124.1:0-12429 GCA_964471555.1 uncultured Phycisphaeraceae bacterium
CTTCTCAATCTGCACACTCCGCCGCTGGCGGCTTCGCGATACCATCCGATCTCGCGGCGGCGTTTCGCCAAGCGGCAAGCGGCGGAGAAACAGGCAAGTTCAGAGTGCATTTCGCATAATAGATACCCGCGGTAGCTTCGATCGATGCAAACTCTTGGACGCTGGCGGGAATGAGCGAAATGTTCGTTAACGCACCGTTGCGGGCGAGGGCGGTTCGGCGGCGGTTACTTCTCCTGTCGCCGTCTGCCGCGCCAGCACCACCGGCAGCAGGGCCATCATCGGCCAGATCTGGCCCACCACCCGCGTGAACGAAGTTGACAGTTGCCAGCCGATGTCGTACGGCGTCAGCAGATACACCAGACCGCATACGGCCGCCTGTCCCAGCAGCACCAGCAACCACATCGCTGCCGTCGCTCCCATGCGCACCCCGCGCAGCAGCAGCCATAGCAGGGCGATCAACCACAAGCTGCCGCCCACGTGGTGCAGCGCCGCGAACTTGAAGGCCCGCCACAATTGTGCCTGGCGCTGCGGATCGAGCAACGCCGCCCAGCGCGATTCGGAATCCGGGGCCTGCAACTGGATGCTGCGCGGGGCGTAACCCAACTTCATCCACAGCAGCACGATGAGTACGCCGGCCGCACCCGCCCACAGCCACGGCAGACTGCTTCGCCGCGTTCGGCTGATAAGCAGACATGCGGTGCCGACCAGCAGCAGGATCACGCAGAAGGCTGCCCCTTCGTTCTTGGTCCACGCCGCTGCGGCCGCCAGCAGTCCGGCCAGGATCAGCCAGCGTCGTGGCTGTCCGGGTTGCTCCCACGCGATCACTGTCGCCAGCAGGGCGCCGCTCATGTACGCCGACACCGGAATGTCCGCATACTGGCACACCGCATCGCGCAGCACCCACGGCATCATGACGAACATCATCAATCCCACAATCGCTGCCCGCACATCGCGCAGCTTCACCGCACCGGTGAAAATGGTCGTCACCCACAGCACAAAAAACACGATGCTCACCGTGCGCGGCCCGACCGGCCCGTCATCACCGACGTAACACCAGGCCCGCGCCACCGTGATCGGCAGCAGCAGCGGATAGTCGCGATGCCCGGCTACCTTGTCGAAGGTCAGCGTCCAATTCTCCTGTGCGTGATAGAGAAAACGGGCCTTGACGTTCCAGATGTACCACGCATCCTGGCCGCCGAACGAGTCCACGTGGTTCTGCACCGCCGCGGCAATCAACAACAGAATCAGCATCGCCCCCGGAAGGATCAACCACCACGATCGCGGCAGCGCATCACCATCGCCGCGAAGCGTGGATCGCAGCATCCACATGGCCACGACAACCGCAGCCAGTTCCACTGCCAGGTAGGGCAATCCCGTCGCTCGCAACAGCACGATCCAAAGCCAGTACAGCCCCGAGCAAAGCGCCACGCCCGCCAGCATGGTCATCGGCCACAGCAGCGGACCCGGTCGCCGGCCACCATCCACTTTCGCAATCACCGCCTGCCCCACGATCCATGCCGCGGCGAACGAGCACAGCGCCTGCCCTGTGGTCAGCACCAGCATCACGGCTTCTGCTCCCGTAACAGGAAGAAACCGTCGCCGAGATCCTGCACCACGTCGGCATTCTGCGCTGGCCGGCCGCCGGTTTCGCCATCCAGCAGCACCCAGGGCGAATCGCTTTCCTGATCGACGTGCCGCGGAGCCAGCAGCAGGTTGTAGGGTTGTCTGCCGGGGCCGAAATCCGGCTGCACGCGGTAGATTCGGTCGGCAGGCAACTGCCAGCGCACCTGTGACCAGCGCGCAAGGTCAACAGGAGAGTCCCACGGCAGGCGGGCCAGTCGGTTGGTCTGCATGCCCACGTGCATGAAGGCCACCACCGCCATCATCACGATCAGCAGGTTGCCGGCGATACCTCGTCGTCGTGGGGACATGGTGGTGGATTGTAATCAAGTCGTCCCGCCGGCCGGGCCAGCACGATCGGCAGCAGCGCCAGCAGGGGCCAGACCTGTGTGAACAAGCGCAGGGCTGAGGTGTACAGATGCCACGACAATTCGTACGGTGTGAACAAGTAAATCAGGTAGTAAACCACCAACTGCGTCGCCGCCACCGCCAGCCACACCCAGGCCCCGGCCCCGATCCGCACGCCCCGCAGCAGCAGCCACACGGCCACCAGGAGCCAGAACAACCAGCCGTTCACGCAGAGCAGCAGAATGAAGCGCAGCGTATGCAGGATACGCAGATGCCGCGTGTAATCCTGTGCCCTGGCCCACATCACGGGGAAGCCGGCCTGGCCCGTCAGGTCGTCGGCCGGGGCGTACACCAGCTTCATCCACAGCAGGCAGGCCAGCGGCAACGCAGCGCCCAGCAGCATGACGATCAACATCCGTCCGCCGCGCCTTCGCACCAGCATGACCAGGCACATCGACACGGCCAGCACGATGATGAATGGAATCCCTTCGTTTTTGGTCCACGCCGCGGACATGCCCAGCAGGCCGGTCAGGGCAAACCACAGGTGCCCGGGCTCGTGGTTCTCCAGGGCCAGCACCGCCGCCAAGGCCGCCGCCAAAAGCACGGCCGCCAGCGGCAGGTCCGCGTACTGCATGGCTGAGTGGATCAGCAGGTACGGCCAACTCAGCAGGATCAACAAGCCCAGCATCGCAGCCATCCCACCGCGCAACATGGCCAATGCCGCCACCGGCGTCAGCGTCAGCACCAGCATGAAAAACATCACCGCCAACTGCGGCCCGACCACCGAGTCGCTGCCCATGAAGCACCACATGCGGGCGATCGTCAGCGGCAGCAGCAGCGGATAGTCACCGTGACAGGCCCCGCCCAGGAACGCGGCCGTCCATGTCGGCTCAGCGAAATAGAGATACTTGGCCTTGACGTTCCAGAAGTCCCAGGCGTCCCAGCCCCCGTGCGGCTTGTGCAGCACCGCCACCGCCAATCCCGCGAAAGTCATCACCATCGCCGTGGCGATCACCAGCAGAATCAGCCATGTTGCCCAATTCATGCGCCCGGCCGGCAGCGAAGGTCGCGGCACAGCGTGCCAGCGCAGATGTGCCCACACCGCCAGGGTCACGACGACCACCGCTTCCAACGCCAGGTAAGGCAACCCCGTTGTTCGCAGCAGGGTGATCCATAGCCAGTAGAGGTATGTGGTGACCACCAGCCCGACCGTAGCACTGAACACCCCTGCCACCGCGGTGGCGCCCCGCCGGCTGCGCAGTGTCGGGGCCACGATCACCACGATGCCCCAGCCGATGCCCCAGGCCACCAGCAGACTGATGATGCCCCTGGCCCAGATCAATGCTTCTCCCCCACCCGCATCAAGGCCAGCCCGCACCCGAAGCGTTGCTCGATGACCAGTTCCCCGTGCTCCGCGAGGTACTGTTCCAGTTGCGTTTCTTCAACGCAGTCGATCAGCACCAGCGGGCAGTCGGTGGTGTCACTGATGACGATCGGAGCCAGCAGGTATTCATCGACGCCGCGGAAGTACACGTAGTCGGAGTCTGTTTCATCCAGAATGGGGATCGAGAAGCCGTAGATGTGATCGGCGGAAAGCTGTTGTCGCACCGGCTCCAGTCGCACGTTCCATTGCTCGACCCAACCCCCATCGCCCATGGGCCGGCCGTAGGCAATGGCGGAATTCACGACGACCTTGGTCAGGGCCCAGACGACGATGACCACAAAGACCGTGGCCAGAGCAACGCGGCGCAGGGGCGACTCAGGCATGAGCGCGATTGTATCAGTCAGGCTGCGTCGGCGGAATCGCTCTCCCCGCCCCCGGAAGTGGAGGTGGACAGAGAGTTTTCATCCTCAGAGATCTGGGGATGGTATTCCTCGCCCTCGTGCAGCACGCGGCCGCTGTCGAGGCGCACCTCGGGGATGGGATTCTGCTTGAGATGTTCCGCCCAGGCCTTTTCAAGCTCTTTCTGCTTCTTCTCATCCAGCGAGTTGAACGCCACCCGGCCGCGACATTTGGGAAAGGTTGAGCAGCTCAGCCACAGCCCGCGCTTGGAGTCGCGCACGTACAGCGGCGATTCGCACTTGGGACACGGCACGTCACTGGTCATGGGCGGCGCTTTGGGCAGAATCACGTGGCCCTTCTTGGGATCCAGCTTCACGATGCCCTTGCATTCGGGATAGTTGACGCAGCCCAGGAACGGGCCGAAGCGGCCGGTGCGCTTGGTCATCACGCCGCCGCACTCAGGGCAAAGCACGTCGGTCTGCTGCGGCTGTTGCGGTTTGCCATGGCGATCGATCGGCGCCGCGAACTTGCAGTCGGGATAGCGCGAGCAGGAGAGGAACCGCCCGTTGCGCCCGAAGCGATAGACCGTGGGCGCTCCGCACTCAGCGCACTTGAACGGGGCCGGCTCGGTGGCAGCCTTGGCGTGCTGCATGTTTTCGTGGGCGTGTTCGAGACTGTCCTTGAACGGGCCGTAGAACTGGCGAAGCATCTGCCGCCAGTCGTGGTGCTCGCTCTCGATCTTGTCCAGTTCCTCCTCCATGTCGCGGGTGTAGCCGACGTCCATGATGGTGGGGAACGCCTCGATCAGCATGTCGGTGACCACTTTGCCCAGGTCGGTTGCGTACAGCCTGCGATCCTTGCGGCTGATCTGCTGGGCGTACTTGCGGTCCTGGATGGTGGCGATGATGGAGGCGTAGGTCGAAGGCCGACCGATGCCTTCCTCTTCCAGCTTCTTCTGCAGCGACGCTTCGGTGTAGCGCGGCGGCGGGCTGGTGAAGTTCTGGGCCACGGTCATGTCCAACAGCGACAGCGTCTGATTCTGCTTCAACTCGGGCAGGATCAGCTCGCCGCTCTGCGGCACGCCGGTGGCGCGATAGAAACCGTCGAACACCAACTGCCGGCCGCTGGCCTTGAACACCGCGTTGACCTTTTCGTCGGCCGGGCTCAGCAGCACCGTGGTGGCGTCCCACTGGGCGGGTGTCATCTGGCAGCCGAGGAATCGCTCCCAGATCAACTGGTACAGGCGGTACTGCTCGTCGGTCAGGTGCGGGCGCACGCGCTTGGGCGTGATCTGCACGTCGGTGGGGCGGATCGCTTCGTGAGCTTCCTGGGCGGACTTGTTGCTGGAAGCATAGAAGCGCGGCTTGTCCGGCAGATACTGATTGCCCCATTCCGTCTCGATGTAATGCCGCGCCATGTCCAGGGCCTGGCCGGACAGGTGCGTCGAGTCGGTTCGCATGTAGGTGATCAGGCCGGTCAGGCCCTCTTTGCCGTGGATGTTGATGCCTTCGTAGAGTTGCTGGGCGATGCGCATGGTGCGCTGCAGGGGGAAGCCCAGCCGCGTGGAGGCAGCCTGTTGCAGCGTGCTGGTGATGAAGGGCGGCGAGGGATTGCTCTGCGTGCGCTTGGTCTCGACGCTCTTGATGCGATAGTCGCTGCGGGCGCTGTCGGGCGTGCCAGCGATCGTGCGGCGCCAGCGGGCAGGGCCGCGGCCTTCAGGGTCAGGCGCCGCGTCACGCTTGACACCGCGCAATCCGCAAGCCTCGGCCACGGCAGCCACTTGCGGTGTCAGATCATGCGTGTTCTCGTCAGCAAATGCCTCGGCCGCCCGTTGCAGGCGGGCTCGGATGGCGTCCGGAGAAAGATCGTCCAGCGGCCCGATGATGGGATCGACCTCAATGGACGGATCAAACTTTTTACCCTCGAACTCGACCAGCTCCGCCTGAATGCAGCGCTGCTTGCTCAGCCAGGCCAGCTTGTCCTTGACTGTAGCCCCGTTGCCGTCTTCCTGGTGCTTGCTGAGCCACTGCTGCCAGGACTTGGCCAGTTCGCCGGCCTTGCCCGGTTCCGTAGCGAAAATGCCGCTGATCTTCCAATGTTCGTCGGGCACGAAGCCTTCGATCTGCCGCTCGCGCTCGACGGTCAGCCGCACCGCCACCGACTGCACGCGCCCGGCACTCAAACCGCCGGCCACTTTCTTCCACAGCAGCGGCGACACCTGGTAGCCCACGATGCGATCGAGAATTCGCCGCGCCTGCTGGGCATCGACTTTGTTGACGTCGATCGTGTGCGGGTTCTGGAAAGCGTGGGCAATCTGGTCCTTGGTGATGGCGTTGAAGACGACGCGCTTGGCTTCGGCCAGTGGATAGTCCAGGGCATGGACCAGGTGCCAGGCGATCGCTTCGCCTTCGCGGTCCAAGTCGGTGGCAAACCAGACGTCCTCCGCCTGCTTCGCTGCCCGCCGCAATTGCGAGACCGTCTTCTCGCTTTCCTTCATCACCTCGTAGGTCGGCTCGAAGTCGTGCTGCAGATCCACCCCCGGCACGGGATTGGAAACACCCTTGGGATTGCGCGGCGGCAGGTCGCGCACGTGACCGACACTGGCCATCACCACGTAGTCCTGACCGAGGTACTGATTGATGGTCTTGGCCTTGGTGGGCGACTCGACGATGACCAGGTGCTTGCCGGAGGCATTGGGCGCAGATTGGCTGCGAGTACTGGTTTTGCCGGTTGCACGACGAGACTTGGAACGTTTCGAGGACTTCTTGGCTGCCATGGCTGTCACGAGCGGTATCGGCGCAGCGGGCCACCTGTCTGTAGTTCAGTTTATCCCCCACTTGGGGCAGGACACTTGAGCGACCCGGGAGCCACTTGTCAAGTCGGCAGCATAAACCATTGGTAAATATGCTATTGCGTAAGGCGTTTTTTTGACCGTCTGGACATGTCATCCTTGGACGGACGATCGGAAAGCTGTCGGGGAGCGTCCGCATAGCGCGGTGAAGGCTTCATAGAAGCGACTGGGTGAACCAAAACCGCTGGCGTAGGCGATCTCCAGCACTCGTTGATCGGTGCTGACCAGCAGACGCTGGGCGTGCCAGATGCGCAAGCGCGTCAGATAGTCCACCACGCTCAGCCCTGTGTGCCGGCGAAACAGCGTCATGGCGTAGTTGGGATGTAGATCAACCTGGCGCGCCACCTCTTGCACTCGCAGCGGCTGATCGAAATGCTCGACCATGAAACGGATCATGCGCTCGACGTGCTCCGCATGAGCAGCCGTGGGGTGATGCCGGCCATGTCGCCGAGATGCTGCCGACATGCGGTTGAGTTTTCGCGGTCCTGTGATGGCCATGCGATGCAGACGCGCTTCGACTTCCATCGCCGCCGCCCGGGCCCGATCCGCCTTGCCGCTGGATAAATCGTCGCGCCAGCGCTGCAGGTTGTCCAGTTCGCTCGCCAGCGCCGCACGGTCGCCCAGCATGTGGCCGGCCAGCAGATCGCGGCTGAATGCGTCGGGCAACTGCCAGTGATACAGCCACTTCAACGGCAGCGTGATCCACGCCATCTCGGTCTTCGCCTCCCTGCCGATCAACTGATGCGGCGTCGCGCCCCAGAACACGTGCAGCCGGCCCGGGCGCAGCGTTACCGTGGAAGCGGCGATCACATAACGCACCGAACCGCGCAGCAGGAAGTTGATCTCCACGTCCTGATGCTGGTGAGCGTCGCGCATCACCTGCGGCCGACCGAACCAGACCTGAAAACCCCAGGGCGCTTCCAGTCGCGTGCCGGCCTGCTGGCTTGTCGCACCTTTCATGCCCGTGTTCCTGACAGCCTGACCTCCCCGCTGGAATCTTAGGATACCGGATATTTATCCCCGAATACAGGATGAATTGCCGCTATCCACCTGTTAGCCTGCTTCTGATCTGTGAAACTGCCAAATGAAAGGAGGCTTGTCATGAGCCAGCTCCCCGCCATCGACGCCCGGCAACAGGATTCGATCACCGAGCAGCAGGCCCGGTTCTTCCTGGACAACGGCCTGCTGTTGATTCGCAACCTGATCAACCACGCGGAACTGACCGCCCTGCAGCAGCAGACACAGGTGCTGGTGGACCGCGCGGTGCAGGGCATTCCCGAGGTTGCCCCGGCCGACGACTGGACCGACGAGCACGACGTCCACTATCGCCGCCACAGCGTCACCGGCAAGATCACCCCTTACCGCATCGAGTACGTCATCGACAAAACCGCCGCCAACAAAGCCCTGCTCGGCCATCCTTTCATCCTGCGCAGTATTGAGAAGATCCAGGGCCGCAACTTCCTGCCCACCTGGGACAGCATGGTCTTCAAGCGGCAGGGCATGGGGGCATTGATCCCCTGGCACCGCGACGGCCAGCCCTACGATCAATCGCGTCTGACCATCGATCCCACCGCCGCGGCCGTCAACGTTGATTTCTATCTCGACGGCTCGGACATGACCAACTGCCTGTGGGCGATCCCGGGATCCAACCGCTGGCCTCACGACCAGGCCCTGGCCCGCATCGCCCAACTCAACAGCAGCAAAGAGTTCAGCACCGATGGAGCCGTGCCGCTGCCCGTGCAGCCGGGTGATGTCCTGTTCCACAGCACCCTGGCCCTGCACGGCTCCCCGGCCGCGCAGTCGCAGTTGCGGCGGGTGGTGTATTACGAATTCCGTCCCATCGAGGTGGAAGCCACCATCGGCCCGCATACGCCGCAGTACATCCCCTTGAAACAGAAGGTGCTACTGAGTTGCCTGCGCCAGCGGCGTGCGGCGGATTATGCCGGGGGCGAAACACCATTCGAGTACAAGCCTGATGCCAAGTGGGCGCCGCCGGCTGATGACGGACAGGCGCTGAGTGGTTATCGTTTCCACCACGCAGACTACTGGCGGGTGGCATAATGCAAAGACAATTCAGTCTCAAACCGGATTATCAAGCGTCACTGGAGCGTTTTGAAGCGTGGTGGCGATGCGAGATGCTCGATCGGCCGCCGGTCACGCTGTTCGTCAAGCCCTGCGGCCCGCTGGACATCCCAGGCCGGGACCAGACGCAGGCCGCACTGCGCGAGCGTTGGTTGAACGTTGAGCAGGTGATCGACAGCGTGATCAAGCGGCTGGAATCGCAGGTGTACGACGCCGCGCCCCTGCCGATCTACACACCCAACGTCGGGCCCGAGCTGAGTGCCACGCCGTTCGGCTGCGAGTTGGATTTCTCCGAGACCACCAGTTGGGCGTCGCCCATTGTGCATGATGCATCCGACTGGCAGCGCGTGCTGGAGATGCCGCTGAACTTCGACAATGTGTACTGGCAGACGATCGAGCGGCTGACCGACCTGGCTCTGGAGCGGGCCGAGGGGCGCTACATCGTGGGCCTGCCCGACCTGCATGGCAACTACGACATTCTCGCCTCGTTGCGTGAGCCGCAATCGCTCTGCTTTGACGTGATGGATTGCCCGGAGGTGCTCAAGCAGGTGGGCCGGCGCGTGTCGGAGGCCTACGTCGAGATGTTCAACCGCTGCTATCGCAAGCTGGAAGCCGCAGGCATGCCCTGCACCACGTGGCTGGCAACGCTGCACGAAGGCCCCGCCTACGTGCCCAGCAGCGATTTCTGGTGCCTGGTCAGCGATGACTATGCGAGAGATGCCATCCTGCCCGACATCCTGGTCGAGATGCAGCCGCTGCAGCGCAGCATCTTCCACCTCGACGGCCCCCAGGCGTTGCGGCACCTGGATCTGCTGCTGGATATGCCCGATCTCGACGCCGTGCAGTGGGTTTACGGCGCCGGCGGCGGCAGGGCCTGCGACTGGCTGCACGTGTATCGCCGCATTCAGGAAGCGGGCAAAGCGATCCAGGTGGTGGCGGTCGATCCGGAAGATGCCCTGGGCGCTTTGCGGGCGCTATCGCCGCAGGGCTTCTATCTGCAGGTCGCCAAACCATTCGACAGCGCCGACCAGGCGGAAGACTTCCTGGCCGAGGTCGAGCGTCTATCACAAGCAGCCCCCAGTCACGCATAACCTCACCCATTTGGCCCCGCGGTCACTCGCTGAATCGTCCCCCACGCTGTTATTAGTTTTCTAAAAAACTAATAACAGCAAACAGTGAATGAAGACGGCTGGAGAGCATCTCGTTTTGCTGTAACGGGCGCCATGGCCGCGCGTCGGCTGTGCAAGAAGCCGGGCACTGCCGCACGCGACAGTGGCACCCAACGGCATGCCGCAAAGATTCGAGATACGGACTTAAACGCACGCTCCTGTTGGGCGGCGCTGGTGACGTGCCCAAGGTTGCGTTGTGCGTGGGCGAGGGGCATAAAAAAACCGCCCCGTGTCGGCGGGGCGGTGGAAGTTGCTTGAATTGACGGGGGCGAAAAGGACTTCGGCCCTCACCCCGGCCCTCTCCCAAGGGGAGAGGGGGAAAGATTGCCGACTTCCGGGGGCGGGTGTTACTTGAGCTCGACGTCGCCGCCGGCTTCCTTGATGGAGGCGGCCAGCTTCTCGGCCTCTTCCTTGGGCAGGCCTTCCTTGACGGTCTTGGGAGCGTTGTCCACCAGGTCCTTGGCTTCCTTGAGGCCCAGGCCGGTGGCTTCGCGCACGACCTTGATGACCTTGATCTTCTGATCGCCGGCGCCCTTGAGCACGACGTCAAAGGTGCTCTTTTCCTCGGCTTCTTCCGCCGCACCGCCGGCCGGGCCGGCCATCACCACCGCGCCGCCCGCGGCAGGCTCGATGCCGTACTCTTCCTTCAGGTAGTTGCCCAGGTCAACGGCGTCCTTGAGGGTCAGGCCGACGAGCTTGTCACCCAGTTCCTTGATTGCTGCTGCTACTTCTGCCATGGTTCGAATCCTTACATCTGTACACGTCTCACCCAAGAGGTCGGGACACGTTGTCCGTCTTTAATCCGCCGCGGCGGACCAGTCGGGTGCAGAGGGTTCCATTGATGATTTGGTGATTCCTTGAATGCCTGAATGGTTTTTATCATTCGCCCATTCAAGCAATCACCCATTCACTCATTTCTTCAGCCCGCTTTGCGAGCGATGGTTTCGCCTTTTTCCAGTTTTTCTTCAATGGCCTTGACCAGCGAGGCGACCTTGCGGCCCGGGCCGAGCACCGAGCCGACCAGCTTCTGGGCCGGGCTCAGCAGCAACTGAACGACCTGGGCCTGGGCCTCTTCCTTGGTCGGGTACTGGCTCAGTTCCTTGATCTGGTCGGGCCCGAAGACAATGCCGTCCATCAGGGCGCCGCGGAACTCGAAGTTGATCGTCTTGGCGACGTCCACCAGCTCACGGGCGACGCTGACCACGCTGACGTCGTCGCTGACCGGGTAGGCCAGGGCGACCGAGCCGTCGATCAGGTCGTCCAGCGGCGTCAGCTCCGTGCCTTCGAACGAGCGGCGGGCCAGGCTGTTCTTGACCACGGTGACGCGGATCTGCTTCTGGGCCAGGCCGTGACGCAGCGTGTTGTTGTCGTTGGACTTGATGCCGCGGATGTCGATCAGCACGGCTCCGGTCAGTCCCTCGAAGCGTTTCTTGTAGCTGTCAACGATCAGGTTTTTAACGGGCTTGCTCATGGTGAGGCTCTTTCTGCGAGCCGCGGTCTGTCGCGGCAGTTGACCGCGACGACACGTCGCGGCTCGCTCACTTGCGGAAGTTACACAGCCACGGTGACCGAGGGCGTCATGGTGCCGCTGAGGCAGACACGCTTGAGGTACTGGCCCTTGGTGGTGGTGGGCTTCATCTTCTGAATCTGGTCGATGAAGGCCTGGGCATTTTCGCGGATCTGATCGGCGCTGAAACTGATGCGGCCGATCGAAGCGTGCACGTTGCCCTGCTTGTCGTTCTTGAACTCGATCTTGCCGGCCGCGTATTCCTTGACTGCCTGGGCGACGTTGGCGTTGACCGTGCCGCTCTTGGGCGAGGGCATCAGACCCTTGGGGCCCAGCACGCGACCCAGCTTGCTGATCACCCGCATCATGGGCGGCTCAGCGACAGCCACGTCGAACTCCATCCAGCCGTCCTCGATCTTCTTGACCAGCTCTTCACCGCCGGCTTCGATAGCCCCGGCCGCCTTGCAGGCCTCGACCTTATCGACCGCACAGAAGGCGATCACCCGCTTGCTCTTGCCCACGCCGTGCGGCAGAGCCAGTGAGCCGCGGATGCCCTGTTCCGACTGCTTGGTGTCGATGCCCAGGAACAGCACGATGTCAACCGACTGGTCGAACTTGGTGGCCTTGAATTTCTTCAGGGTCGCCACCGCCTGATCCAGAGGCACCGCCTCGGCGGGCGCCTGCTCCCGATCACCACGGACGCGCTTGCCATTGCGATTGCTTTTGCCCTTGCGTTTGGGCATGAGCCACTTCCTTTCGATCACCGGAACAGGGGGATTCGTTCCGGGGGTCTCCCACGATTCACGGCTCGTGGTTGGCCGATTCGGAATGTCTGCTGCCTGCTCACCGATGCTCGAACACATCAGCAGGCAGACACGTTCACCCTTCCACTTCGATGCCCATGGAGCGGGCCGTGCCGGCAATGGTGCGCATCATGGCTTCGATGCTGTGGCCGGTCATTTCCTTGACCTTTTCCTCAGCCATCTTGCGCAACTGATCCTGGGTGACCTTGCCGACCTTCTACTTGTTGGGGACGCCGGAGCCCTTTTCAACGCCGGCCGAATCATTG
>CAYYGM010000125.1:0-12354 GCA_964471555.1 uncultured Phycisphaeraceae bacterium
TCCCTCAACCCGATTCTCTCAAATTGACTGGTACGAAGATCGGGAAGGGGTCAGAACGGGCATCATCCAAGGCCGTCGTCCAGTAGCCTGCGGTTTCGCATTCAAAAAGAGCGGCCGTTACTGCCAACAGTTTCTGGTGTTGTGCTATCGGTTCGTCTTCAAACACTTTGGATACAACCCACATGGCAAGCAGGTAGAACGCCACATCTGGTCGGCTGGGGCGGTCAAACTCCATCAGGCTTGCTCTGACGAATTGTGTGCAGTCTTCGTATTGATTCTCCCCTCCAGGGACAGCACGGTCGAGGGCTTGTCTCATGCTGAGTTCGGCTGGTGTCCTCAACTGATCGTGGACATCGAAATGCAACCGCATGGATAAGGCGACACATCCGGCGACGCTGGCCATGCGTTGGAATGCGGACCAAACATCCGCTCGTGCCAATTGAGGGTGCTCTCCAACCAACGATCTGTGCATTACGTCGAAGAGCACCCGCATCATAATGGGAGCGTCTGCGGCTTTCTCAACAAGGGTGGGTACGGCCATGACTCTGTGATCTCCGGAAAAAGTCAGCAGGGAATAGCCATCGGGCTCATCTGAACAAATACCACCACGCACTGATGGAGAACCCCAAGAGGCTCCCCACGAGGGCGGCGATCTGCTGCCCCGCGAGACGGTACAACTGCTGGGCCTTTTTATCTGACTGCGTTGCGAGCCAAAGTACATCTCCAGGGTGTTTTGCTGATAAGCCCAACTCAGCTATGCGTGCCTCGTAAGCTCGCAGGTACAACATGGTGCCGTGCCCGTTTAGCAAGGCCAGTAGGCCGGCCATCAGGAGTATGGGCCAGAGCGTGAAGGACGCTTCCAGCCAACCGAAGATGCACCACGCCACCGTCGCCATCAGGAATGCCGACAGGGCTCGGCTGCTGAACTCCTCCAGCTTCTCGGCGGTTGGTCCTGACTGGTGAGCCGCCAGGCTGACGGGCACCATCAGCAGGAAGGTGGCGAGGCCCACGAGGGGCATGGCGATCAGTGACAGGATGTAGGCGACGACGCTGTGCATGGGCAGGCTCCGCAGGCCAAATAAAAAACGAGGTCCGTCGTCCGACGGCCTCCCCACGGCTGCACGCCTACCACAGCGTCCAAGTCGGGTTCGGCCGCCGGGCACCGAACCCCGCTTGAACGCGGAGCCAGCACCGGCGACTTGCCCTGACTTGGAAGACCCAGCCGAAGCCGGGGTGGTAGTTCGCAGCCGTCAGGCACTTCGCTATGCAGCGAAAGCCAAATTGTCGTCAAAGCCATCCTACGCGGACGTAGGGATAGCCTCAACATGGCCAGTATCGGCCGTATCCGGGGTTGCCTTTCATCTTCAACAGCACCGGCAGGAGTCGATTCCGCTCCCTGGAGCCCATCCTCGAAAAACGCCATCGCGGCCCGGCGAGCGTTTGCTTAGGTCAAACTGAGTCAAAATCGTTGTCAGATTTGTCAGACCAAAATTGAGGCCGGCTCGAAAGGGTAGGGTATAGGTCGATATGGGGACCCCAAAAGCGGTCGAGGGTGGTTCGACGGACACCGCTCATTGGACCATCTCGTGAACCCTTGCCGTAACCCTGTCGTCCACCTCGTCAACATCCTTCCATCAGGAACCAGCGGAGCCATCGTGGCGTGGTGTAGAGCCTGCGGCCGCGTTCGAGCACCTGGAGTCGGGCACGTCCACCGGGGACGCTCAGTCCCTTCCTCGCCCAATTCCAGACGGTCTGTCGCGTGACGTGGCGACCATACTGCCGGCGGAGAATCGTCGGCACGTCGGGCAGCGGAATGGGCATATCGGGGTCAGTGCAAATCATCACGTTCAGTCCTCAGCGTCCCCATCAGTTGCAGCCTGGATCATTGCTCGAATCGCGGCACGCTCGCCAACAGAGAGCAGCGGCCACACCTCCAACAAGCCGGCGACCACCGACCTCAGTTCAAGGTCGTTTTCCAAGGCATCCGACAAGCAGGACGACAAGTCAGGGCAGGAAGAATCCTTATCCGTCTGCTGCGACGGTACTTGTGGATCGGTATTCCCGGATTGCAAATCCGTTTGGCTTTGCCAGTCGTGGGTTCGAATCCCACCGCGGCCTTGCTGGCGCTATGGCGCAGTGTCTTGCGTAATCATTTCAGAACGTGGGGCGAGGGTCATTCCAGGCCGACGATGTTCGTCATGGTCAGGCGAGTACCGATGTAGTTGACGATCTTAGGCCAGGTCTGGGTGTTGATATGCCACTCGGTCAGATCACAGTCCGAGATGCTGGCGCTCTGGACGCCGTTGCCGGCAAGCTTGACCGTCCAGGCGTTGGTGGATACGGCCGGGCCGTACCACTTGCAGTTCTGGATCAGGACGTAGTTGAGGGGATTGTTGTAGTGCTCCAGGGCCAGGGACCAGCCTAGCGTGTTGCCCACCGAATCCTGCCCACCGACATTGTAGAAGCGGCAGTTTCGGACGATCAGGACGCCCGAAGCCAAGCGATCATCGCTGCCGATGTCGATGAGGTTCCCGCTGAAGACGCAGCCGTTGACTTCCAGTCGGCGGTAGCCCAGTCCCTTGATGCCCTGGGCGGCGGCGCGGTGGAAGGCACAGCCGGAGAACGTCAGGTTGCCGACGTTCAGCAGATAGATGTTGTGGTTCTGGTTGAAGCGTGCGCCGTCCAGCCAGCCGTTGAAGCTGAAGACACAGTTGGTAAAGACGAAATTGTCAGCCCCCTGGAGAAACGCTCCGTGGGAGTGGCCCCAGTCGCTGCGGGTGGCGCCCACGAATGAGCAGCGTATGAATTTCCAGTTGTGGCAGGCGTCTGATCCGTCATCACGGGCCTGCACCGTAAGCAGCACGCCTGCGTCGCGGAAGTCGCAGTCGATGAAGGTCACGTTGTCGATCGTCTGCCAGACTGCGCGCACGCCACCGCGCAGAATCAGGTTGCTGTAGGTCTGGCCGGCCTGCGGGATCAGGTTCCACACTTCCTGCTTGGTCGCGGTGCTCTGGAGCGGCTGATCGATCACAACGGAGGTGTCGTTCGCCGGCGTCGTCGGCTCTTGAGAAGCACTGGTGGTTGACAGCGATTGCAGTTCGGGCACGATCAAAGGCGGAGGAGGCGGCGTGGTCACGACGGTGAACATCTGCTCGATCTGACTAACCACCCTAATTCCGGGATAGGTGGTTTGGCACAGTTCGACTTCAAGCTGGTAATTGCCGGGAGACAGGCTGTTGAATTTGTTTCGTGGCAGCAGACAGGTGTTGTTGGATCGGGTGGCTGAGGTGATCTTCTGCGAAAAGGCGAGAGTAGGGCGGGCTTTTCGCAGATCCCACACCAACACGCGCAGGTACATGTCGAACCACAGTCGCCCGTCGAGAGCCAGTCTCACCGCGGGTGCGTCACCTTGGATGAAACTGCCGATCGCGCCGGTGTCGAAAGTGACCTGACCGGCCCGGCCCGCATCGTTGGATTGGCTGATCCGACTGGCAGACCAAACCCGCCCGACCACAGCCGTGAGCACCAGGCTGATCGTACAGATGTATAAAAATGCGGCGTGTTGTCTTTTCATCGTGAATCGCATCATCTGGTGACCCAGCGGGTACCGGCCGCATGGGAAGCACGACACAACCAGGCAACGATCCAGGTGGGTTCATGCCGCCACACCCGTTCACTTATCCCGCAAGTCAGACCTTGAACAGCGATTCGTCACACGCTTCACAAGGGTATGCCGTCGGTTTAGGGCTTTAGCCACAGCGCTATCCCAGCCGTGGCGTTCCCTCTCCTCGGGGGCTGAGTGCAATCGTGGAATGATAACAGGCGGGACCGCCCAAGGGAAGAGATTTTGCCAAATCGTAACGGCCTTTTTGGACCTATAAACCGCGATCCGGGGCGGGCCAGGCTGCATCCGGGGGCGTCAGATACCCGAATCGGCCATTCGTCGTTTCAGTGACAGGGTTAATCAGATCCCAATAAGGTGGGGGTACGGTGTCCGTCATGGACCGTAATGGCGGGTGCCGGCTTCCGTTTTTAAAGCAAATAACAGGTAAAACCGGTGGGAATAAAGATAGCTTTTATGGTTCCCCGGGGCTATCCTTACAAGCTTGCGCAAGTGCCTTCATGTTGCTATGAAGGCGCTCGTGGATCTTGATCGATCTGTTTGAGTATGGGACGAGTGCGGTATGCGTCAGCAATCTGTGACAGGCTGGATCGTGATCGCGATGATTGCCTTCGCACTGAGCCTTGGTGCTGCGCCCCTGTATGCTGAAATCTGGCCCGGTACGTCGTGGGAAACCGCGACACCCGAGTCGGTCGGACTCAGTTCGCAGGCCCTGCAGTATGCCCAGAACTTCGCCACGTCCACCGGCACCGCCACCGGGGGATCCGGCTGTGTGATCAAGAACGGCAAACTCGTCTGGTCCTGGGGCAATACGACTCAGACCTATGACATCACTTCCGCCACCAAGAGCATCGGCTCCACCGCCTTGGGCGTGGCCATCGGCAGTGGGTTAGTCAGTCTCTACAGTTCCGCTCAAATCTACCTGCCCTCCCTCGGCACGCCTCCAAGCTCCAACGCCGGCGATCATCCCGACTGGTTGAGCCAGGTCAGCCTCTACACGCTGGTCAGTCACACGGCCGGCTTCACCCGGTCCGGCGACTATACGCCCATCACCTTCCAGCCCGGCTCGATGTGGCATTACTCCGACAGTGGCTACAACTGGATGGCTGACGTGCTGACCGTGGCCTTCGGCGGTGACTTGCTCACGGTGATGACCAACGATGTCTTCAACAGGATCGGCGTGCCCAGCGGCCAGTTGACCTGGCGGAGTAACGCCTTCCGTTCGGACACGATCGAAGATCCGGGTGATCCCGGCGTGTACTACAAACGCCGCGAGTTGGCGGGTGGCATCTCGGCCAGCGCCGATGCCCTGGCTCGCTTCGGATATCTCTGGCTTCACAATGGTGCATGGAACGGCCAGCAGATCATCCCGGCCAGTTATGTCGCACAGGCCCGCTTGCCGCTGCTGATCGACTCCGGCGCCCTGCCCGTCGATCCTGCCCAGGCCGATGCTGAACAATTCGGCAGCGAAGCGCCCCTGCACTGCGGCCTGGGCTGGTGGAATAATTTCGATGGCGTGATGAGCAAGGTGCCCACCGATGCTTACTGGGCCTGGGGAGAAAACGACACGCTCATCATCGTGATACCCAGCATGGATCTGGTGGCGGTTCGCACCGGCAACAGCAGCGAACGTTGGGATCCCTCCGGCACGTCGAACTACATCTCCGTCATTGAGCCCTTCTTCGAGTTGCTGTTGGGCCAGTCTACGCCGCCGCCGCCCATCAACCTGCAGATACCCGGCGACGCCAATGGCGACGGCAAAGTCGATATTGCCGACATGCAGATTCTCGCGGATAACTGGGGAAAGCAAGATGCGACGTGGACGGATGGTGATTTCAACGGCGATGGCGTCGTGGACCTGGCCGACATGCAGATTCTTGGCGACTACTGGGGAAGCGACCTGACGACGCTGGATCTCCCGGGCTTGTTGCCGGGTGACGCCAACTATGACGGTCAGGTGAACCTGGCCGATCTGCAAATTCTCAGCGACAACTGGCTGGCTGAGGACGCCACGTGGTTGATGGGTGATTTCAGCGGCGATGGTGTCGTGAACCTGCCGGACCTGCAGATCCTGGTCGAGCACTGGAGCGACAGCACGGCTCCCGATCTGTCCGCGGTGGGCTTGCCATCACCGTAGCGATCCGCATCGGGGCGGCTGTTGGCGGCCGGCGTGACGGGGCTTCCTCACTGTCGATCATCTTCCGCTATAATCCCTCCATGGCGGAATTGAATCACGAAAACATCGCGGCACTTCTCGACGATCTTGAGGCGCGGATTCTGACCATCCGCGACTCGCTTTAACTACGATCAGAAACAGGATCAGCTCAAGCACCTGGAAGCGGCCATGGGTGAGCCGAACTTCTGGGACAACCCCGACCAGGCCAACAAAACCGTCGCCGAGCTGAAAACGCTCAAGGCCATGGTCACGCCTGTGCAGCAGGTGCAAAACAAGGTCGAGGAAGCCAAGCTGCTGTGGCAGATGGCTGAGGAAGCGGACGACGACGACACGCGGCAGGAAGTCGACGCCCAGATTAACGACCTGACGCGCCACGTCGAACGCCTGGAAACCGTCTCCCTGCTGGGCGGCAAGTACGACCCCCGCAATTGCTTTCTTTCCATCTATGCCCGCGAGGGCGGCACCGAGGCCCAGGACTGGTGCGAGATGCTGCTGCGCATGTATCTGTATTACTGCGAGCGCATGGAGTTCGACGTCAGCGAGGTCAGCAAGACCTACGGCGAAGAAGCAGGGCTCAAGGACGTCACGCTCTACATCAAAGGTCCGTTCGCCTACGGCTATCTCTCCTGTGAGCGCGGCACGCACCGACTGGCTCGCGTGTCTCCCTTCAATGCCCAGGGCAAACGCCAGACCAGCTTCGCCGCGGTCGAAGTCATCCCCGAGTTCGACGACGACGGCGGCCTGGTCATCCCCGAGGGCGACCTGGAGATCACCGCCTTCGTGCGCGCCAGCGGCCCCGGCGGCCAGAACGTCAACAAGGTCGCCTCCGCCATTCGTCTCGTGCACAAGCCCACGGGCATCCAGGTCACTTGCAGCGTTTACCGTGATCAGCCGCAGAACCGCCGCCGGGCCATGGACATTTTGCGCTCCAAGCTCGAACTGTTGGAGGAGGAGAAGCGGGCCAAAGAGTTGGACGCAGCCAAGGGCGGCAAACTGGAGATGGGCTGGGGCACGCAGATTCGCAGCTACGTCTTCTACGACAACCGCGTCAAGGACCATCGCACCGGCTACGAGCAACCCAATCCCCAGAAAGTCATGGACGGCGACCTGGAAGGCTTCATCAACGCCGAACTGCAACGCCGCCGCCGCGAGAGATAGACGTTTGCGTTGCGGCATTAGATTGGTTACAAAAATCACTTGCCATTGGAAACTTCGCCCCCGAAACCGGCTATAACGATCAAATATCAGGGAGCGATTCGCTGCCGGTTGTTCTGACAGGGTCCTTCTTCAGACATATCAAACTAAAGGTGAAAGCCATGTCACACGCACGGATGAAGTGGAATGGATTGCTCAGCAGCCTGGCCGTCCTGGCCCTGCTGGCCACTGCCGCCACGGCGCTGGCACAGGACACGAACACTTCCGGGGGCACGACCACCACCACCACGACCACCACCGGCCCAACCACCACCACCCGCGTCGAGCGGGTCACCACCACGGTGCACCAAACCCAGGTCACCGAGCAGAAGACCGAGGAAGTGCTGCCCACGCCCAAGGTCGCCATCTTCGTCAAGAACCGCGCCAACGCGATCTATGACGAGAAGGTGCCCGCCCTGGCCGACCTGGTCAGCGCCTACATCACCGACTTGGGCTACAGCATCATCGACCGTGAAGATGCCATCAACGCGGTGGCCAGCTTCGCCAGTGAAGGCGCCAACGCCGGCGACCCCACGCTGCCGGGGGCTGACCTCGATGCCCTGCTCTCCAATAACACCTCCGCCACCCGCCTGGCACAGAACCTCGGGGCCGACTACATCCTGACCGCCTCCATCGTGTCGCTCAACCACAATGCCAAGCACTTTGAAGGTTACGGCGTGGCCCGCACCACGCTCGAAAGCGTCATCCGCGTTTCCTACAAAATCCTCGACAACATGCGCGGCGGCTCGGTCACCGGCGGCGTCGTCACCGCCACCGTCAAATCCCCGCTCCAGGTCCAGGCCAGCGAAAACGACATGAACGTTTACGCTGAGAGCACCGGCGTCGTTGACGAACTGCTCGATGCTGCCAGTCAGAAGATCACCGAGCAGATGGCCATGAAACAGGTCAAGCTCGCCAAGCCCGTCGCCCCCGGCATGGCGCGATGGACCGTCATCTGCGGCACGACCAACCTGCTGGTGCCCACCATTGTCGAGACTCCCGAGCACGACTTTGTCGTCGGTGAGCAGAAGCTGCCGATCAATCCCATGAACGTGACCATCGAACTCAACGGCGTGGTCATCGGCACCGCCCCCGGCACTTTTGATGTGCCGCCCGGCCTGAGCAAACTTCGCCTCAGCCGCGAGGGCTACAACGACTTCGAGGGCACCGTCAATGTCGCCGACGGCCAGACCCTGCGCATCGATCTTTCCATGACCGATGCCGAGTACCTCCGCTGGAAAGACATGACCGCCTTCCTCGAAATCCTCAAGACCAACGCCAAACTCACCGATGCCCAGGAGGAAGCCATCCGCGGTTACGCCCAGATGCTCCGCCAGAGCGGCTACCGTGTTGACTATCGCGCCAACACCACCGAGGGCATTCGTTCGATCACCAACAATCAGTATCTGGTCGCTCCCAATCTCTGGGCGCCGCCCCCCACGGCTGCCGGTCCGGTCCAGGTGGATGTGGATGTCAACCAGACCACCGTCACTGACAACGACACCAACAACGTCAACAACAACAGCAATTGATTTGGAAGGGAACTGTGATGATCCGTCAGAAATTGATGTGGATCGCTGTATGTGCATGGGTTGCCTTTGCAGCGCAGGTGCAGGCCCAGATGCAGGCCGGCGGCGCTGAAGACAAACGCCCCAAGCTCGGCATCGCCGAGGTCAAGACCAACCCCACGTTGCAGACGGCCGTGGCGGCCCAGGGCGGCGACAAGCTGCTCTCGCTCGGCCGCGTCACTGAATCCATGGACGGCCGGCTGATCGATCGCCTGCACAACACGCGCAAGTTCCGCGTCATCGCCCGCAGCGATCTCGATGCGGTGTTCAAGGAATCCAACTTCGTCCTCTCGGGCAACGTCAACACCGATGACGCCTCGGCTGCCCAGTCCTTCATGGTCTCCGGTGTGGATTACCTGGTTGTCACCACCGTGGACGACTTCCAGGACTTCGTGGAAACCGCTACTTTCGCCGGCACCGGCGAGCAGGCCAGAAAGCGCGTCATCCGCCTCGGTGTCGTCGCCAAGCTCTACAACTCGACCACCGGTGAACTGCTGGAATCCGCCGCCCTGCAGCTTGGCCCCGGCGATCCTGACTACAAGAAGCTCAGCACGATCAAAGACATCCGATCTTACACCACCACCGATGGCAATCTGGACGACAATCTGCTGGTTGAGGCGTCCTACATCATGGCCGACCGCGTGGCCAACCGCGTGCTCGACGTCATCTATCCCGCCAAGATCATCGCCAAGACCGGCCAGCAGGTCACCATCAACCGCGGTGACGGCACGGATATCGCCGCCGGCCAGACATGGGCCATCTACGCCCTCGGTGAAGAGATGGTCGATCCCGACACCGGCATTTCGCTCGGCCGCGAGGAAGTCCAGGTCGGCAAGGTCAAGATCACCGACGTGCAGCCGCTGTTCTCGCGCGGGCAGGTGCTCGAAGACCTGGGCGTGGACAAAGGCCAGGTGCTGCGCCTGCTCAGCGACGTGCCGCAGATGTAACCCGACATTTCCACTACTTCCATTCCCACTTTCACGGAGCGATTCATGATGAGGCGATCAGGGGGTTTACTGTTCAGGGGCGTTGCCTGTTGCGGCGCGCTGTTGCTGTTGGCGGGCCTGAGTGGTTGTGCCGGCCACAGCAAGAAAGCCGACGCCATGCTCAGCGCTTACCGTGCCGGCGATTGTGCCACGGCCGTGCTCGACGCTGAGGAGATGGTTCAGAAAGCCCCGGACCGCGACAAGTTGATCTGGCTGCTGGAAGCCGGCACCGTGGCTCGTTCCGGCGGTGACTACGTCAAGAGCAATGAGCTGTTCGATCAGGCGGACGTCATCCTCACCGAGTACGAGGAGCAGCCGGAGATCAGCGTCTCGAAAGAGGCCGGGGCCACGGTGACCAATCAGGCCATGCTGCCGTACCGCGGCCGGGCCTACGACGCCATCATGCTCAACACTTACAAGGCCCTCAACTACCTGGCGCTGGGCGATCTGGATTCCGCTCGCGTGGAGTTGAACCGCGCCTACGAGCGCCAGCGCCTGGCGGTGGAAGCCAACGCCAAACGCATCGAAAAGTCCAAGGAAGAAGCGGAGAAAGAAAAGGGCAACTACGACGTCGAGAAGGCTGAGCAGGACGAGAAGTTCAAGGGCCAGTTCGACGAAGCCTACAGCGATCTGAACGATCCCGCCCAGCAGGCGGAGTACGCACCCTATGCCAATTACGTCAACCCCCTGAGCGAATTCGTGCAGGGCCTCTACTTCCTGACTGCCGCTGCCGACGCTTCCGACCTGGAGCGCGGGGCCAAGAGCATGCAGCGCGTGGCGGGCATGGCTCAGCAGAACCCGTTCGTCGCCGAAGACCTGGCACTCTCCGACAAGGCGGCCAACGGCGACATGATGCCGGCCCTGACCTACGTCATCTACGAGACCGGCCTCGCGCCCATCCGCAAGACCATCCGCATCGACATCCCCGTCTTCGTCGCCGGCCGGTACAGCGGTGGTGTTGATTACGTCGGCGCGGCTTTCCCCAAGCTGGAGACCAACGACAACTACCAGCCGCAGATTCTGGTCACCACCAGCGAAGGCCAGGTCCAGCCGCAGCTTCTTTGCAGCATGGATCGCGTGATCAAACAGGACTTCAAGAACGAACTGCCCGTGATCATCACCAAAACGCTGATCTCCACCGGCGTCAAGGCTGCTGCTTCATATGCCGCCAGCGAGGCGACCAAGAACGACGCCTGGGCCAACCTCGCCACACGCATCGCCACCACCGCCTATCAGGTCGCCATGAACCAGGCGGACGAACGCACCTGGACCACGCTGCCCAAGCAGTTCCAGTACTGCCGCTTCTACACGCCCGAGAACGGCCAGGCGGTCATTCAGTCCGGCGCTCTGCCGGTGACGCTCACGCTCGATCCCAAGAAAGTCAACGTCGTCTGGGTCCGCTCCGTTGCGGCCGGTTCGCCGTTGCAGGTCAGTCAGTTCACGTTACCGTAATCTCCAACATGAGGGGTTTCGTCATGCAAAAAACACTTTGGATCAAAGCTGCCATGATCGGCGGACTGCTGTTGGCCGGTGGCTGCGCCTCGGTCAATACCGTCGAACGTTCCCAGCCGCGCGCCAACGCCAACTACGTTGACGTCTCGCACTTCGAGACCGATCCCAGCCTCAACCAGGAGCTCGACCTGCTGGGCGTCAACGAAGCTGCGCTGCCCGACGGCACGCTCAAGATTCAGGCGGAGGTTTACAACCACACCCGCCACCGCGTGCGCTTCAAATGGATGGTCGATTGGATCGATGAGTCCGGCATGGTCATCGCCTCGCCCACCAAGGTCTGGAAACAGGTGACGCTCAACGGCCGCGAAACCATCAACCTCAACGCCGTCGCCCCCTCCACCCGGGCGGTCGATTTCCGTATCCAGATGAAAGAATCCAAGTACTGAAAGAACATTGAACCGCAGATACGCGGAGAACACAGAGAAAGCGTTTAGAACTTGAATCCAAATATTTCTTCTCTGCGTCCTCTGCGTCTCTGCGGTTCATTCTGATTTTTCCTAAAACCCATTCTCCCCCCGTACAGGAGCTATCGAGATGAAAAACGTCCTTCTGAGCCTCGCGCTCGTTTCCACCTTGTTGATGCTTTCAGCCTGCGGCACCAGCAAAGCCCACCGTATCGAGTCCGGCGGTGACGAGTCGGTCACCAGCCTCAACAAGATCGACATCCAGGACTGGATGGACGCCGCTGACAGCATGACCCAGTCGCTGATCGAGTCCGGCATCCTTGACCAGGCTGCCACCGCCGACGGCCCGCCCATCATTGCCATCAGCCGCATCGTCAACAGCACGACGCAGCAGATCGACACCGACATGCTGACCAAGAAAATCCGCGTCACCCTCAACCAGTCCGGCCGGGCCATGACCACCACCACCATCGGCCTCGGCGGCCGCGCTGAAGATCCCCTGGCCAAGGGCGAAGCCCAGCGGGCGGAGTTCTTCAACGACGGCGACAACCCCCAGGTCAAGCAGGCCCGCCCGCGCTTCACGCTCTCCGGCAAGATCATCGAAGACCGCGCCCGGGCCGGCAGCACCCAGCAGGTGACCTACGTCTTCCAGCTTTCCATGACCGACGTGCAGCGCGGCATCGCCGCCTGGGAAGATGAACGCTCGATCACCAAGCAGGGCAAGAAGAACGCCGTCGGCTGGTGATGGAAGCGGGGAATTTTTGATTGAGGATTGAGGATTTTTGATTTTCAAATCTCCGATCAACAGCTCAATCAGAAATTCACATTCAAAAATCACCCCGCCGCGCGGTGACGGATCCGATCGGCCCAGACCCGCCACGCGCGCAGCGAA
>CAYYGM010000126.1:0-12281 GCA_964471555.1 uncultured Phycisphaeraceae bacterium
TTAGCCACGGATGAACACGGATGAACACGGATGCAAAGGTATTGACGATTCGATACTTGTCTTCATATCCGTGTCTATCTGTGTTCATCCGTGGCTAAAAAAAGCCTTGAAATCTGTGTAATCTGCGTCATCTGCGGTTCTCTCATCCCCCGTTAACTTTCGTCAGCAGGTCTTCGGTCAGATCCCAGAAATGCACCTCGCGGAACGGCGTGGCCACGCGGGCGCCGGGCAGGGGGCCGTGCGGTTGGGTGTGCTGACTCCAGTGCGACTGGGCGGCCAGCAGGCGCTTGCGGACTTCCTCGGCGTCGATTGATGACTTGCGATGCTGCCAGCGGCGATAGGCCACCAGACCGGCCACCAGGTCGCGCAAGGTTTCGCACAAGCTCTCGGCATAGGCCAGCGAGCCGATCAATGATTCCAGCAGCACGTCGTGGCGATCACCCAAAGCCTGATGCAGCGAGGCGCGGCAATGAGCCAGGGCGGTCACCGCTTCCTGTTTCTCAGCCACCACCGAATCAAGCTGCGTCTCGGGAATCTTCTGGATCATGCGCCAGGCGAGTTGGGCATCGAGCAGATCGTCACTGATCCACCCGGCATTGGGGTGCCAGCCGTTGGGCCGATCGTCAGCATAAGCGCCGATGTAGAAGGCCTGACGCACGATCTCGGGCGAGGCTTCCAGCGTGTCGATGATGGCGCGGGCGGTGGTTTCGTCGCTGATATCCAGGCGCTCGCTGACCCAGCGCTGGGCCAGGTCGTCGGCATAGACATTGTCCGCCAGCTTGGGCGCGGCAAACACGTTGGCGTCGATCCAGGTTTCATCGCTGACGAACGGCCCGCCCCAGCCGCCGCCGCGCACCCAGGCCCAGACGCCGGCCAGGTTGGTGCAGGTCGATGCCGCGGCCAGGCCATCGGTGCCGCCCAGTTGTCGCGTTTCGGGACAGCCGTCGCGCCAGAGCGGCGCCTGCCAGTTGGGCAGCGCGCCTTTGCCCTCGAACTCGCGCTGGCACTGCAACTCATAGATGATCGGCCGCCGCCCCGCCACCAGGCTCGAGGGGTTCCACTGCTGGTAGCGCCAGAAGTCGGTCTGCGTGAACTTGAACGA
Organism: uncultured Phycisphaeraceae bacterium; assembly: GCA_964471555.1. Lineage (GTDB taxonomy): Bacteria > Planctomycetota > Phycisphaerae > Phycisphaerales > Phycisphaeraceae > JADLFV01. Next base: position 1,103 of record CAYYGM010000126.1, read on the forward strand.
CAGGATCATGCGCTCGTCATCGGGCAGTTGCTCGATAACGCGGCGGGCCAGTTCGGGCGTGTCGTGGATGCCGTTGGGCCGGACGTTCCAGGTGCGCACGATCAGGGTCTTGTCGTAGCGGCGGACGACCTGCTGATAGACGCGCTTGACCAGGCGGATGATGCGATCGGCCCGGCCGAGGTGCGCGCAGCGCGGGCAGTGCGGGCTGTAGAGATCATTGCCCACCAGGTGCGGCAGGCGATCGGCATCGGTGTCGCCGAAGCGCAGCACGATCCCCGCCAACTGCGGCCAGCGGCGCAGCATGGCATCGATGCCTTCCACGCAGCGCTCCAGCGTCTCGTCGGAAGCCGGGCAAAGGTCGTGCGAGCGGTTGCGGCAGGTCAGTTTTTCGCCGTTCTCCTGAACCAGCTCGCGCAGCAGCACGAACACGTCGTAGAACAGGTACACCGCCAGCCCGGCCTCGGTGGCCAGACGAATGGTGCGATCGACGCGTTCGATCTGCTGATTGATCCACTGCCGCACCTCGGGGTCGGCCGCGCGGTTGGGTTCCGCCACGCCGGAGAGGGCGGTGGTTTCGTAGATGACAAGCCCGTTGTAGCCGAGGCTGCGCAGCAGTTGCGGATCGTGATAGCGCGTCTCGGTAGGCGGTTCGCCGGGATTGGCCAGTATGGTCGCTAGCTTGAGCATGGTGAAAGATTGTTGTTGGTTGTTGGTTGTCGGTCATTAGTTGTTGCTGGTTGGCCTCGTAACCACAATAACCAACAACCACTAACCAACAACCAACAACTATTCCAAGTCCCGTTCATGCGGCAGGGCTCGGCCATACCATGATAGGTGAAACAACCGCTTGATGTCATCCAGCACCTTCATCATGCAGGGCAACACCACCAGGATCAGCAGCGTGGCCGAGATCAGCCCGCCGGCGATGGCGATGGCCATGGGGATCAGGAACTTGGCCTGGAACGATCGCTCCAGGATCAGCGGCAGCAGCCCGAACACGGTGGTCACCGTGGTCAGCACGATGGCCCGCAGCCGCGCCCGCCCGGCCGCGATCAGGGCGTCATGCAGGCTCTTGCCCGTGCGCCGCTGGGCGTTGAAAAACTCGACCAGGATCAGCGAATCATTGACCACGATACCGGACAACGCCACGAAGCCGATCATCGTCAGGAACGTCATCTCGTAGCCCAGCAGCCAGTGCCCCCAGATCACGCCCACCACCGCGAACGGCACCGCCAGCAACACGATCAGCGGCTGCAGATAGTCGGCAAACAGCCAGGCCAGGATCACGTAGATCATCAGGATCGCCGCCAGAAATCCGTATGGCAGCGAGCCGAAGGCATCGGACATCTGCTGCTGCCGCCCGGTCGGGGCGATGGTGACACTGGGGAACTGGCGGCGGAGCGAGTCGAGGTCGATGTCGTTGAAAATCTGCTCGGGGTTGTACCCCGGCAGGCAGTAGGCGAACACCGTCACCGCACGCTGGCGATCGATGCGACGAATGGTGGAAAACGTCGTCGTCTCCTTCACGTTCACCACTTCGCTCAACGGCACCGCGGCCCCGGTCCTGGGACTGATCAGCCAACTGTTCTCGATGGCGTACAGACTCTGCCGCGTCGGCTCATCGAAACGCACGCGCACCTTCACGTCCTCCTGGTCACCGGCGAACACGTGCGCTTCGAGCCCGAACAACGCCCCGCGCACCTGCTGGGCCACCGAGGCTCGCGTGAAGCCCAGCGCATCAGCGCCGTCGCGCAGCTCGAACTGCAACTCCAACTGACCCGTATCGTTGTCGTCGGCAATGTCGGTCACCCCGGCGTACTCGGCCAGCATGAGCTTGAAGCGGCGGGCCGCGGCCACGATCTTGTCCTGGTGATTGCCGCGAAATTCCAGGCTGATGTCCGCCCCGCCCGGACCGCCCGTGATCTCGCTGAAGCTGATGCGCTCGACTTCGTCCAGTTGACCGGCCAGAGCCTCGCGGATCGAGGCGCTGACCTTGCTCGATTCGCGATCACGCTGCTCCACCGGCAAAAGCTCGATGAACATCTGGGCGATGTGCTGGGCACGCATCTCGGTCTGGCCCGTGTCGATGTTGCTCGATTCGCCGATGTCGGAGACGACGTTGCTGACCTCCGGCTGCGTGGCGGCGGCCGCCTCGATGCGCTGCACGATGCGGTTGGTCTGCTCGATGGGCGTGCCGATGGGCATGTGCACATTGACGATCAGCGTCTCGGAATCGCTGGTGGTCAGGAATGTGAACGGCACGCGCTCGCCGGCCACCATGCCCAGCGACACAATCAGGATCGCCGCCGCCAGCGACACTGAGATGTAGCGGTAACGAATGGCCCGATCGATCCAGCGGCAGTAATGCGGGATCAGCCAGTCGAACAGCCAGCCGTCGCGCTTCTGCTCGAAACGCCGCAGCACGCCGCTGAGCCGGCCCGGCAGCCGGGCGTCCATCCGCTCCAGCGTGTGCCCCATGTGACTGGGCAGAATCAACAGCGATTCGATCAGGCTCATCAGCAGGGCGCAACTGACCACCATCGGCAGCGCACCCAGCATGTCGCCGATCTGTCCCTTGACGAACGACAGCGGCAGAAACGCCACCACCGTCGTCAGCACCGTCGCCACCACCGGCCAAAGCACCTGCTCAGCGCCCTTGATCGCCGCCTCCTGCGTCGGCTCACCCCGGTCGTGGCGCGATTGGATGTTCTCCGCCACCACGATCGCATCATCGACCAGCAAACCCAGCACGATGATCAACCCGAACATCGTCAGCAGGTTCAGCGTGATATCCAGGCTGTACATCAGCACCAGCGTGCCGCACACCGCGGTGACCAGCCCCGCCCCGACCCACACCGCCACCCGCCAGTTGAGGATCGACAGCAGCACCAGGAACACCAGCACCGCCCCGAACATCGCGTTGCGCTTCAGCAGGTCGAGCCGACCTTCCACAAATCGGGCCAGGTCGGTGAACGTGGTCAACGAAGCGCCCGGCGGCAGCGGTTCACTGCTGAGAGCGCCCAGCATCCAGGCCTGGTGCCGCGGCGTGTCGAAAAAGCGCTCCATGAACGTGGCGTGGAACGGTTCACCCTGCCGGGCCGCGACGTAAGCCCGGACCATCTGCGCGATCTGCACGATGTCCTGATCGCCCACCGCGAAAGCGGTCAACATGGCGGCGGGCTTGCCGTTGCAGCGGGTGACAATCTGCTCATCGACAAAAGAGTCACTGACCCTGGCCAGGTCGTCAACGCGCACCGTCGCCCCGTCGCGGCGGGAGCGCATCTCGATGCCGCGAATCAACTGGGCCTGCTCATCGACGCCCACGGTGCGCACCTTGACGTTGCCGGTGTCGCCGCGCACCGTGCCGCCGGGCACATCCAGCATGGCCGCCCCGATCGACTGGGAAATCTGCGGCAGACTGATGCCGTAACGCACCAGCGCGTCACGATCCACGTCCACGCGAATCTCATCCTCGCGCACACCGCCCACCGCGATCTCGCCCATCCCCGGCAGACGCCGCAGATCGTCGCGAATCCCGCGCACCGCGTCCTTCATCACCGCCTCATCGAGGTTGCCGTACACCGCCACGATGATCACCGGCAGGCGCGGCTCGAACAGCTCGACCTGGATCTGCTCCGACTCCTCCGGCAAGTCACGCAGACTGTCGATCTCCCGCTCGACCTTGTCCAGCGCCTTGTCCACGTCAATGTCTTCGCGAAACTCCACCACGATCCCACCCCCGCCGTCGGACAGCGTGGTGGTCATCTTCTTGATCTCATCGAGACCGGCCAGGGCGTCTTCGACCTTGATCGCCAGCGTCTGTTCGATTTCCTCGGCCGTGGCCCCGGGATAGGGCATGGTGATGATGGCCTGCTCCGGCTCGCTCTCGGGGAAGAACTCGCGCCGCAGCGACAAACCGCACCAGAAACCCGCGACGATCGTGGCGATCATCAGCAGGTTCACCGGCACCGGATGGCGCACGCCGAAGCGGCTGAGGCTCACGGCTTGGCCTCCTGCACGGCAAGCTGCACCGGGTCCACACGCTGGCCGTCCAACAGCGTCACCGAACCGTCCAGCAGCACCTGTTCACCTTCACGCAGCGGCTCGCTCTGCGCCGCCAGCACCGCCCACTGCGTGTCGGGCAGGTTGAACGGCTCCTGGCGACCTTCGATCACGAAATCCACCACGACCGGCCGGCTGATCAGGCGACCATCCTCGACCACCTGAATCCGCTGTCCGCGCACCGAACGCCGCGGCACGATCCAGCGCGGCTGGGCCTGATTCGACGTCACCACCCCGCTGACAAACTCGCCCGGCAGCAGCAGATCACGACCTTGCGCCGCCCCGAAACGTTCAGCCAGATCGCGCTGATCGACTTCCACATACACAGTCACGGTGCGCGTGTCAGCATCATCGACCGGACTGATGCGCGTCACCGTCGCCTGGCATGTCGAGCCATGGTCCTTGCTGCGGGTGAGCGTCACCGGGTCGCCGATTTCCAACGTGCCGCGGGCCGCCCCCGGAAGCTGAAGCGGCGCTTCGACCAACGCCAGGTTCACCACGCGGGCCACGCGCATACCCGGCTGCACCTGTTCGCCCTCGTGTACATCCACATCCGACAGGACGCCGGCAATGGGACTGCGAATCTCACAGCGCTGCACGTTCAACTTGGCCAGGGCCAGCGCAGAGCGCTCGGCCTCAAGTTGAGCTTCGATCGCCAGACGCCGCGGCTCCATGCTCTGCAACTGCTCGCGGGTCTGCGTCTGCATGCGACGGGCGGCCAGTTGAGCCCGGCGGGCGTTGTCCAACTGCTGCTGGTTGCCGGCCAGTTGATCGGTGATGCGCTGCACGCGATCCAGTTCCGATTGCGCCAGGGCCACGTCGGCATCGTCCAGCTCCGCCTGGGTCTGCAAACGATCCAACTCGATCTTCCACTGGGCCAACTGGGCTTCGATCTGGGCGATGTGCTGCTGGCTGATCTCCGCCTGCCGCTGGTAGTCCGCCGCGTCCAGCGTCATCAGCAGTTCATCCTTTTTCACGCTGCGCCCGGCCCGCATCGCATCGGGCAGATCGACCACGGTGGCCGCGACCTGGGCCGGCACATCCGCCACGTCGATCGCCTTGACCGTACCGTAACCCTGCCACTGGCGATGCACCGGAACCTGCTGCGCTTCAAACACCACCACCCGCCGCACATCGTGATCGCCATCCGAAGGCGCCACCAGCGGGCGCGTGATCACCAGCAGCGCCGCAATCAAAAGCGAAACGCCCAGGGCCGTCACGATCACCGCCAGGCGCGTGATCGTTCGCAGGCGCGGATAGGGTACGGGAGCTTGTTCGGTGTTGTCATTCATAAGAACCGCTGATGAACGCGGATGAACGCGGATTCAAAAGAATAAGATTTTTGCCACGGATGAACACGGATAGACACGGATGCAATTGCCTTTGATTCATTTCTTATCCGTGCTCATCCGTGGCCAGACTTTCCGTATCCGCGTTGATCTACGTTCCCATCTGCGTTCATCCGCGGTTGCTCTCAGCCGATTTCACAGAGTCCGGCTCGCTTCCGGGGGCTAAGCATATCCCAAGTCGGCCAGGTCGTCCTCATCCAGCCCGAACTGGTGGCCGATCTCGTGCAGCAGCGTCACGCGAATCTGATCCTCCAGCACCGCGGCGTCGCCGTCGGCCAGGTCCAGCAGCGGTTCGCGGAAGATCATGATGTAATCCTCACCGGGCGTCGATTCGCCCTGCACCGACTTCTCGGTCAGCGGCACACCCGTGTGCAGGCCGAACAGATCGTCCTCGGCCGGGTCCATGCCCAGATCGCGCAGCAGCCTGGCCGACGCCCGGTCCTCCACGATCACCGGCACCTGCTCGATCAATTCGTGAATGTGCGGCGGCAGCGCTTCGAGCACGCGCTCGAACAGCTCGTCAAACACCCGGCGCTCATCCGCACGCACCGCCACCGCCCGCCCTCTCCGTCACTGGCCGGCCTGCGCCATCAGTTGCTTGAGATACCCCGGCCGATTGGTCGTAATCGTGTCGAAGCCCAGTTGCTGATAGCGCTTGAACTGCTCCGGCTCGTCAACGGTCCACACGTTCAGGTGCATGTCCCTCTGCCGCAGCCGGGCCACGAACGCCTCATCGACCACCGCATCCTCCGCCTTGGTGCCGAAGCCGTCGGCGCCGAGGCGATGCACGGTCTGGGCCACCGTCTCGGCCGTCGGCGTCCAGGCGCCGGTCTGCTCGTTCTGCTTGTAGCTGCTGAGCCAGATCGCCTGCAAGTCCGGCAACTGCTCTTTCACCGCGGTGATCACTTCCTGCTTGAAACAGATGATGCGCGTCTGCCAGGGCTCAAGGCCTGATTGTTTCAGCGACTGCTTGAGGGCCGGCAGAATCTCCGGCCCGCACTTGACCTCGATCAGCATGAACTTGTCGGCCGGCACCGTGGCCAGCGCCTCGTCCAGCGTGGGAATCTTTTCCCCGGCATACTTGGGATCCTTCCACGAGCCGGCATCCAACGCCCGCAACTGCTCGAAGGTGCTCTCAGCAACCGGCAGGTCGGCGTTGGTCGTGCGCTTGGTGGTCTTGTCGTGGATGCAGACGATCTGGCCGTCGCTGGTCAGATAGAAGTCGCCCTCGATACCATCGGCCCCCTGCTCCCACGCCAGGCGGAAGCTGGCCAGGGTGTTCTCCGGCGCGTCGTAGGATGCTCCGCGATGTCCGACGATCTGTTGTCCCATGGCGGTGCATTGTAGGAAAAGAACGGCGGAAAATGCGGCAAACCTCTTCGTCATCGAATCATACTCCATTCATATCTCAGTCAGGGCGCCTGACAAAATTGGATTCGCCACGAAGGCACAAAGGACACGAAGGAAAAACCCATCTACCTTGCCCTGTCTTCGTGTTCTTCGTGCCTTCGTGGCTCATTTTGTATTTCGCTCTTAGTATATCCCAATATGGCATCACGCCCCTGTTTTTTCGACCTGACCCGCGAGGAACTGGCCGACCTGCTGGCCGGCTGGAAGATGCCGCGATTCCGCACGGACCAGATCCTGCAGTGGGTCTATCGCCACGGCCAGACCGACCCCCGCAAGATGAGCAACCTGTCCGAGCCGAACCGCCAACTGCTGGCCCGCGAGTTGACCTTCACCCGCGCCCGCATTGTCCATCATCAGTCCGCCAGCGACGGCACGCAGAAGCTGCTTCTGGATTGGAGTGAGTCGTCTCTGCCCGTGGCTGAGAGCAACAATCAAACTGAGTGCGTCATGATCCCGGCTGACGATCGCCGCACGGCGTGCATCTCCAGCCAGGTGGGCTGTCCGGTGGGCTGCCGCTTCTGCGCCTCGGGCCTGGGCGGGCTTGATGGCAACCTCACCAGCGGACAGATCGTCGAACAAGTCTGGCAACTGAATCAATTACTCGCGCCATCATCAGATTCGAAATTCGAAATTCAACATTCGAAATTCCCCCGCATCACGCACGTGGTCTTCATGGGTATGGGTGAGCCGATGGCCAACTTCGACGCGGTGACCAAAGCTGCCCGCACGCTCATGGCCGAGTGGGCCACGCACATCAGCGGCCGCCGCATCACCATCAGCACCGTGGGCCTGCCCGCCCAGATGCGCCGCCTCGCTGAACTTGAGCTGCCGATCACGCTGGCCATCAGTCTGCACGCACCCAACGACACGCTTCGCCGGCAATTGATCCCCTGGGCCCAGCACGTGAGCATCGCCCAACTGGTCGAAGCCGGGCGCTACTACTTCGAGCGCACGGGGCGCGAGATCACGTTGGAGTACATCCTGCTGCACCAGGTCAACGATCAGCCGCCGCATGCCGCGGAGCTGGCCCGCGTGGCCAAACAACTGCGCAGCAACGTCAATCTCATCCGCTACAACGAGGTGCCCGGCCTGCCTTACACCCGGCCCGACGACCAGGACGTGCGCCAATTCCAGCAGACCCTGCGCCAAGCCGGCGTCAACTGCCACATCCGCGCCAGCCGCGGCCGCGACATCTCCGCCGCCTGCGGCCAACTGCGCCACGAACACCGCGCAGCCGCTGGTTGAAGATTCACACTTGACATCCTCGCGGCAGAAGCGCTAGGTTTTATTGGTTGAACCGCAGAGACGCAGAGAACGCAGAGAAAACAATGTTTTGCCACGGATCAACACGGATTTACACGGATGGGATGACAAAAACAGATTCAAACCTTGATGACTTTCATCCGTGACCATCTGTGTTCATCCGTGGCCAATGCCTTTCTCCGTGTCCTCTGCGTCTCTGCGGTTCAAATTCTTTTCCGCTTGATCGAAAGGAGCCACCACCATGGCCAGCCCACTGCAAACACTCCTCCAAAGCGGCACCAGGCTCTGGCTGGATTCGATCGATCCCGACCTGGTGGCGGCCAATCGCAAGCTCGGCGCCAGCGGCGCCACGTCCAACCCCATCATCGTCGCCGACCTGATCAACACCGGCCGCTTCGATTCGCTGCTGGGCGACCTGTTGGAGCAACACGACGACGACGAGGCGGTCGCCTGGGATCTGACCGATCACCTGGTGCGCAACGCCCAGGCTGCGTTCCACGACGTCTGGAAGCAAACCCACGGCGACGACGGCTACGTCAGCTTTGAGCTTGACCCCCTGCTGGAAGATGAAACCGCCCCGCCCCACGATCAGCGCGTGCAGCGCTACATCGAGCTGGGCAAGCACTGGAGTGCCGGCCACGACAACCGCATGATCAAAGTCCCCGCCACACCCGCCGGGCTGGACGCGATCGGGGAACTGGCAGCCGCCGGCGTCACACTGAACGTGACCCTGATCTTCTCCGATCGCCAGTACGAAGCCGCCCGCAACGCCATCTGGCGCGGAGCCCAGCGCTGCAAGGATGGGCTGAGCAAGTTCAAGAGCGTTTACTCGATCTTCGTCTCCCGCGTCGATGTCTATACGCTCAAGCACGTGCCGCAACTGTCGGACGCCGCCCAGGGCCAGGTCGGCATCGTCAATGCCAAGCGCCTGTGGCAGAACAACCAGGCCTTCTGGGCGGACAAGAACCTGAAGCTGCATCAGGAGATCGTCTTCGCCTCGACCGGCACCAAGCTGCCGCAGGATCCGCCGGACAAATATGTCGAAGCTTTTGCCGGCAGCGACATCCAGACCAACCCGCCGCAGACCAACCAGCAGGTGCAGGAATCGGGCAAAACCTATCGCCGGCAGGTTGACACTCTGCCCCCGCAGGTTGTGCTGGACGAGATCGACGCCAAGGTGGACCAGGCGGCGATGGAGCAGGTTCTGATGGCAGAAGGACTGGCCAAGTTCGCCAAGCCGCAGAAGGCTCTGCTCGAGCTTATCGGTCGCAAACGACAGGAAATGGCAGGACTTGGGCGCTGAACGGCGATCCGATCGGGCTGCCCTGTTTGGGGTAATTTACCACCCAGAGTCTGCTGCGGGCATGCCGAAACCGGGCCTGCAAGCCACGTAACCCCGTCTAACATTTTAGTTTAGCTCTATTTCTGAAAATTTCTCTTTCGCGATACTGAATACCTCGTTAACATGGTGAAGGCCCATCATATTGACGGGGCACGGAATGCCCTGTCGGGGTGAGCGTTCAGCCCTGTCGTCTTTGAACGCAAAGTGGGGCAGCCGGTGTCATCTCGTTGGTAGAACCGGCAGCCGGGCAAGCTCGTGAGATCGGGGCATGACCACATCGTTCGCAGCAGCAACTTCAGTGACGAATCATTAACAACAATCCATTGCCTGTGCTATTCCTACGTCACTCGACAATTCATGCTGCGTAAACCATGGGCGGTGGTGAACCCCATCTGACTGTCTTAAGGAGACGAAGCAATGGCAATGCGTGGCCAGGTCAAGTGGTTCGATCCCAAAAAGGGCTTCGGCTTCATCCTCGGTCCCTCGGGCCAGGACGTCTTTGTTCACTACAGCCAGATCTGCGGTGACGGATTCCGCTCCCTCAAGGACGGCGAAACGGTCGATTACGACCTGGTGGAATCCGAAAAGGGCCTGCAAGCCCGAGACGTCCACCGGCTCGCGGACTCCACCGCGAGCGTCTGAAACTCGCCCGCCCCGCGCACCTTTGGTTCTCCTTGCCAACCATGATTGTTGACAGACGGGTGCAACCGCGCTCATATTGAGCCTTATGACACAACGCCCCGTCGCTATCGTCACCGGCGCCGGCAGCGGCATCGGCCGCGCCACCGCCCTCCTGCTGGCTCAGTCCAACTATGCCGTCGTCCTCGCCGGCCGATCCGCCGCCAGTCTGCAAGCCACCGCCGAGCTGATCACCAACTCAGCACCCACGCTCTCGGTTCCCGCCGACGTGACCGACCCCCGGAAGTGTCATGAGTTGATCGAGCAGACCATTGAGAAGTTCAAGCGACTCGACGTGCTGATCAACAACGCCGGCTACGCCGGCTTGTATCCGCTCTCCGCCCTCACCGCCGACGAAATCCAGCGCACCCTGCAGGTCAACCTGGCCGGCCCCATGCTGCTGACCGCCGCCGCCTGGCCCCACCTGGCCGCCCGCGACGGCCTGGTCGTCAACATCTCCTCCATGGCCAGCCTCGACCCCTTCCCCGGCCTGCGCGCCTACGGCGCTGCCAAAGCAGGCTTGAACCTCTTCACCAAAGGCATCGCCGACGAAGGCCTGCGATCCGTGGCCATCCTCCCGGGGGCCGTGGAAACACCCCTGCTGCGTTCGATCTTCGATCAGGAAGCGGTGCCCAAAGGCGACGCCATGCCGCCGGAAAAAGTCGCCCAGGTCATCGTCGATTGCATCACCGGCCAACAACAGTTCGACAACGGCGGTCAGATCACGGTGCCGTCATAACCACCCGGCGTAGCCGCCGGGGCTAAACCGTTTAGCCGCCGCGCCCACGCGGCGATACGCTTGAATTCACACATCTGTGGGCAGATGTCATGCAACAATCATTGACAACTCCTGCCCGCTCGATTCACAACCACAGAGATTGAAAAGCGCCTGAAAGAATGAGAGAGACGCATCGAGTAGGTACTCACCTCAGTTGATCAGCAACGGAGTTTTCTCCATTAAGGCTGCTATCACCGTAAAAGTCAATCAAAGTCAATCGCAAAGTCAATGGGATCTGACCTCAACTTAAGACACGCGCGGTAACGCCTGACGACGGCGCAAGCGTAATGCAGATGA
>CAYYGM010000127.1:0-12145 GCA_964471555.1 uncultured Phycisphaeraceae bacterium
TTTGTAGATCATCAAGCCATCACAGCCTCCGAAAAGTGCGAAAGTCGAACTAAGACCCATAGTCGAAGAGCCCTGCCTTTACGAATAACTTTGGCGAACTTATTTGGGCTACTAAAGATCACTTGTTCTACGTGCTGCCGAATAATGCCGAATGCTTCTGAATCCCATTCGTGATCAATGTCATCTGAGTCCCACTTGCGCTCCAATTCATCCAACAGGTCCAGTGCAGCATGGACTTCCCTTGGCATGAATAATCTGCGAAACAAACTCATATCTCGGCGTGGTTTGCGAGTCTTTCGAATCGTGCGCGGAATACGTTTCTCAAGCTGATCTGCGATCGCATCAAGATTCACTTTGCCGCTCTCGATTTCCTCGGCAATAGCTCTTGCACTGGCTCGTGTTTGCTGTTCTCTTTGCGCTTTCCGCTCTGGCCAAGTAGGGTCAAAAATCTTTCGAGCGCGCTGCTCTTCATTGATGTCCTGCTCCATTCGTTGCAGTTCCAGTTCAATCCATTCAGCGGCTTCCTTTGTAGTGACTCCTAGGATCGCCTGTATTTTCTGCGCCGTCTCTGCACTACGAGATATGGTTATTAATTCCTCAAAATTAACTAAGTTCACTGGTTTGCCCTCCGCTATCGCGTAGTTGGATTCACAACGCTCTGAGCCTTCGCACCTAAACATTTCTGGCCAGCCGATTGCCGTTCATCAATCTGGTTGGTAAGCACCCGAGATACGAGACATTACTGCGTCGAATTCAAATGATTCATCCCAATCACCTCGAAACTCACCTCTCTTGTCATCGTAACGAAACTCACTGCATCGACATTCATCGCCTCCCTCACCACAATCCAAGCAGATGGGATTGCAGTAGTCGATCATCTGGTCGATAGGATCGTCATCAAAGTCGTCGGCGACCTCCAAGTCTGCGTATTTACCGAAGGCGAAATCTACGACGTCATCAGCATCTTCGAACTCCCATGGTGTAACAACAGCGAGTACTGGTCTGAGTGCTACACGGGCAAAATCAAAGTGGTACTTCTCGGCTTCAAAAAGAACCAGCCCTCCCTCTTTGCGAAGGCAATGGAACCGGATTGGGCCATATTGCTCAATCAGCTCCTTGTTGGCCGGGAATTTCTCCGGATTGAGTTCGATGTGCTTTAAGGCATTGTTCACAGCATTCACCAGCTGAAACTTCCGGTTCAGAAAAAGGGCCCCTTCAACTGCATAGATTTGGTCGAACGTCTTAACAAGTTGCTTTCGGTCCTCCACCAATCCGGCTGCGCACCTGATCGCGGCCAGATAGTCGATCATGTGGGCAGCTAGGACGGTCGTCTGAAACACCTGATGAAGCTTCAGGTCACCGGCGTCCAGGTGCCAATAAAACTCTTCTGCTGCAGGTCGAAGGATCGACCGCAGGAACAAGAGGAAGTCATTGCAACACTGCTTCTTGTCATGGTTGCCAGTCATGTTGGGAGGATCTCATGGTGTCGGATACTATTTTCTTATGTGACTCGTAGCATACACGGATGGGATAAGCCCCTATATTGATTTGACCTGCGAGCCCATCAGGGGCCGCCGGAGGCTGAGAGGCGGGGCAAAGCTCCGTTGCATTTGGCAAACAGAACACACATGCAAGGGGGGCCACCGAACTTCGCCAGACGTCGCGGACATGTCCCGGCTCCGGAAAGATCAGATCAGCGATATCATCGTAACAGGCAGCTAGAGCCGCAACAATGCGGTTTGTGAGCGTTGGCACTGTCTTGTCAATAGCCGGGCCGCTACGCGGGCCGGGCTCCGGCGAGACGTAGCTCGCCGGCTAAGGGGCGGAAGGAGAAAGGTCATTCTCGATGGCTCATGGCTCATCGCTCATGGCTTCCTCGACCTGCTACAATCGCCCCGCCATGAATGAATCCTCGAACAACAACGTTGAAAATCTTGTCATCATCGGTTCCGGCCCGGCCGGTTGGACCGCGGCCATCTATGCGGCGCGGGCCAATCTCAATCCGCTGGTCTTTCCCGGGCGGGCCAGCGGCAAGGATCTGGTGGCGGGCGGACAGCTCATGCTCACCAGCGAGGTCGAGAACTATCCCGGCTTCCCCGAGGGCATCACCGGGCCTGAGATGATGATGCACTTCTTCCAGCAGGCCGCCCGCTTCGACACCCGCGTGGTCACCGATGACGGCGTCAAGCTGGCCAGGGAACTCGAAACGGGTTTGTACACACCGTTCCAGAACGTTCAGTCGGTCAACTTCCGGGGACGGCCGTTCACGATCAATGGCGACGGCGGGTTCACCGTGCAGGCTCATGCGGTGATCGTCGCCACCGGGGCCAAGGCCAACTGGTTGAACCTGGACAACGAGCAGCGCCTGGCCCAGAGCGGCGGCGGCGTCAGTGCCTGCGCGGTATGCGACGGGGCGCTGCCGATCTTCCGCGGGGCGGAGCTGGGTGTTGTCGGCGGCGGCGATACGGCTGTGGAAGAGGCGACGTATCTGAGCAAGTTCGCTTCCAAGGTCTATCTGATCGTTCGCCGCGACGTGCTGCGGGCCAGCAAGATCATGCAGCAGCGGGTGGAGAACAACCCCAAGATCGAAGTGCTGTGGAACCACAACGTGGTCGATGTGCTGGGCGATGAGAAGATCACCGGCGTCATGCTGCTGAACAACAAGACCAACGAAACCTATGAAAAGAAGCTCGGCGGCCTGTTCATGGCCATCGGGCACACGCCCATCAGCGCGTTTCTCGACGGGCAGTTGGAACTCGACGAGGCCGGCTACATCAAGCTGCCCGACGGCGGTCGCTCGATGACCAGTGTGGAAGGCGTGTTCGCAGCCGGCGACGTGGCGGACCACGTGTATCGCCAGGCCGTCACCGCGGCCGGCATGGGCTGTCGGGCGGCGATCGATGCCGAGCGCTGGTTAGCTGAGCAGGGCGTGGTGTAAACCACAGAGAACACAGAGTACGATCAAATTTTAGCCACGGATGTACACGGATAGACACGGATGGAAACCGTGAAGGTTGTGAACTGGTTTTGTTATCCGTGTGAATCCGCGTTCATCCGTGGCTGAATGTCTTCTCCCGCTATTTCAGGCCGACGTCTGACCCAGCAGATCGCGCACGTCGATCACCTGCATCCCGGCCGCGCTGGCGGATTCGACGCCGGGGTCGGCATCATCAAACGCCAGGCAATCCGCAGGCGCCACGCCCAGCGCTTCGGCGGCTTTGAGGAAAGTCTCGGGGTGTGGCTTGGGGTGCGTCACATCTTCGCAGGTCACGATAGCGTCGAACCAGTCGCTGATGCCTGCGCTGCCCAATGAGCGCAACGCCACCGCGCGATGGGCGCCTGTTGCCACGGCCATGGGCAGCTTGCCGCGATGGTCACGGGCAATGGCGACCACCCTCTCGATCGGTTGCAGTTGATCGATCAACTCGACGTAGCTGGCTTCCTTTTCCAGGGCCACGGCATGGGTGTCGAGGGTGATGCCGGCCTCGCGGGTCAGTAGATCGAGAATGTTCTGCGCGGGCCTGCCGCCCCAGGACATGAAGCGTTCGAAGGGGAAGTGCGATTCGAGGCCGTACTTGCGGGCGGTCTTTTCCCAGGCGATCCAGTGCAGGGGCATGGAATCGACCAGTGTGCCGTCGCAGTCGAAGATCAGGGCCTTGTGATGAGGTTTGACGATGTTCATGGGCGGGGCATGATAGCGGATCAATCGGCGGGTATTGACAAGGATTGATGAGGATTTATATTTAACCAAGTGGTTAAACCAAACTCGCCGCCGCTGGATCGGGTGTTTGCGGCCCTGGCTGACCCCAGTCGCCGGGCTATGGTCGAGCGGCTGGAGGGCGGGGACTGCACGGTGGGCGAGCTGGCGGCGATGTTCGATTTCTCGCTGCCGGCCGTGAGCAAGCATCTGCGCGTGCTGGAGCGGGCGGGTTTGCTGAACCAGACGCGGCAGGGCCGGGCCAGGTTGTGCCGGCTGAACCGTGAATCCCTGCTGGATGTTTCATGGTGGCTGACCATTCGTCAGAACATGGCGGGCAGTGGTTTACTTCGGGTGCCACACCCGCGTGCGGGTGTGCCTGATCATTCGCACGGCCGACACGCGGCCGTGGCACCCCAGAGCATAGCGGGGCCGCCGGACGCTGAGCGGCCGCCGGTGCAGACGGGGGTGCAGTTGCCGGAGTTTGATTGATCGATGTTCAGGCGGCTGCGGCGGCGGCTTGCTCTTCGCCGGCGGGCGTCGCCTCGACGGGCAGACGCACGATGAACGATCCCCCCTGCATCGGCTGGATGTGCAGTTCGATCTGCCAGTCGATACGGGGAAACTCGTAGCGCAGCGGCAGGGGACTGCTGGGCCGGCGTTTCTTGTGTGGCACCTGGAACTCGCACTCGACGCTCAACGGCTGCTGCGGATGCAGTTGCTGGTGCTCAGCCACGATGGCGGAGGTCACAAACAGGTTCTGCGTGCTCAACCCGTAGCGTTGCTCGCAGACCAGGGCCACGCGCAGCTCGCGCACTGCGAACGGCCGCCGCACCGACAGCCCCAGGTGCACCCGCACCGGCACATCCAGATTCAGCGGCGAACGCATGATGGTGAACACCGGCTCACCCAGGGCCATGGCCAGGTTGCTCCAGCGCCAGACCCGAAGCAGCGGCCCTAACCCGATCACCAGGCCCACCGCCGCCAGCGCGATGCTCCAGTCATAAGGCTGCGGCGCACTGAACAGATACGCCCCCGCGCACAAGCCTGAGATAGCAAACCACGCCAGCGCTTCAACCAGCCGCCAGGTCACCGCCTGCTGCACCGACAGCCAGCGCCCCAGCACGCACCAGTCGCTGCCGGCCACGGTCATCGGTCGCGGCGGCGGACACAGCAGACCGCTTCGCCCCAACAGGCCGAACGCCAGCAGCACCAGGGCAAAGCCTGCCCAGATCAGCAGAAAAGGATAAGCCTGCGCCCGTCGCAACAGATACACCTCGCGCCCCGAGGTGCTCAGGTACGCCTCCACCTTCTGCTTGAGCGGATACTCCGCCAGCACATCCGCCACATCGAGCCAGGGCGCGATGACCGGCAGCGGTGTCAGGCGGTCGGAGCTGACGGTGGTGAAGCGATCCTGGTATTCGTAGCGGATGAAGACCTGGCCCAAGCCGCTGGACTCAGAAGCGGTGACCTTGGCGGGGATGGGATGTGCGTTGGCGAGCATGGTCTGCTGCCGCCATGCCATAACCGCGCCAGCGCTGGCCAGAACCAGGGCGAGAGCGAAAAGTAGAAAGAGACTCGCGGCAATACGCACAATCCACCTTACAGTCATCATCGGTTACCAGACGCAGCGACTTGTGCCGGTAACGACAGTTCCGAGAAAATCGCATTGGTGTATGATTGAACGCCATGATCGCCAGAATTGAAGGCAAATTGATCGCCATCACGGGTGAAAAAGCACTGCTGGAGGCGGCCGGGGGGATAACCTACGAACTGATGCTGCCCTGCTTTGCCGCCAGTCGGTTGGGTGATCGCATCGGGCAGAACATTTCGCTGCACACGCTGCAATTTCTTGAAAGCAACAACCAGGGTGCCACGTTCTATCCGCGCATGGCCGGCTTTCTCAACGAACAGGACAAGGTGTTTTACGAACTGCTTGTCACCTGCAAGGGCATCGGGCTTCGCCGCGCGTTGAGAGCAATGGCGCTGCCGGGGGCCCAGATCGCCGCAGCCATCGAGGATCGCGACCTGAACACGTTGCAGAGCCTGCCCGAGATCGGCAAGCGCACGGCCGAGACGGTCGTGACCACCCTGCGCGGCAAGGTGGCGCGCTTCCTGGATGGTTCGATGGCCGGCGGAGATGGCACAACGGATCAACCCGCCCCGCCGCGCTCCAGCGCCGCACGTGAAGCGCTCGAAGCGCTGGTGATGCTGGGCGAAAAGCGCACCGATGCGCTGCGCTGGATCGACCAGGTGATGGCTGATGACGCCGATGCCGGCAGCGATGCACAGACCTTGATCGCAGCGGTGTACCGGATCAAAAGTGCGTGATGAGTAATGCGCCACCCCCGATCACCGAGCAGTTGCTCAACTGGGCGGATCGCTGGCGCTGGGCGCTGCTGGCGATCGTGGCGGTGATGTATCTGGCGGCGTTCAATGGTCAGTGGCGGCCCGGGCCGGACTCGGCGGAACATCTGTTGATCGCGGACCGACTGCTGCGCGGGCTGGGTTTCACGCATCCGACCGGCTGGGAATATCAACTGACGCCCGGATTGACGTACTTGATTGCCGCGGTCGGTTATCCCTTCTGCGGGGTGCAGCCGTTTGTCAACCAGGTGGTCATGTTGCTGATTGCGTGGGGCACGCTGGCGATGGCGTTCGTGTTGCTGCGCGAGGCGTTCGATCGGCCGACGGCGGTGCTGCTGACCGCGATGCTGGGGCTGACCGAAACGTTCTTTCGTTTGAGCACCGATCTGCTGACGGACATGCCGTTCTGCCTGGGTCTGCTGATGATGCTGGTGGGCTGGCTGCGCTTGAGGCGGACGGGTGAGCCGCGCGACAGCAAAGCCAGAGAGGCGGGCCACTGGGCGCTGCTGATCGGCGGCGTGGTGTTGATGACGCTGTTTCGCAACGTGGTGATCACCGTGCTGGCCGGCATGGTGGGGCACGTGTTGTGGCGGATGTGGCGCGGACCGCGGCAGAGTCGCAGCGTTGTGGCCGGCGCGGTGGCCATCGCGGCGTGGTGTGCTGCCCGACTGGCGCAGCCGATCACGGCAACCACCGGGCAGTGGGCCCATGATGAAAGCCGGGTGATTGATCGGCTGCTGTTCGATCTGCCGCACACGTTTGGCAGGTTGTTGAGCGAGAACCTGCCGCGGCTGGCGACGGAAAACACCGCGGAGGCATTGCTGGGCGTGGACTTTGGGCCGGTGATCAGCATGTTGGTGGCGGTGGCGGTGATCGCGGTGTGGTGGCGATTGATGCGGACCAACGCGCTGTGGGGGTGGGTCGTGGCGGCGTTCTTCGCTCAGTGGTTGCTGTTTCTGCCGGGCGATCGTTATTTCCTGCCGGTGCTGCTGCCGCTGCTGGTCGGTTGGTGGCAGTCAGCGCGGTGGCTGGAGCAGCGTTGGCGCGGGGGATGGGTGCGGATCGCGGTGGCGGGGATGCTGGTGCTGTGGATCGTGCCCAACCTGGTGCGGGTGGCGGATGTGGTGCACGATCAGCGGCGTCGGCCGTTCCTGGAGCACTTCGACGGCGGGCGCTTTGTGGCCTTGAAAGAGTTGGGTAAGGTCATCGCCGAACATGTCGGTGAAGACGACCTGGTGATCGGCATGGAGGGTCAGGTGCTCAGTTGGTACAGCCACCGGGCGGTGATGGACCCCAAGCAACTGCGGATGACAGCCGGGCTGGACAAGTGGCAGCTCAGCGAAGTGCTGCGCCACTATCCGCGGTTGTTTATGATCGAGCCTTACAACACCGGCCCCAACCAGGTCATGCAGCGTCTGCCCGTGGACTGCGGCCCGGCCATCGCCAGCGTGTCACGGGGTGAAATGCGAGCGCCCTACACGCTGCACGAAGCCAGGCTGCGCGACAAGTTTCGCCAGGCCCCGCCGGCCAAACCGGATTCCAAACGCAAGTAACTGCCGCCCTCAGCGCTCCAGGCGCGACAGCTCGAAGACGAGCACGATAAACAGAGTGATGGAGAAGACGATCAGACCCGCCATGGCCGCGTAACGGCGCGGCTGCGGATTGCTGGGCTTATCCGGCGGCAAAGCACGCAGGCTGACGCTGATCGACTCGCGCGACACGTCACGACTGAGGCGGGCCTGCTCCAGCGCCTGCGACAAGGCGAAGTAGAGATTGCGGGCCACTTCAATGTCGGCAGCCAGGCGATCGGCCTCGAAACTGCTGACACCCGTGGTGGAGGGTGATGATGATGCCGAGTCGGTCAACTTCTTGTGCAGGTCGGCCCAATGGGCGCGGGCCGATTCGGTGCGCTCTTCCAGCAGGGTGATGGTGCTGTCGCTGAAACCGTTATCCTGGTTCAACTGCCAGACCACGGCCTCGGCCCAGGCGTTGGCGACGTCGGCGGCCAACACCGGATCGGCGCTGCGCACCGACAGGTCCATGGTCGCCTTGGCGAAGATGCCGCACTGCATGGTCGTCCGCGCTTCGTCCAACGCATCCTTGCGGTTGGCATACTTGGCCAGCAACGGCTCAGCGAAGGTGCGGGCCATCACCTCTTCGCTGACCGCCTGCAGGGGCAGTGATTTACGGTCCGTCGTCGCCGGGGTCACCCCGACCAGCGAGTCACGGAAGTTGGCATAGATCGGCGGATCACTGAACTGCACCAGGGCCATCGCTTCGTAAGTCGGGCGAATCGTCAGCAGCCCCACCGCCCACACCACCGCCGCGGTCAGCACGGCCAGCAGCACGGCCGCGATCGCCCCCCGCAGCAGACGACGCAGAAGTCCACTCAGGTTCACCGTGTCTTGTGCCTGATTCATCAAGGCTCGGACGGTACCCGCCGGCTCCAGGAAAGTCAACGAGCCACACCGCAATACAATATCCGGCCCTTCGTCGCGGACGCCTGCGGGCTCGGCGTGCTGCTTCAATACGCCCCGCGGCCGAACAGCACCACCCAGGCGGTGCGCGAGAGCACGTACAGGTCCAGCCACACCGACCAGTTGCGCACGTAGTAGGCGTCGAGGTTGACCCGTTCGTGGTAGCTGGTGTCGTTGCGGCCGGAGATCTGCCACAGGCCCGTGATGCCGGGACGCACTTTCAGATAGAGGGTGTAGTTCTCGCGGTAACGATCGATCTCTTCGGCCACGATCGGCCGCGGCCCCACCAGGCTCATCTGACCCACCAGCACGTTCCACAACTGCGGCAACTCATCGAGACTGGTCTTGCGCAAGATCCCACCGAGGCGCGTTACGCGCGGATCATCACGCAGCTTGTGATCGCGCTCCCACTGCTGCCGCAGCTCGGGGTGAGCTTCCAGGTATTCCGCCAGACGCCGATCGGCATCGTGACGCATGGAGCGGAACTTCCAGGCCTTGAACATGCGGCCGTCACGCCCGATGCGCTCGTGCCCGAACAGCACCGGCCCGCGCGAGTCCAGCTTCACCGCCAACGCGATCAGCAGCAGCAGCGGCAGAATCACCAGTCCCCCCACCACCGTCAGACACAGATCCATCACCCGCTTGAGCGTGCGCGGCCAACTGAGCAGCAAACGCTGACGCACTTCCAGACCGCACACACCGCCCAGGTCGCGGGCCACCACCCACAGGCTGGAGAAGCCCACGATGTTGGGGATCAGCAGCAGGTGCGGGAACACGTCGCCGTAGTTGCGGCCAAGCTCGCGCATGCGCTCGGCGGTGGCGCCGGGCATGGCCACGATGGCGTAGGTGATGCCCAATTGCCGGGCCAGTTTCGGCGCCAGATCCAGGCCGCCGATCACCGGCACGCCGTGGAACGTACCTTTCTTGGATGGATCGTCATCCAGGGCCACCACCGGCTTGAGCCCGATGGCCGGCCGCTGCCGCAGGGCTTCGATCACCAGTTCCGCCGTGCGCCCCGCGCCCAGGATGGCCGCCGGGTGCCCCCACCAGCTTCGCCGAGCAAACAGGTTGCGCACCACGGAGCGTCCCACCGGCACCAGCAGCAGCGACATCATCCAGGCCATCAGCACCACGCCACGCGAATACTCCCAGCGCTGCATTGCTCCGCGCTCGGCCCGCAGCAGCAGGAAGGAGATGGTCACCAGAATCAGATAGACCGCGGTGATGGAAGCGGTCGAGCGGCGAAGTTCGTCGGCCGGTCCCAGGGCCACGCCCGGATACAGCGACAAGCCCGAATACATCCCCGCCCAGGCAAACACCACCACGAACATCAGCAGCACCGGGGAAATCTCGACATAGCGATGCCACTGCAAGGAGTCATCCATCAACCAGCGCAAACCCACCGCGATGGCCAGGGCGGCCGCCAGGGAGATCAGGTCCGCGGTCAACTGGATCAACACCGTCAGCCACGGCCGCGACTGCACGCGCACACCCGCCAGCACCCGGCCGCCCCTGGCAGCGCCAGCTTGAGCGTCCGCTTCTTCAACGATCTGAACCAGAGCTGTCAGCGGTGTCTGTTCGCGCACGCAGTTGACCGTCCTGTCACGCCCCCATCCATCCCTCGGAGGAAGATAGGCCACCCCAATGATGGGACATCTTACCCGGTGCAAAGCCGTCTGGCCAGACTATTGCAGCCAATGTGAAAGGTCGCGCCGCAGCAGGCGGGAAAGCTGGTCCACGTCGGACTGGTAGTAGTCGCGCAGACGCTGTTTCTGCGGGTCGGTGAGCTTACCTTCAGCCGCCCGCTGCTGGGCATCGAGTGGACGATAAAGCATACGCTGCACGGCCGGGGATTCCTTGACCCGCCCGATCAGGTTGGCCATGCCCATTTGCCGGGCCGCCCAACTGAGTCTTTTGACTGCCGCCCCCACCAGCCCGATGCGCGCGGCCGAGGCCCCCAGCGCCCGCTCCCGGGCCGCGGTGAACTCGAACGTCTCGTCCACACCTAAATAGCAGTAAATATCCTGCGCCAACTTCACGGGGTCAGCTTTCAGGTCGTCAAAGAGCATCACCTTCAGCCGCTCGGAGCCGAAGCGGTTCAGGTACACCTCGAGTGCTTCGACATAGCGGCCGCGCTGCAGGATGTTGGGCGAACGTTCGAGCGTCTCGTCGAAGTCGCGGCCGGCGGTGCCGTTGCGCTTCTGGAAAAGGTAGGCCGACCAGGCCCGCTCGATCGGATCGCGCAGCATGGCCAGCAGCTTGACCCCCGGCAGATCGCGATCGATGCGCTGGGAAGCTTCGGGGCAGAACAGGTAATCGTGCGACAGTTCGCCGACGGCGGGCACCTCGGGCGGGACGTTGCGGAAGAAGCCTTCGTACCAGCGCGGGCCTTTGTGGTAGTAGCGGTCGAAGTAGTAAACGTCCTTGGCCGGGGGCACGAAGACCTGGGGATGGGCCTTGAGGGCGCGATAGACCCAGGTTGAGCCGCACTTGGCTGCACCGATGAACAGAAAATTGGGCAAACGCGCCGCCATGAGAGGCGGTAGCGTACCGCGTTTGCTGTTCAGCCGCTCGCGGCTTTGCGAGACCCTCGGACTACGGACGGTTTCGCGAAGCCACAAGCGGCAGTCGCTTCTTACGCCACCTGCTGTGCAGCTTGCGCTACAGGTAACGCAACAAGGTGCGAGGCGGGATAGTCAGCCGCTGCGTCCAGCGGTTGCTGCTGCAGATCGAACAGGTGGTAGCCCAACTGCGTCAGGGCGGCGCAGGCTTTCCAGTTGGCGGCCGTGTGACACTCGATCAGCAGGCGCGGGCGCTGCTGACGCAAAATGCGACCCATCCCCGCCAGCACCAGCGACTCGGCCCCTTCCACGTCGATCTTGACCACGTCGATGCGCGGCTCGTCACGCAGACATTCATCCAGCGCCGCGGCACGAACCTGGGCCACCGCGGGCGCGGCCTTGCCTTCAGCGTCGATGCCGGTGATGTTCCACTCGGCGTTGGAGCGGCGACGGCCGGCGTAGAGCGTCATCTGCGATCGTGAGCCGTCACTGACCGCCACCTGCGTGATCGTCGCCCGCTGATCCACGCCCGCGGCCGCGACGTTGCGCTTCCAGGCGGCCACGTTCTCCGCAAACAACTCGAAAGCCCGCACGCGGCCGGTCGGCCCGGTCAGGTGAGCCATGAAGATCGAAAGCAATCCCACGTTGGCCCCGACATCAATGCACACATCGCCCGGGCGCACCAGCTTGCGTAAGGCCCGGCAAACCTGCGGCTCATGCTCGCGGCCTTTGGCGATGCGCCGCCGCTGCCAGGCGCCACGCAGTTGCCAGTACCAACGGCGCACGAAGGAAGGCAGCAGAGCACGAATCACACGATGCACAGCCGAGTCGGAGTTCATTTGTCCTCACCCTCGTCTTCGTCCTCTTGCTCATCATCTTCAAATTCTTCTTCATCGAGATCCTGCTCGTCGAACGATTCGACGTCCTCGTAGTCTTCCTGCGGTGTGCCGGGCTTGACGCCGTCGGACGCGAGGGAGGTGACAGCTACGTCGGCGTCGGCCTGGGCTTTCATGGCCTGCCATACGTCGATCCCGATCAGCACG
>CAYYGM010000128.1:0-12096 GCA_964471555.1 uncultured Phycisphaeraceae bacterium
TCAGGCGATTTACGGCTCGGTGACGTGGAACAAGGGGTGAAGGTCGGTCATGAGTTCACGTGAATCTTGAAAGCCCCGCCCGGTAAACCGGGCTCGCCCCTTGTGCTCATTGGAGTCCAAGGGGCGTTTTTGATGCGCACGGTTCCCTCGGGGCGAGCCCACTTCAGCGGGCGGGCTTATCGCGTTTGTTTTCCCGATATCGCTTGTACCCCACGCCTTCCAGGAACGCCCCCAACTCCAGCGCCCGCTTCACCCCGCGTTTCAAATCAATCCACACCCGCGTGCGTGCATAGTCCGACGGGTCGGCACAGATCCCATGCCGCCGCGCCTGCATCAACGTGTAGCGGTACGCCAGCCGACACTGCTTTTCATCACGGATGCAACCGTCGAAGTATTCGTGCCCCTTGTCATCACGCCAGAATTGCGGGAAGCGTTGCGGCAGCGTGTCGTTGACCAGCTTCGCCACTGAGCCGTGCAATCGCTGCATCATCGGGCTGAGGTTGGCGCCGGTGCGCAGATAGCCCAGCGTGTGGTAGTGGTTGTCCATCAGCGAAGCGATCCAGGGTTTGAAGCCGAACTCGCCCGTCCAATGCTCGAAACGTTCCCAGAAGATCGCTTTGGCTTTCTCGGAGGCGAGCGCGGCAAACCGATCGCGGCAGCGGGCGGTGATGAAATAGATCTGGTTGTCGATGTGCCAGTGCTCGAAACGGGTGCGGCCGCGGTATGTCCTGTTCGTCGAGCGCGACGTGTCCCGGATCGGTTTGTACATGATCAGGCAAGGGTAACGTGGATCGCCCGCCCGGGAACCGGGCTCGCAACTCTGCGCAAGCGTGCCCCGATGTGAGCATTGGGGCGAGCCCGCTTCAGCGGGCGGGGCCTTCGGCGCGTATCATGCTCCCCCCATGGAGCAAGTGGACCATCCCATCCGCCGGGGCCTGCATGCCGCGCGACAGATCGCGCCGGCGGGGGCGGTTCTGCTGACCGTGGCAGTCTCGATTCTGCTGGGTTACCGCTATGTGCCGGTGTTCACGCACGCTCTCGATGCCCTGGCCGCGGTCAAGCAGCGCAGTGGATGGCTGTTTGCCGTGGTTTCCACCGTGATCTTCGGCGGGATCATTCCGGTGCTCGCCCAGCAAGCGATGGCGGCCACGCGCACGACCCGGGCCTGGCACAAAATGCCTTACCTGATCGTGTTCTGGGCGATCAAGGGCATCGAAGTGGACCTGCTTTATCGTGGCGAAGCGTGGTTGATCGGCGACAACACGCAACTGCTGACGATCGTGAGCAAGGTGTTGTTCGATCAGTTTGTGTATTGCCCGGTGTGGGCGCTGCCGTCAACCGTGCTGTTTTATGTCTGGCTCGACGGCGATTGCCGTTTCAAGCGATTGAGGCAGCGGATGGGCAAAGGCTGGTACGCGCGGCTGATCCTGCCGGTGATGATCACCAACTGGTTCGTGTGGGTGCCGGCCGTGGTGGTGATCTATTGCCTGAAGCTGCCGCTGCAACTGCCGATCCAGAACATCATTCTGTGCCTGTGGGCGATTCTGCTGCTGGTGCTGGTGCGCCAGCCGGTGACGCGGCCGAGCGAAGTGATGCAGTGAATGCATGAAAGATCGACCGGCGGCAGTTCTGCTGCCACCCTGCGAGCAGGTTAACCAAGGCACGTCGCTCACCGATCACCGCCCACCGCCCACCGCCCACCGCCCGCTGACGCCACGCCATGACCGAGATCGTTTGTTATTAGTTTTCTAAAAAACTAATAACAGCCACGGGGCGGCTTGAGGCACAGGTTTGTATCGGCTTAAAGCTCCTAACAAAATTGGATTCGCCACGAAAGCACAAAGGACACGAAGGGAAAAACCCATGCATCTTGTCCTGTCTTTGTGTTCTCCGTGCTTTCGTAACTCATTTTGTTTTACGCTCTTAATGAGAACGAGGCGGATGTGCGCAGGGACAGGCCTACAACTGCACCCGCCATTCCCCTGCATTTCGCCACGCCGCTGCCCGCTGACGTATGACCGAGAGCAGCAGTTATTAGTTTTTTAGAAAACTAATAACAGCCACGAGGGGGTTTGCAGCATGGGGGCGTGTCTGTTTGGGGTAGGTGGATATGTGCGTTGTGTGGTTGCAGCGGGAGATTGTCTTACGCGGATTTCACGCTTCTCTTACACATTGGGTTGCTTGTGGTTTCGTGGCACGGTACGTGGTCGTGGTGATTGGTGAAGCCGCTCGCGGCTGCAAGGGTAAAACGTGAAGCGTAACGGATGCGTGCTGATCGTTGGATCAATGGAATCAGCAACGTTTGTGCGGCTATGCCCTGAGGGCCAGGATCGCCACGATCGCCAGCACGAACAATCCCACCACCCCCACCACCGCCGGCTCCCACCATTGCGGTCGCAGACGACGGTGCAGCCACAACAGACCTGACACGGTCAGCAGCACCGGCAGCAGGACGATGCCCAGCACGAGCCGCTTGCTGCGCGGTTGATACACCGACATCCTGGAGACCGGGTGGGCGGTGACGTGTTGGCCGTTCATGAAGCCCGCCTGCTTGCCGGCCGCCACTTCGCGGGCTGCGGCAATCACGATATCGGCTGAAGCCAGCGTCTGTACGTCCTGCGGGTTCTGCACACTGACGCCACATTGATTCATCCATGCCACGATCGCGGCTGAGTTCAGGCCGTGTTGAGTCGCGGCGGCAGCAGTGTGGTAGTCATCCATGGCCACGTCCCAGGTCAAAGCGGGGACATTGGCCGGGCTTTGAACCTTCAGCTCCACCACATTCGTGCTGGACTGCTGGGCTTCGATGGTCGTGTTCCAATACGGCGCCTGCACGAAGATCATGCGGTGGCACAAGCGCTGGTAGGCCACTGAAGAGATTGCGATCTGCAGGAAGAAGACGGTCACCACGGCCATGAACACCAGCCACAGCACAGCCACGCCCAGGAACGCGCCGCGCGGGCGGCCGGATTTGACGGTGTCAATCCCCACCTCGCGCAGATCCGCGCCGCACTCGGGGCATTGCAGCGTGGCGATACCCCGCACGCGGTAGCCGCACTGGCCGCAGCGTCCGCCGTCGCTGGGGTCGGTGGGCCTGGTGCGCAGCAGGTTCACCACCACCAGCACCAGAGCCACCGGCAGCGCCAACACGATCAGCAGCAGTAGCAGGCCCAGAATGCTGATGCTCATGGAAACTTTCCCGCGGGTGGTCCGTATCCGCCGCGATGCGCCGCTACAGTCCTATTCAGACGTCGCGGCCTCGCACTGGTTTCACAAAAAACCGGTCCAAGTCCAAGAGCATACCGCGCCATGTGCTGTGTGGTCTGTCAAAATGGCCAAACCCGCGTTGCCGCGGGTCGTGGCCGGGTGTGGGATTTTGAAATGTACAACCCGTCGGCGATCAGTTGTAGCGCCGCCGCAGCAGCGCGCCGCCGAGGATCAGCAGTGCCAGCGAGGCCGGCTCGGGTGTGATCACGAAGGCCAGGTCCAGTGATTCGCCGCTCAGCGGGCGCCGGAGTTCCTCCCATTCTGATATGCCGGGCATCGTCTCCGGCAGGGGGATCAGATCGACCGGCAGGCCGAACACGTTACCCACGTCGATGAAAGCCGCGTCATCATTGAAGTGGTCCATCGAGGTTTTCCAGCCGAAGCGATTGTTACCCGCCTGGGCGTCGAGCAGGTCCTGGGTGTTGATGACGCCGTCGTTGTTGGGATCGACATTGGCGACCGCAAGCCAGTAGATGTTGCCTTCTTCCTGAATCAGGGCGAGGGCTTCATCGATGTAGAAGTTGTACTGCCACACCTGAGTGTCTGTGCCGATGATCTGATTGATGTTGGGATCGAAGAACTGCTCGGATGCGTTGTCATAGAGACGGGCGCTGTAATCACCGGGCCTGAACTGCTGTTGCCAGAGTAATTCGCCCGGCATGCTCCAGGGCGCCACCGTACCGGCGGGGATATCGCTGTAGATAGCCAGGATGAAGGTGCCATGCATGGGATCGGGCGGCATCACGTCCTGAAGCCAGGAGCCCCAGATGTGCACGCCGGTGACGGGGCCGGTTGCCGTGCATTGGAAATCATCAGCGAGGAACTTGACGGCAGGCGAGCCCGGTCCCACGCCCTGATAAGCCAGGCTGGCCAGCACGTCCATGCCGTCGGGGCTGAGGTCAGGCAGTTGGGGCTGATGCATTTTGAAAGGGTCGCCCGTGTTCCAGTCAGCCGAAGCGGGTATCGCTGCCATGGCCAACAACGCGCACGCTATTGCGAGACTGAAGTTTCGAAGAGTGAAGCGTGACATGATATTTCTCCCATCATGAAAGGACGATTGATCAAATCCAGCACCACTTACGATGAAGATTGGATGTCACGATGTGCATTTCAAATCAGGCACCTCCTTTCCGGATGCCCTTGCGGGTACGTTGCCCGCCGCTCAGCAACAGGATGACCGACGCCGCTGCCCCATGGCCGCGCCGCCCAGGGCCAGCAGCGCCAGTGTGGCCGGCTCAGGCGTGGTGATCACGAAGGCCAAGTCGAGTGATTCGCCGGTGATGGGATCGTGCAGGTCTTTCCAGAGCGGACCTGAGACGCCCCAGTTGTCGCCGAGAATCTGAAGGTCCGCGAGGTTGACGATGCCATCGCCGTTGAAATCGCCCTGGGCCCATGATGCGCCTCCCGTCATCCAGTTGTCGCCGAGGATTTGCAGGTCAGCGAGGTTGACGACGCCATCGTCGTTGGCGTCACCTGGAAGTTTCACCGCCATGACCGCGTCGTCGTTGAAATGATCCTGACTGGTCTTCCAACCGACGTTGACGCCTGAAGTCGTCAGCGACAATGACAGGTCGAGCCAGTAGATCGTGCCCTGCTGCTGCACGAATGGATCGGGGATGTGCGTGATGTTGATCTGCCAGTACAGCAAATGGTCCGGGCGGATGAAATCTTCGTTGACCGGATCGTACCAGCCTTCCTGGCCTGTGAATGGACCGGCAATGGTGAACTGGTCGGGATTGAAGTCGTACTCCCACAGCAGGTCGCCGGGGTGGCTGTAGGTATTGACCGGATCGGCGGGTACATCGCTGTGAATGGAGGCGTGGATCGCTTTGATCAGGCCGGCGTCAGCCTGGTCGCTGCGGAAGGATATCCAGAAGTGAATATCGGAGACCGGCCCGGTTTCCGAGCATCGCCAGTCGTCGGCGAGCACGGCAGGCGAAGTGAAGTCCACATCCCAGCCGTCGGGGTCGGGCAGTTGCGGGTAGTGCATTTTGTACGGATCGCCTACGATCCAGTCCGCGCGGGCCTGGAGCGCGAGCAGACTGGATAGCGCGCACGAGAGCGCGCAACTTGCATATTGAAACTTGAAATAAGACATCGGGATGCTCCTTTCTCCTTTTGGTCAAGCACTCGTGGAAAAGCAGGCAGCGATCACGAATGCTCAGCGGAGCGAGCAGGAGCGGCTGGGCGGGAGGAGAGAGGCCCGCCCAGCCGTTGGTTGGTGCATCGCAAGTGCTCAACCGTCATCCACGACGCCTCATCAGCATCACACCGCCCAGTGCCAGCAGAGCCAGACTGGCCGGCTCGGGCGTGGTGATCACGAATGCCAGATCCAGTTATTCACCGGTGATGGGGTGGACCAATTCCTGCCACGCGAGAGGATCGGTCGGCACGTTGGCTGGGTCCGCGCTGCCGAACCAATCGTAATCCACCCAGACTGCATCATCGTTGAACTTGTCGAGTGAGGTTTTCCAGCCGTAGGCCCACGGCGCAACCTGGGCCATGAGGCTGATATCCATCAGATCGACCTGGCCGTCACCGTTCACATCCGCGCTGAGGGCGACGCCCAGCCAGTAGATTTCACCTGCCTGCTGCACAAAGGCGTCCGCCTCGTCGATGTAGAAGTTGTACTGCCAGGCGGCCGTGTCCCCGCCGATGATCTGGTTCTGGTTGGGATCGAAGAACTCCTCGGTGGCGGGAGCGTACAGACGCTCTGTGGCCGTCAGGGTTGCGGACCAGAGCAGTTCACCCGGGTGGCTGGGGGTTGCGCCGGGAATTGCGGGGACGTCGGAGTAGATGGCCACCTGGAAGTTCTTACCGACAACTCCGGTTGCTCCGAAGTCAGGATTTCTGTCATTCAGCCAGGATCCCCAGACGTGGATGTCTGTGATGGGCCCGGTTGCGTTGCATTGGAAGTCGTCAGCCAGGAATTTGCTGTACAGGGGTTGCGTGGCGCCCGGCAGATACGGCCCGTCCAGCACGTCCAGACCTGTCTGCAGATCAGGTAGTTGCGGATAGTGCATTTTGTATGAATCACCCGGATCCCAATCCGCCAGGGCCGTGGTCACCAGCAGGCTCGACAACACACACGCGAAAACGCACGTCGAGAAGTGATAAAAGTAGCGAGACATGATGTTTGCTCCTTCTTAGGTCAGGACCAGTACAAACAGACTAGGTTTCAAAGACGAGCGCTCATGGCGAGCGATGTTGTTGGCCATGGACACCTCCCATTCTCCCGGGCGCATGGCGATGTGAACGTTCCTGTCACGGAGGACGGGCCATCGAAGAATCGTGAGCCGAACCGGATGCGCCAGCGAACGATTGCAGATGAGCCGGCCGGCCACGACAGCCTTGCAGGTGCCGAGCCAGCAGCACGCCCAATTGCTCAGCCAGAGCCGGCGTCCCTGCCGGGTAGCACAGGTGGGCATCGGCGCCGAGGCGATGAGCGTGCTTGCCCAACTCACTGACCTCGGGCGGTCCCGTGGTGAACAGAAAACGCGTGGCCCACAGGCGGCGAACGCGCTGCAGCAGCGCGCCGGGGCCCAGTCCCACCTTCACCGACATCATCACGCCATCAAAGACCTCGCGCCGCAGCCAGTGCATGGCCTCGTCCGCCGTCGCCGCCGTGCGAACCGTCATGCCAAATCCCGTCAGGCATCGGGCCAGTTGACGCAGGCGATGCGGTTCGCTCTCGACGACCAGGACTTTCAGATTCGGCCGGGCAATCATGGGCGTGTTTCCCTGCTTCGGATGCGATGAAGATTGACCGGGCCCCGACATGCCGTTCACCCATCCAGTTGTGACCCGGTTGACCTTGCTGACCATGCTCGCCCCTCGCCGGTCGATGAAGCGCAGGGGGCGAAGCGTGTCGACCGGCGATGGGGCGCATGCGGAATTTATGCAGCGATTGGGCCGCGAGATGTCCACGCCGCAGCCGAAACGTGTGTCATGTGACGTCGACGTGAAGTGATCGGTCCGCCGGCCAGCGCGCGGCGATCCAACTCGCGATCAATGGCCCGAGCCGTCAGGCGATCGCCATAGATTCGCAGCAGCAGCAATTGTTCAGGCCTCATATTTCGCAGCGTTGCGTGCATCGTCAGACCACCTTCCGCCCCGGCGTTGAAAAGGGCACGTATGAGAACCCGGCCGTGGGGTCTGCGGGTCCGGATGCCACCACGGTTTTCCGGGTTCTCGTACGCGTCTGTCTAAGACCACACCCTCACCTGATGCAGCGCGCGTGCCAACAACCAATCACCGGTTGGGTGACCAACAACAGGCGTTGCATGTCTAAGCAATTACGATTGGAAATGTCGAACGCCCCGCCGCAGCGCGATTCATCCCGGGCCTTGCACCGCGGGACGTTGTGACACATGCCACTGACATGAATTGTCGCTAAAAGAATTGCATTGGGACACTTACGCCAGGCGGGACACAAGCGGCACAATGTCCCGCCGCAATAGCCACCAACGTATCCCACATCGCTGACAACATCGCCCCCCCACCATCGCATCTTGTCAGCCCGTTTTGGCTATTATTAGTTTTCTAAAAAACTAATAATAGCGGCAGGGGGTAAAAACGGGACGGGAGGCAGCACGTGGCTTGGTGGTACTTGCGGCGTTCGTGATGATCGATGTGAATGTTTGTGTTTCGGGGCGCGGTGATGGATAAGGATGGCTCGAAGGGGATTAGAGGCTGATCTTGTAGTGGTTCATCATGCGCCAGAGTCGTTTGCGGTTGATGCCGAGCATGCGGGCAGCCTCCACGCGCACGCCGCCGCTTTTGGCCAGGGCGTCGTGAATGTGCTGTGAGACGATGTCGTCTAGCGTCGCAAACTGTTCGACGCGGCCGCCTGCCGACAGGTATTCGCGCAGGTCGGCCGGCTCGATGACCTGGCCCCGGCCCAGCACGCAGGCCCGCTGAATCACGTTGCCAAGCTCACGCACGTTGCCCGGCCAATCGTAATCCATCAGCATCCGCGCGGCCTGCGGCGCAAGCGATTTGGCGGGCATGTCCAGTAAACGTGCGACCTGCTGAAGCATTGCTGCGGCCAGAATGGGAATGTCCTCCCGCCGCTGGCGCAGGGTCGGCATGGTCAGCGTCACCACGTTCAGGCGATAGTACAAGTCGCTGCGGAACGCCCCGCTGCGCACGGCCTGGGCCAGGTCGCGGTGGGTGGCGGCGATCACCCGGACATCGACGGGAATCGAGCGCGTGGCGCCCACCGGCAGCACAGCCCGATCCTCCAGCACGCGCAGCAGTTTGCTCTGAAGCGATAGGCCCATGTCGCCCACTTCGTCAAGCAGAATGGTGCCCTTGTTGGCGGCCCGCAACAGGCCGGTGGAGGCGCGTTGGGCGCCGGTGAATGCGCCCGCTTCGTGGCCGAACAGTTCGCTTTCCAGCAATGATTCGTGCACCGCGGCGCAGTTGACGCCGATAAACGGCCCGGCACGACGTGGTCCGCCGAAGTGCAGAATCCTGGCGGCCAGTTCCTTGCCTGTACCTGTTTCGCCCTGCAGCAGAATATTGACGGGAAATTGGGATAGGCGGACAAGTTTCGCCCGCAGACGCGCGGCGCAGGCGGACCGGCCGACAAATTGATCCGGCTTGCAGGTCTGTTCCAACTCCAGCGCCATCGATCACCTCACTGTCCGTCAGACCGGGCGTCCATGGCCCATTGGTCGCGGTTCAGCGTGGAACCTGTGACACGCTTGGAGAATTCGACTCAGAGTCCCTAACAAAAAGAATGATTCGCCACGCAGACACGAAGGACACGAAGAAATAATCTGTTCAAACCATCCAATCTTCTTTGTGTTCTTCGTGCCTTCGTGGCTCCTTTTGTTTTCGGTTCTTAGACCTCCTGTCCAACAAGTGACTCACAAGACGGGTGAATGACTCGCGTCACCCGCTGGCGCGACGTCCCACCGATTGCTCGCAAAAAAATGAATTTCTCAACAACGCCGCGAGCTGTTTTCCGTACGAATCCGCCCGCATGCCACTACATGAAGTTTCCAAGACCCTGATCTGGAATCATGCTTAACAAATATTCCCCTGATGTCAATCCCAAAGACGCCACAATGCCGTGCATCCGGCAACAATTCAACGTTTGATCGTTGAATATTCGCCGCTCACGCGCTGTCAGGGCGGTTGCGCGGCATGACGTCGGTTTCTGAACCGTAAGACAAAAAACTGATGGCTTGTTGCACGGAAGAACCGGCGTCAGACCTGGCCGGGATAAGGGCGGCCGGGGATCAGGCGTCGGCCGTCGGTGAAGCCTTCGGGACGATCCTTGAGCCGAGCGATCAATGCCTGTCGCCAGGGCGCGATGCGATCGGCATCGGATGACAGATCGTGCAACTCCAGCGGATCGTTCTGCAGATCGAACAGCAACTCGCGTCCGCTGTGTGGCCGCCAGATGTATTTGCTGCGGCCGTCGGTCAGGTAGTGATTGGATTGCTCCTCGCTGTAACAGGGAGAGTGCTCGCCGTGCAGGATATCACGCACGCCGACAGACTGGCCGCGCAGGACGGGCACGAGGCTTCGGCCGTCGATGTTCCGTGGAACGGGCAGGCCCGCCAGGTCCAACAGTGTGGGCATGAGGTCTTCGAGGCAGACGGGGCTGTCGATGGTCAAACCGCGCTTGAAGTTCAATTCATCGCAGGCATCGATGAGCAGGGGAATGTGGGCAGAGCCTTCAAAAGGCTCACACTTGCGGAAGTAGTAATGATCGCCCAGCATTTCGCCGTGGTCGGAGGTGAAGATGATCAGGTAGGGGCGGCCGCGCTTGAGGGCGCGCCGGCGGAACTGCTCGATGAGCCAGTAAACCTGATCGTCGAGGTGGTGGATCAGACCGAAGTAGCCAGCCTGAGCCATGCGCAGGCGTTCGCCTTGCAGCACACACTGTTGCGAATCGATGTGCAGGCCAAGGCCGTCGTTTTCGGGGCGCACCGCCCAGTCGCCGATGGCAGGTTTCGGGCGATCGGTCATGTTGGCGTAACGGTCGTAGTAGCAGGCCGGCGGAAACAGCGGCGGATGCGGCGCGAAGTGCGAGCTGATCATGAACAGCGGCGCGTCGTCGGTCAGCTCATGGAGATAGCGGCGGGACTGCGTGTTGACCCAGGTGGTCGGATGGTACTGCTCCTCGAAAGGCCAGGGTCGGGCGGTCCAGCCGTTGAAGCTGAGCCCGATGCTGCGGACGCCGCCTGCGCCGGGATAAGCCTGGTCGAGTGCTTTGCTGTAGTCGTCAACCATGAAGACCGAGCCGGTGATGCGTTTGGCGAAGCCGTAGGGTTCGGACTCGGGCGACTGGTGCATGGAGCGGCCGACCAGGACGGTGTGATAGCCGCCGGCCGCAAGCAGTTGGGGCAGCGTGGGCGATTGGATGGGGATGTTTTCGATGTAGCCGGTGACGCCGTTGGTCGCGGGGTGCTGGCCGGTCATCATGGCCCGGCGGGCGGGGATGCAGGAAGGGCAGGTGGTGTAAGCACTGGCAAAGTGCGCGCCTTGAGCACCGATGGCGTCAATGTTGGGCGTCTGCAGCACGGGGTGCCGCGCCAGCGACAGGCAATCGCCACGCATCTGGTCTGGCATGATGATGAGGATGTCGGGCTGATCAGCGTGAGGCAATTCGATTCACCCGTGACCCGCAAACATCAGGTGCGGGCAGCCTGGGGGTTTTCGCTGGACTGGGGGTTGCCCACCAGATCAGCGTTGGTCTTGAAGCGCTCGAGGGCCTTGAGCAACTGCTCCATCTGCTGGGTCGGCTGCATGTTGAGCAGGCGACGACGGAGGGCGGTCATGGTGGCCAATTCGGCCGGGTGCATGAGCTTGTCTTCCTTGCGCGTGCCGCTGGCAGCCAGATCGATGGCGGGGAAGACGCGCATCTCGGCGATCTTACGGTCGAGGATCAGCTCCATGTTGCCGGTGCCTTTGAACTCCTCGAAGATGATCTGATCGCCGCGCGAGCCGGTATCGACCAGGGCGGTGGCGATGATGGACAGGGAACCGCCCTCTTCGAACTTGCGGGCAGCGCCGAAAATCTGCTTGGGGATCGCCAGAGCGCCGGCATCCAGACCGCCCGAGAGCGTGCGCCCGGTGCTCTGCAATTGCGGCGCGGTGTTGAAGGCACGCCCCACTCTGGTCAGCGAATCAAGCAACACCAGCACATCTTTGCCCTGCTCGGCCAAGCGCTTGCAACGATCGGAGGCGAGCATGGCCATGCCCACGTGCTGCTGCGGCGAGTGATCGTTGCTGGAGGCCCAGACGGTGCCGGGGATGTTGCGGCGGAAGTCGGTCACTTCCTCCGGCCGCTCATCGACAAGGATGGCAATAACCACCACGTCGGGATGGTTGCGATGCACCGCCTGGGCGATGTTCTGGAGGATGGTGGTCTTGCCGGCCTTAGGCGGACTGACGATCATGGCCCGCTGGCCGTAGCCGATGGGGCAGAACAGATCGATCAGGCGGCAGGCCGCGGGGCAGCCGGGGTATTCCAGCGTCAGGCGCGGCTGCGGATCGATGGTGGTCAGATCCTCGAACTTGCGGACGGAAGCAAACTCCTCGGGGGGCATGCCGTCGACGCTGAGGATCTTGTTGACGCGGCGGGCTTCAGGAGCGATGGCGTTGATCTTCTGCTTTTTCTTCTTGCCGCGGGTGCGCCAGCTTGAACCGCCCTGAATCTGGTTCTTGGCGTGCTTGCCCGAGCCGTCACTGCCGCCCATGGGGCGACCGAGCTCCACGACCAGCTCGACGCCGGGGCGCAGGCCGTACTGCTCGAGCATGGCGGCCGGGACGACCGGGTCGGCCGGGTCGGAGCTGTAGGTATCGCCGAGC
>CAYYGM010000129.1:0-11820 GCA_964471555.1 uncultured Phycisphaeraceae bacterium
CGGAAGGCAGACTGTGGGGCACGGGCGGCGTCGCCGAAGCCTTGAGTCAGGTAAGTGATTCATCAAATGCAGCCGCCATCGCCGCGGATTTCACGCAGCGCGTCGAACAACTGCTGGCCGGCCGTCATGCTCCTGACGATCGCACGTTGCTGTTAGCTCGTCGTCCGTGAATGAACTCAGGACTCCATAGCCACTGTGTTGTTCAATGTCCCGATGCCTTCGATCTGCACACTGAGTTGATCACCGGGCTTGAGGAACTGCTGCGGCGATCTTCCCATGCCGACGCCGGAGGGTGTGCCGGTCATGATGATGCTGCCGGGCAGGAGCGTCATGCTCTGCGACAGGTAGCTGACGATGTTGCGGCAGGAGAAGATCATGTCGCTGGTGTTGGAGTGCTGCATGGTCCGGCCGTTGAGCGTCAGCTTGATGTCCAGGTTATCGCCATCGATGTCGGTGGCGATCCAGGGGCCGATGGGAGCGAAGGTGTCGAAGCTCTTGCCGCGTGCCCACTGCTTGTCGATCTTGAGCTGACAGTCACGGGCAGAGATATCGTTGCCGCAGGTGTAACCGAAGATATAGTCGCCAGCCTCCTGTTCACTGACGTGCTTGCAGTGTTTGCCGATGACGATGACTAACTCCGCTTCCCAGTCCACCTCGTTGGGAGCAGTTCTGGGGATCAGGATCGCATCATCGGGACCGGCCAGCGTATTGATCAATTTGAAGAAGACCACTGGTTTTTCCGGGATCGGCGCGTTGCACTCGATGCAGTGCATGCGATAGTTGGCCCCGATGCAGATAATCTGCGGCGGAGTAACAGGTGCAAGCAGCTTAGCCTTATCCTGAGACACCTTGCGATCAGACGGTTCCCAAGCGCCAAACAGATCACCATCAATCAAGCGATAAGACTTATCTTCAGCCAGGGCGTACGCGGTATCGGTTCCGTGCTGGATGCGTGCGATACAAGGCATGAAACAACCTTTCAATCCCAGGCGGCGGTCTCGTCAGCCAGGGGCAGGCTGACGGGCTGCTCGGTGCGGGCGGACTGGTACATGGCCAGGGCGATCTCCAGCGTGTTGCGGGCGCTGGGGGCGGTGATGATCGGCTCGCCGCCGTTGCGCACGGCTTCGACCATGCCCTCGATTACTTTCTGATGGTCAGCGAAATCGAAGTCGGCCGGTCCGCCGGCGGCGGTGGTTACGCTCTTGCGGCCGAACTGGCGAATCTGCTCGTCCTCCGGGCGATCGTCGCGGAACTTCCAGGTCTCCATGCGCTCGCCGATCATGATGGCGGTGCCGTTTTCACCGTTGACCTCGATGCGGATGTCAGTGCCGGGCCAGAATGCGGTGGATGCTTCGACCATACCGTGTGCGCCGTTTTCAAATTCCAGCCAGGCGTTAAGCGTGTCTTCCAACTCAACGTCCTGGTGAGCGAGGTTGCACATCTGAGCCCGCACGGTTCTGGCTGGGCCCATCAGGTATTGCAGCAGGTCGATGTAATGGAAGGCGTGTTGAATGGTGACGCCTGCCCCGCTGCGGCGCTGACTGCGCCAGTCGTCGCTGTGGTAGTACTCGCTGGTGCGGTACCACTTCATGATGGCGTCGGCTTGCAGGATGCGCCCGAAGCGGCCGGAGGCGATGGCGTCACGCATGGCTTGAATCGGTTTGCGCACGCGGCAATTCAGCACGATTCCGAGCTTGACATTGGCTTGCTTGCAGGCGGCGATCATGCGGTCGGTGTCGGCTAAACTCATGGCCGGGGGCTTTTCGACCAGCACGTGCTTGCCCGCTTGGGCCGCGGCAATGGTGGGTTCGGCATGCAGGTGGTTGGGTAGCAGGATGCCGATGACATCGATGCTTTTGTCTGCGAGCAGTTCATCGAGACTTGAACACGCTTTGCAGCCGAACTCCCTGGCGCGGTCATCTGCGCGCTTGCGATTGCTGTCAGCGATGGCGACCAGCTCGCAGCCGTCAATGGCGGCAATGCTCTTGGCGTGGAAGGGCGCAATCAAGCCGGCACCCAGCAGGCCGAAACGAACGGTATTCTTTTCGGACATGGCTACCCTCTCTTGCTTATGGGATGAGCACCACCTTCAGGGCGGCGCGGGTGTCGATCAATTCAAATGCTCGTTCCCACTCCAGCAGAGGCACGCGATGAGTGACCACCTTACCGGCCGGCAGTTGCCCGGAGGCGACCAGGTGGATGGACTTGTTCCAACTGCTGTAGCTGGTCGAGAGACAGAAGAACACATCCAGCACCTTGAAGGCAGCCTGGCTGTAGGGGAAGGTCAGCGGGCGATTGTCGGGCAGGCCGATGGCGCAGATGCGGCCTTTCTTGCGGGCCAGTTCGACGGTGGAGGCGATGCCGGCATGGGAGCCGGAGCATTCGATCACGATGTCGGCGCCGATGCCGCCGCTGAGCTTATGCACCAGTTCTAGCGGTTTTTCCTTTTGCACGTTGACAGTACGAAAACTCAGCTCACGGGCCTTGGGCAGACGCAAAGGTTCATCAACATCCGCACCCACCACGATCACGTCACGGGCGCCGCCGGCCCGAGCAGCCATAGCGGCCAGTAGGCCGATGGGGCCGGGACCGATGACGACAGCCAGGTCGCCCGGTTCGATGGTGGCGCGCTCCAGCACGTCGTGCACGGCATTGGCGGTGGGTTCGATCACGGCTGCGGTGACATCGTCGATGGCGTCGGGGACGGCGTGCAGAAGTTTCTCGGGCATGACCAGGTATTCAGTCATGGCGCCGTCGATGCCCCAGCCGGGACTGCGTTTTTCCGGGCAAATCTGGATATTCCCGGTGCGGCACAGGTAGCAGTGGCCACAGGCTTTGGTGTGCGGTTCACCGACCACGCGGTCGCCCACCTTGAAGTGTTTGACGCCTGGGCCGAGCTGCGTGATGGTCCCGCTGAATTCGTGCCCGATGATGACCGGCGGCCAGTAAGGGAATTCATCATCACGGATGTGCACG
Source organism: uncultured Phycisphaeraceae bacterium (assembly GCA_964471555.1). Classification (GTDB taxonomy): domain Bacteria; phylum Planctomycetota; class Phycisphaerae; order Phycisphaerales; family Phycisphaeraceae; genus JADLFV01. Next base: position 2,977 of record CAYYGM010000129.1, read on the forward strand.
TCGGTGCCGCAGATGCCGCAGGCGGCCACCTTCAGCAGCACCTCGCCCTCACCGGGTTGCGGAACAGGCTTATCCTGGATTTCCAGAAAACCCTTGCCTTTTTGCGTTTTGACCAGTGCTTTCATTGGGCTTCATTAGCTCCCGCAAAAGTCCGCAGCGAAGGAGGCCAGGGCAGTGGCGGCGGTGGCCAGGTCGTTCAGCGGCATCTGTTCGTGGGCGGAGTGGGCCACGCTGAGGCTGCCGCCGCCGAAGACCACGGTGGGGATGTTGAGCTGGTTGTTGTAGAACCAGGCATCGCAGGAGGCGGTCATGGCGTCGATCACCGCGGGTTTGCCGGTGGCGGCTGCGATGGTGGAAGCGAGGCCCTTGACCAGGGGATGATCAACGGGGCAGACGCTGCTGTCATGGCGGTAGCTGAAGTGGATGGTGAAGTTGTCAGCAATTTCCGGGCCGCCCTCATCGCGGATGGCCTGGGTCATCTCGTCCATCACCTCGGCGGCGGTCTTGTTGGGAAGAAGGCCGAGCACGCCTTCCAGCACCGCTTCATTGGGTGCGGCTGCGGGCCAGTTGCCGGCATGCAGCTTGCCGAAGGTCAGGGGCATGGGATTGGTGAACTTATCGAACATGGGGATGCCGCGTGAGCCGGCCAGCAGACACTTGTGATAATCCTCGAGGATCTGCATGACGCGCACGGCCATCTTCAGCGCGCTGCGGGTGACACCGGCCTGACCGGAGTGGCCCGCTTTGCCGGTCAACTGGATACGGAACCAGACAGCGCCGCGGATGCTGGGCAGCAGCTTCAACTCGGAAGGCTCGAGCACCACGCAGGCGTCGGCTTTTTCCTGGGTGCGGGCCATGGCCAGTGAGCCGTTGCCGCCGTTTTCCTCTTCGACCACCAGGTGTGCGACTAAGTCACCGCCCATGGGCACGCCAAGGTCTTTGAGCGCGGCCATGGTGAGGTAAGCAATCGCCACCTGACCCTTGTCGTCGCAAGCGCCGCGGCCGAACATGATGCCGTCGCGGACGGTGGGTTTGTAAGGATCGACGTGGCCCTGCGATGGCGGCACGGTGTCGAGGTGGGCATTGAAAAGCAGCTTTTTTCCGGGTTTTTTCGCATCGCCGGGCAGGACGGCGCGCAGGTTCCAGCGGCCGTCGTACTCGATGCCGGGCACGGGGTCGCTGTAGTCCTTGTCATCGCGCAGGGCGTTGCTCATGGGCACGCGCTCGACGTGACAGAACTCGCTGAAGGCTTTTTCGGCGCAGGCCATGGCGGCTTGTTCCTGGCCGGAGAGCGAAGGCGTGGCGATCAACGCTGACAGGAAGCGCTCGGCGTCAGGGCGGCGCTTGGCCACGGCGGCGGCTATGGTTTTGGCGTCCAGCGCCATGGGTTACTTCTCCAGGCTGAGCAGGGATTTTTCCATGATGTCCAGCGACTCGTGGGCCTCGGCTTCGCTGATGCACAGGGGCGGGGCGACGCGGATGACGTTGCCGAAGATGCCGACCGAACCGATGAGCAGGCCGTTCTCGGCACAGCGGACGATCAGTTGTTTCGTCAAATCGGAAGCGGGCTCCCTGGTCTTTTTGTCCTTGACCAGTTCGAGGCCCATGACCAAACCGCGGCCGCGCACGTCGCCGAGGTGGCGGGACTTTTCCTGGATCTGCAGCAGGCGGGCCATGATGATCTTGCCCATGGCCAAAGCGTTGTCAGCGAGTTTCTCTTCGTCCATCACTTCGAGGATGGCGCAGACGGCAGCGCTGGAGACAGGGTTGCCGCCGACGGTGGAGGACATATCACCCTTGCCCAGGCAACTGATGACATCACTGCGTGCGGCGACAGCGGCGGTGGGGATGCCGTTGCCGATGCCCTTACCGATGGAAACCAGATCGGGCGTGAGGTTTTCCCACTGCATGGCCCAGAGCTTGCCGGTGCGGCCGTAGGAGCTTTGCACTTCGTCGAGAGTGAAGAGAATGCCCTTGTCGCGGGCCCACTGTTGCAGCGTGGTGAGGTAGCCATCGGGCGGGAAGATGAATCCGGCAGCGCCGAGGTAGGGTTCGACCATGAGGCCGGCCAGCGAGCCGGTGGAGTTGGCGCGGACGGTTTCTTCGAGCGTGGACATGCAATAGTCGATGAGTCCCTGCTCGCCGCCGCCGACGGGGCTGCGGTAGAGATAAGGATAAGGAGCGCGGATGACGCCGGGGGTGGTGGGGCCGTAGCCGCGTTTGGGGCCGGTGAGGCCGCCGATGCCCGCCGCGCCGCTGGTGCGGCCGTGGAACCCGCCGTAGAAACCGATGGTTTCGAAACGGCCGGTCTTGCGCTTCATGATGCGCAGGCAGGATTCGACGGCTTCGCTACCGGTGGTGAGGAAGAAGCACTTGTCCAGGTGATCGGGCAGGTGGGCGACCAGCGACTCGGCGGCCAGCACGCGGGCTTCGGTGGGGCACTCGTAGTTGTTGATGAGCTTGGTCACCGCATGTTGCACAGCGGAGACGAGCTTGGGATGGCTGTGGCCGATGTTGGTCACGAGGACGCCGCTGGTCCAGTCGATATAGCGGTTGCCGTCAACGTCGGTGCCGATGACACCTTTGCCGTTGTCCCAGACAACGGGGGCCTGGAAGCCGGTGGTGTCGGCCTCAGCCTTGTGCCAGCGCTCGATCAGTTGTTTGGATTGCGGGCCGGGCAGGGGTGTTTTGACGCAAGTGAACTTGGCGGTTTTTTCGGTGGCGGTCATGGCTCAACGTTCCTTTTCACTCCCTCTCCCCTTGGGAGAGGGCCGAGGTGAGGGCTGGGATTATTTCGGTCATCGCTGTGTATCGGGGCGCAGTTGGTGACTCGGCCCTCACCCTAACCCTCTCCCAGGGGGAGAGGGGATCGGAGTAATTATCTGCGCAGAAAATCGACGACCAACTCAAGATTTCTTCTCCTTGCCCCACGCCTGCGGATTGACCGCGATGCGCGGCAGTGTGCCGGCGATGAACATATCGATGTCCTGCACGATCTTTTCACGAATGCTGCGCTCGGCGTCCTTGGAGTACCAGCTCAGGTGCGGGGTCACTACCGCGTTGTCCAGCTTCAGCAGCGGGTAATCCGGCGCGGGCGGTTCCTTCTCGAACACATCGATGGCGGCCCCGGCGATTTTGTTGCTGCGCAGAGCATCAGCCAGGGCGTTGATGTCAACCATGCCGCCGCGCGAGGTGTTGATGAAGTAGGCGGTGGGCTTCATCCAGGAAAGCACCCGGGCGTTGATCATGTAGCGCGTTTCGTCGTTGAGCGGTGTGTGAATGGTGACGAAGTCGCTCTCGCGGCAGAGCTGTTCGAGGCTGATGGTTTCGATGCCCAGGTCTTGGCGGCGGCGCTCGGAGAGGTAAGGATCGCAAATGAGGATGCGGCAGCCGAAGCCGGACAGTTTCTTGAGCACCAGGCTGCCGATGCGTCCGCAGCCGATGATGCCGACGGTTGAGCCGTCCACGCGGTACATGGGCACGATGGGGCGGAAGTCCCATTCGCCTCGGGCCACTGAATCGTCGAGCACCCGCCGGCTCCAGGTGACTTTGCGGGCGCAGGCCATCATCAGGGCAACGGCCTGCTCGGCGACTTCGTGCTGGCAGTAGTCGGGGATGTATTCCAGAAGGATGCCGCGCTCGGTGAGAGCGGCCACGTTGACGTTGTCGAAGCCGGCGCCGTGGCGAATGACCACCTTAACGTTCTTCCAGGCTGCGATGACCTCGGGGGTGATCTTGACCATGTTGACGACGACGATATCAGCGTCGGCGGTCTTTTCGATCACCTCGGACACCGGGGCCTGCTTGAGCTGATAGCAGGCAAACTGAACACCGCGGCGGTCCATCTCGGCTTTCTCCCAGTCGAGGTCGGCTTCGATGTAGTCGGTGACCACCACCTTCACGGGCTGCTTGCTCATGATCGAAAAGCTCCTGTCGGTTTCACCATGATAACTCATACAATCGTTGACAACAAGTAACTAATCAGTTACCTTTGTGATCGTCGTCGGCGCTCGCAAAATACAGGCATTTTCGAGCGTCCTCCTGGTTTCGCTTTTTAGAACCGTTCCCCGGTTGACGCATCATGGCACGCAAGAGCAAACAGCCCGTGCGACGCAACGCCCAGGCCACCCGCCTGCGCCTGCTGCGGGCCGCGGTCAAGGTCTTCGCTTTGCACGGGCCACGAGCGGCCACCATCGATGACATCTGCGCCCAGGCCCGCGTCAACAAGCGGATGGTCTATCACTATTTCAAAGACAAGGACGATCTCTACCAGCAGGCCCTGATGAGCGTGTACGAGAAGTTCTATTCGCTGGAAGTGGAACTGGGCTCGATGCTGCTGCCGGCCGAGCAGTTGCTGGAGATGCTGGTGCGCCGCTACTACCTGTTCCTGGCGGAGCATCCCACGTTCGTGCGCCTGATCAGTTACGAAAACCTCAACCGCGGTCGCACGGCGAAGCGGCTTGTGTTGCGCGGGCAGAAGGCCCCGGTGATCACAGCCCTGACGCTGGCGCTGGACAAGGGCAAAGCGGAGGGGCGCTTCCGTGAGGGCATCGACGTGGCGGAGCTGCTGGTGAGCATCTTCGCGTTGTGTTTCTTCTATTTTTCCAATCACTACACCATGAGCCGATTTCTCGGGGCCAAGGCGATGACCCGTGCCAACATGGAGCCGCGCGTGCAGCACGTGGTGGCGCTGCTGCTGGACGGCATCTCGGTGCATGGCAGCAAGTCGGACAAGGACGACGATGAGCGATAAACCGCTGGGTCTGGCGATGATCGGGTTGCACCACCAGCATCCGCGCTGGTACTGGCCGCTGTGGGCGCATCTGCCGCAGTACAAGCCGGTGATGGTGTGTGAGGCGGATGAGCCGTTCCTGAAGCAGCAGAATGAACTGTTCAAGCTGGATGCCTGCACGGACCCCCGGAAGGTGTGGGAACGTGAAGATATTGACGTGGTGATCTTGTGGTGTCAGCACACGCAGATGCCGCAACTGGTGGCGGAAGCGGCGGCGGCGGGCAAGCACGTGATCGTGGAAAAGCCCTGCGCGGCCGACCTTGCCGGGGCGCGCAAGATCGCCGAAGTGGCGCAGCAATATCCGGGGATCAAGATCAGTGCCCCGTACTGCTGGCGGACGCACCCCGGAAGCGTGCATGTGAAGCAGGCGGTGGCCGGGGGCAAGCTGGGACAGGTGCAGGCGATGGAAGCCCGGCTCAATGCGGCCGGTGCGTGGCGCTATGTGCGCGACAACGCGCTATGGATGCTGCAGGCCAAAGAGGGCGGCGGGCCCATGTGGAACCTGGGCGTGCACTGGATCGATTACTTGCGCTGGCTGACCGGCAGCGAAGTGGTCAGCGTGTCCGGCGTCGTCAGCGGTCCGGCCGGCGAGCCGCAACGCGATATCGAGGACAACGCCCAGGCTGTGCTGCAATTCGACAACGGCGCGATTGCCATGCTCGACATCAGCTACGGCGTCACCGACAGTCATCCCGGCAAGCGCGACATCTACGTCGCTCTGCGCGGCACGCACGGCGCGATCCAGTGGGCCCCGGCCTGGGAGTGTCTGACCGATGAGATTCTCATCGTCAGCACGGACAAGCCGCACGGCCCGGGCAAGGCAGAAGATTGCAGGCGGGTGAAGGTGACCAGCCGCGATATTCCCGGTTATTGCGGTGAAATGGCGTGGAACTGGCTGGCGGATTTCGCGGCCGCGGTCCGGGAGGATCGTCCGCCGATCGTGCTGCCGGCCGACATGCTGGCGGCGGTGCAGGTGGTGGATGCGTTTGCCCGCAGCGTGCGGAGCGGCCGGCGTGAGACTGTGGCGCGATCGTGATCTTCGTAGCGATATCTGGGGTGCCACTGCCGCGTGCGGCAGTGCTTCGTTGATCGCACGGCCGGCGCGCGGCCGTGGCACCCGCTAAACAGGTTGAATTCAAAGCATGGATCCGCTCTACCTTGGCACTTCCTGTTCCTGCCGCTGTTGCCGCCACTTGCCGGGGGGGAGGCCGTGGGCCTGGCGGAAGGCACGAACGAAGTGGTTGACGTCGTCGTAGCCGCAGAGGTGGGCCACTTCCTTGACGGTCATGTAGGGGTTGATCAGGTAGGAGCGGGCGGCGTGCATGCGCTGGGCCAGCAGGTAGCGCATGGGGCTGGTGTCCAGGTGTCGGCGAAAGAGGGTGTGCAGGTTGCTGGCGCTCATCTGCAGATTGGCAGCCATGTCGTCGATGGTGATGGGTTTGGTGAGATTCTCATCGAGATAGCGTGTCGCGGCGGGGAGGTTGGCCGGCAGACGCGGGGCCTGCTCGTGGGCGATCAGCAGGTGGCTCAGTTGGTTGAGCACGGCGGCAACCAAGGCGTCGGCGGCTTCGCGTCCGGCGGAAAGTTGCTTTTGATCAATGTCGGCCAACAACTTCATGCTGCGGCGGAGAAAATCACACTCACCCAGCGGCAGCACGCGCGGCTCGTGCCAGTCCAGCGTGCCCGGCTCGGTGAAGCCCAGGTACAGCGTGTCGATGAAGCCATTGGACACCTGATCGTGCATCATGCGGGCAGGCATGGTGATCAGGTCGCTGGGCCCGGCGTGCAGGGTCTGATCCTCGACGTGCACGTCGCAATCACCCTCGCTGATCAGGATCAGTTCCGGGCAGGGATGAGCATGCGGGCGCACATTCTCCGCCCGACGGTGGAGGCCGGCGAAGATCATCTTCACCTGGTTGCTGAACGCGGTGGCGGTCATGGTCAGATTGTAGTTTTGTGCTATAAATTGTCAATTTTGTCATATTTTAATTGTGTGAATAATGTTGTATTGTCCTATGCTGTGGAACAGCGATGCTTTGCCACATGTTTCGCTCCGCTGCCGGGCTGCACGGTACATCGATCCTGGCAGGCACTTCTCGGATAAACATGATGAAACCCCAGACAAACCGTTGCGTGCTGCCTGCCTTCACACTCATCGAGCTGCCTTTCGACAAGCTCCCTTCGGGTCTGAGCCTCAGGGTCGAAAACAGGGTAGTGAGGCAGAGGAAATCTGAAGGATTTACTCTGATCGAACTACTGGTGGTCATTTCCATCATTGCGTTGCTGATCTCCATCCTTCTGCCGGCCCTGCGCAAGGCCCGGGATGCGGGGCGCATTGCCCAGTGCCTCTCCAACCTCCATCAGGTGGGCGTGGCGATGGCGGCCTACGAGGTCGATGAGAATCGCCTGCCCCTGCACTACAAAGAATTGCTGGCGGTGAAATCACCCGGCTCCCTTGCGTACTGGCCGCAGCAGGTGTCCACCACCAATACTCAGATCGACGTGCGGCGGCTGTGGGAGGTGTACCTGATGGACATTAACTTCCTGTCGTGTCCGTTCGTCGCGCAGATGGATCGCAATGTCCGCGCCATGCCCCTGGGCGACCGCCGGGTGTACGTGGATTACGCACTGGTGCCGGGCTTCTGGAGCGACTATGACGGTTCCAATTTCCTGCCTGAGAAGCCCTGGGTGCGTTCGCAGGACATCTGGCGTTACGACCAGTATGAGATGCGTGTGCTGGCGGGCGATCAGATGTCGGTGGAGAGCGGTATCCGGTACAAGGTCAAACACCCCGGCGCGATCCAGGGCCTTGTCAATCTGGATCACCCCGGTTGGTCTGGAAGTTTCGCAGACGCCTACTTTTATGGTGATTTTTCCGATGACCCGCGGGTGCATACGGACGGCGACTTCCTGTTCAAGGACGGCTCCGCGGCCAACTACCGCGGTGGCGATGAGGCCATGGTGGATGTCCCGCTGAGTTTCCTGGCCAGCAACCGGTTTCTGATGCCGATCAAACATTAATTTGGGTTGAAGCCCCGCATTTATATGTGGAGATATTGGTCAACATTGTTTACAATTGTCTTGAAGTGTCACTCGCTTCTGTAAGTTTCTTTGTGTCAGGTTCTGTCATGTCATAACACTCAGGAGACAAGATTATGTTGCAACAATGCTTGAAGTGCTCAATGTTTGTGGTGCTGCTGGGGTGGTGTTGCAGTGCGGTCCAGGCCACGGACCTGGTCTCGGATGACTTTGAGTCATACACCACCGGCGCCATCGTCCCGCAGTCAGGAAGCACCGCCGGCTGGAGCGGTAACTGGAGTTCCTCCACCGACCTGACGGGCACCACCCCCAACAACCTCATCGTCAACGCACCCGGCGGCAGCTACACCGACGGTCAACGGCAGGAAATTCTTGAAAGTGCCGGACAGGGCGGTTCGGCTTACATCGCTCTCGGCACCCCGATGCTGGACGTCGCGGACAACACGTACTACCTCAGCTACGACGTGCAATGCCTCAACGGCGGATTGCGATTCTTCGGCCTGGCCCTCTACAACAACAGCACCGAACGCGAACTGCTCGGCTCGGGCTCGGGACGTTCCAACTACACCATCAACAACATGGATATCGGCGGTGTCAACTCCACCGTGGAATCGACCGTGCCCATCACTGAACAGGCGCACCTGCTGATGAAGGTCGTCTTCGGTGGCGCGGGCACGCCTGAAACCGTTTCTTTCTGGGTCAATCCCGTCCTGAATGAGGACGAGAACAGCACCAACAATCTTGCCCAACTGGTCGGCGGCACTTCCTATACGAGCTTCATAGACTGGGGCGATATCACCCAGGTTCGCATGGGCAGCGGTTTCACCAGCGGCGGCAACACCTTCGCCGCCCACTGGGTGGACAACCTGCTGATCAGCACTGACTCGCCTTTCGTCGCATCACTGCACCCAGGCGACGCCAACGGTGACGGCATCGTCAACCTGGCGGACCTTCAGATCCTCGGCGACAACTGGCAGTCCACCACCGCTACCTGGGCCCAGGCTGACTTCACC
>CAYYGM010000130.1:0-11804 GCA_964471555.1 uncultured Phycisphaeraceae bacterium
AGGTCAGCCAGGTTGATCACGCCGTCGAGGTTGGCGTCGCCCGGCAGCGCAATGGTGACTGTCACCGAGTTGACATAGCACCGGACCGCCAGGGCGTGATCGTCATCGACGATTACGCCGTCGATGGCGTCGAACTCACCGGTCAGGATGGCAGCGCCCAGGATGTTGAAGGTATCGCCGTACTGCGGCGTGAAACCGGGCGCCAGGGACAGAACCAGTGAGCCATCGATGCTCAAATGGCCCGAGACATTCAGCGAGGGAATGGTGGCGCCGGCCAGGGTGAAGCCCAGTGCGCCGTCGTTCATCAGCAGCGAGCCGGTGACGTTCATCATGCCGGGGCCGGTGACGTTGAGCGTATGGCCGTTGAGATCGACTTGTCCGCTGAGTGTAAGCGTGCCGAAGCCGAGGGTGGCGTCGGTGTCGCTGTTGAGCAGGAGGTTGTTCTGAATTTCGTGCGTGCCCAGTTGCACATCGAGCACGCCGTGACCGGAGGAGGCAGCGATGACGATGCCGCCGGCGCCGCCGATGGTGTACTTGTTGAGGCTGCGGAAGCGCATGCCCTTGGTGGTGAAGGTGCGGTCGAGACTGATGGTGGCGGCCGCGGTGATGGCGGAGCCGAAGTTGGCCACTTCGTCATCGGTGTCGGGTCGGCCCCAGTAGTACCAGTTGGTGGGGTCGAACCAGGTGCCGGAGCCGGCCTTGGTCCAGGTGCGTTCGCCGGGCGCTGCCTGCTGAATGGCCACCTGCGAGCTGAAGGACACCGGCGATGAAGTGACCGTTTCGATGAAGTTGCCCAGGGCGTCGAAGCGCAGGATGCGTCCGCCCTGTTCGTGGATGTACACGTCGCCGTTGCTGTCCTGACCGACGCCGTCGGGATTGTTCAAAGCTGCGCCGGAGAAGGTGGCGCCCAGGGTGAACGAGCCCAGCGGGGCGTCCTCGTTCTGGGTCAGTTCGTAGCGCAGCACCTTGTCGCCGCCGGTATCGACCAGCAGATACTGATCGGGCGTGGCGGTGCGGAAGTTTTCGATGGTGTGGAAGGTGATGAGATTGGAATCGTACCCGCGTGGCGGCAGGTTTTCGCCGGGGACGACGAACGCGGTGCGGGAAGCGACAGCCAGGTCGTCGCCGTCGATGGCGAAGTTGAAGTACTGGAAACCTTCGCCGAAGGTGCCGTTGTCGATGTTGTGGGAGAAGAGGAAGATTTTCTCGACGTCCCAGTTGATCAGGTCTTTGGACGAGAGCATGGCCGCGGTGGTGCGGGTCAGGGCGTTGGTGGTGACGCCCTCATGCACGGGAAGGACGGGGCCGTCGAGGATGAAATACCGGCCGGAGACCGGGTCGTATTGAGCACCAAATTTCTTTCCAGCGCCGGGGACGCTGACCCAGTCTTCATTACCGGGGTTGACCATGGTGGTAGGTGATGCAGCGCGCAGGAGCACGCTGTAGTCGTTGTTGCCGACCTTGGGCATGATGAGCACGCCTTCCTGTGGCGAAGCGACGACTTGGGCCTCGGTGACGACCAGCCCCGAGCCGAGCGGGCCGGACTGCACGCTGGCGGCATTGGAGAGCGTCCAGGAACTGGCCAGCAGGAGATTGGAATCCACGGGCGCGGACATGACGCGGGTGCCGCCCTGGGCGATCCAGATGCGGCCGTCGTAGATCACCGGCGAGTTGGCCGATCCGCCGTAATTCCCGTCCCTAAGCAGGCCGTTGGTGGAGTTGGTGGGGTTGGTCCAGGTCAGGCCGTTGTCGGTGGACTTGCGGATGATGATGTCGCCGTTGTCGCCGCCTTCGCGGTAGCCCCAGATGTAGAGGTCGCCGTTGTGCTGAAAGATGGTGGACCAGAAGCCGCCCACGGTGGACTGATAGGTCCAGGTCTGGCCCTTGTCGGTGGAGCGGAAGACCTTGATGGTGTTTTCGTTGGTGCCGGAGCCGAAGTAATCATTGGAGACGAAGTAATCGCCGTTGGGCATCATGGTGATCGAGGGCGTGGACAGGTACACCTTCGGTTCTCCAACGCCGGGCGATTCCTCGTAGTTGATGACCACACCCGGAACGCCGGAGAAATCCTGGGCCTGCGCGGCCAGCGGCAGAACCAGCAGGCAGAGGCTCAGCCAGCGGACATGGATGAGTTGCCGACGCATGGTCAATCTCCTTTACAACAACCTCCGGCCGCGCGGCCGGTGCAGTAAACCCGTCACAGCCACCGCGAACATCACCACAGCGTGCGGCTCGGGAATGTACGCAGCGGCCAGTGCCTCGAAGTCGCCGGCGGTCGCGTTCCAGTGATCGCCGATGATCTGCAGGTCAGCCAGATTCACCTGGCCGTCACCGTTGAAGTCCGCATCGCTCCAGCGGGCCGCCCCGTTCTGCCAGTGATCGCCGAGGATCTGCAGGTCGGCCAGGTTGATCTCGCCGTCGAGGTTGGCGTCGCCTGCAAGGGCCGCGGTGACGGTGACCGTGGTGGCGGAATAGGTGACCGCCAGGGACAGATTGCCGTTGACGGTCACGCCGGCGATGGCGGCAAAGTACTCGAAGATGGCCGCGGAGGTGATGATGTCGAAGCTGTCGCCGTAGTCCGGGGTGAACCCGACCGCCAGCGCCAGATCGAGTGTGCCTCCGAGCAGGATGTTGCCGGTGACAGCCAGTTGATCGTGGGCTGATTCGGCCAGTTCGATCTGCATGCTGCTGGAAGGCGTCTGGGCGAAGATGCCGTCGATGTGCAGCGTGCCGGGGGATTGTCCTGGAGCGACCAGGCCGTAGTTGATGACGGTGCCGACCAGTGTGCCGTCGCCGCTGAGGGTGCTGCCGCTGGTGATGTTGAGGTTGTTGACCGTCATGGTAGCGCCGTCAGCGACGTTGAGTGTGCCGTGGCTGGTCAGAACGGCGCCGTTGGCAAACAAGGTGCCGGGGCCGGTGACGTTGAGCGTGTGGCCGTTGAGGTTGAGTTGCCCGGTGAGATTCAACCCGCAGCCGGCTGCAAACGTGGCGTCGGTGTCGCTGTTGAGCGTGAGAGACAGATTGATCTGATGCTGGCCCAGTTGCACATCGATGATGCCGTGGCCGGTTTCAGCCTCGATGATGAAGCTGCCTGCACCGGCCAGGGTGTAGGCGTTGGCGTTGCGAAAGCGCAGGCCTTTGAGGGTGAGTGCCGCGTTCTGGGTGATGGTGGCAGCCGCATTGGCGGAAGTGCCGAAGAAAGCCACCTCGTAGTTGGTGTCGGGCCTGCCCCAGTAGAACCAGTTAGTCAACTCACCCCAGTTGGCCGAGCCGCTCATCAACCAGGCGCGTTCGCCGGCCGGGGCCTGGGCCAGTTGCAGCAGATGGCCGGGACCGTCGAGCCCGCTGGCGGCGCTGGCGACTTTCTGGTTGAGGCCCTTGAGCTTGTAAACGCGATCGTTGCTGAAGTCGGTCCAGTAGATGTCGTCGCCGATGGCCAGGATGTCCAGCGGGATGCCGATGTCAGCCGGATCGTACAGCTTGCTGGTTGAGCCGTTGAGAGCCAGTTCGTACAGGTCGGTGTCAGTGCCGTCGCGGCTGCTGGTCAGCAGTTTCTGTTGCAATTGGTCCCAGGTCAGGGCCTCCGGTCGGACGGCGGTGAACAGGTTGCCCAGGAACGACCCGTCAGCGCCGCTGAACTTGCGCACCTGCCCGCTTTGCCGGTCGGCGACGTAGAGGTTGCCGTCGGAGCCGAAGGCGATGCCGCGCGGATCGCTCAGGCTTCCGCCGCTGAAGGTGGTGTCCACGAAGACGGTGGCCGCGCCGGTGTCGGGATCGATTTTGTAAATCTTGTCGGAGTTGGTGCCGAAGGCGGCCGACATGTAGAGCTTGCCGTCGGGGCCCATGATCAGGGCTTCGGGATCGCCGGTGAAATCGACGCCTTCGGTGGCGACCACGTTCAGGAAGTTGCCCAGGGCATCGAAGCGCAGGATGCGCCCGCCGTCCTTCTGCTCGCTGATGTAAACATGGCCCTGCGCGTCCTGGGCGATGCCCATGGGGTTGTCGAGCGCCGCGCCGTCGAAGGTCGAGCCCAGCGTGAACTGACCCAGCGGGGCCCAGTAGTCGGTCTGCGTCACCTCGTAGCGCAACACGCGATTGTGGTTGGTGTCAGCCACCAGCACCTGCGTCGGCGCGGCGTTGCGGAAGTCCTCGATGCGGTGGAAGGTGATGAGGTTGGAGTTGTGATTGTTGTCGGCTCCGCCCAGGCCGTCGGCATAAGCGGTGCGCGAGACCACAGCCAGGTCGTTGTCATCGATGGCGAAGTTGAGATACTGAAACGCTTCGCCGTTGACATTGGGCGTGTAGAGGAACAGTTGCTCGACATCCCAGTGATAAAGGTCTTTGGAGCTGATGACAGCCGCGGTGTTGCGGATCAGCGTGGGCTGATTGGCGCCGGCGTCGGCGGGCAGGACGGGGTTGCTGAGGATGTAGAACTTCTGCGAAACGGGATCGTAGGTGGCCCCGAATTTCTTTTCGACGCCGGGCACGTCCACGAAGTCGGTCTGGTCGTTGAAGGTGAGTTGCCCGTTGGCGGGATTGCCGCGGAGCAGGGCGGTCACCGCATGGTTCTTGATCTTGGGCATCATCACCAGCCCGGTCTGCGGCGAAGCGACGACCTGGGATTCGGTCCAGGTGATGTCTTCGTTAAACCACCCGAACTCCTCGGGCACAGCCGAACTGACGGTCCAACTGGAGGCCTTCAACAGGTCGGAGCCGACCGGCGCGGAGAAGGCGCGGGGCCCGGTGGCGGGAGCCCAGATGCGTCCGCCGTAGATCTCGATGCGCGAGGGCGAAGAGCCGTAGTTGCCGGTGGCGATCAATCCGTTGTTGGAGTTGGTGGGGTTGGTCCAGGTCAGGCCGTTGTCCGTGGACTTGCGAATGACCCAGTTGCCGCCGGCTTTGTACGGCCCCATCAGGTAGAGATCGCCGTTGTACACAAACAGACTCGACCAGTTGGCGCCCGAGACATCGGATTGTTTGGTCCAGGTCAGTCCGTCGTCGGTGGAGCGGAACACGCTGGTCAGGCCGGCCGTGTTTTCGGTGGAGTTGGGGCCGAAGGTGTCGTGCGATGCGATGTAGGAGCCGTCGGGCATGATGACGATGGCCGGCGAGCTGAGGTAAATGCCGGTGGATTGGGGGCTGTGATCGATCACCACGCCGGGCACCTGGGACAAGTCCTGTGCCGACGCGGTCAACGGCAGAATCCACAGGCACGCCACCAGCCAACTCAGACACACCTGTCTGCCGTGCATCAGAGAACTCCTGTGGACCGTCGGCCGCGCCGGGTCATCCCGCATACAAGCATGAGTCCCAGCAGCACGACGCCGTGCGGCTCGGGGATGTAGGCTGACAGTTGGGCGAAGTCGCCGGCCGCTGCGTTCCAGTGGTCGCCGAGGATTTGCAGATCGCCCAGGTTGACCATGCCGTCTCCATTGAAATCCGCGGTGGCCCAGCTTGCGCCGCCGGCCGCCCAGTTGTCACCGAGTACCTGCAGGTCAGCCAGGTTGACGAGGCCGTCGAGGGTGGCATCGCCCGGAAGTGCAGCGGTCACGGTCACCGCCGTGCTGTCATACGTCACCGCCAGGGCCAGGTTGCTGTTGACGATCACGCCGCTGATGGCGGCAAACTGGCCGGCGATGTTCGCCGCGGTCAGCAGGGTGAAGCTGTCGCCGAAGTCCGGCACAAAGCCGGTCGCCAGCGACAGGTCCAGCGATCCTTCCAGGGCCAGGGCGGTGGCGACGGTCAGCGGCGTGCCGGTCGAATCGTCCAGTTCGAAGGCCAGCTCACCGTCGTTGATCAGCAGCGTGCCGTTGATATGTGTCTGGCCCGGACCGGCGAAACTGAGCCGTTGGCCGTTGAGGTCCACCTGGCCGGTGAAAGTCAGTGAGGTGCCGGCCGCAGCGGTGATGTCAGCCGCGTTCTGCAGCGTGACGGCCAGTTGAATCTGGTGCTGGCCCAATTGCACGTCGAGCAGGCTTGGCCCCGAGTCGGATTGCAGGTTGATGTGGCCCGAGCCGGCGATCGTGTAGGCGTTGGTGTTGCGGAAGCGCAGGCCCTTGATGCTGATGTCGGTATTCAGCGTGACGGTGGCAGCCGAGGTTGCCGCCGAACCGAAGAACGCGACCTCGCCGGGCAGGTCAGCGCGACCCCAGTAGTACCAGTGATCGAGATCCGCCCACGACGCCGAGCCGGAGGCGATCCAGGTGCGCTGCTCGCTATCGGGTTGCATCACCGACAGCAGATGGCCGGGCCCGTTGAGGCCTGTGACGCTGTTGACCTTCTGGTTGGTGCCGGTCAGCTTGTAGATGCGGCCGTTCTGATAGTCGCTCCAGTAGAGTTCGCCGTCGAACATCAGGATGCCCAATGCGGCGCCGACGTCGTTGGTGTTGTAGAGATTGGTCGAAGCGCCGTTGGTCAGCACCTGCCAGACGTCGGTATTGGTCCGGTCGTTGGTCACGATGAAGCGGTTGTTGTCCTGGTCCCACAGCAGACCCTGCGGGCGACTGACCGCAAACAGGTCACCGAGGTATTGGCCCGTCTCGCCATCGAAGCGGCGAACCAGGTCGTGGTTGCGATCGACGATGTAGAGGTTGCCGTCGGGCGCGAACGCCAGGCCCCGCGGGTCATCCAGCGAGCCGCCGGTGAAGGTGGTGTCCACGAACAGCGAGACGTCGCCGCTGTCGGTGTCGATGCGATAGATGCGGTCGGAGCCGCTGTCACCGAAGGCCACGGACATGTAGAGCTTGCCGTCCGGTCCCAGTTGCAGCGCTTCGGGTCGGCCGGTGAAATCAACGCCTTCCTGGGCCAGTACGTCAAGGAAATTGCCTGCCGCATCGAAGCGCAGCACGCGCCCGCCGTCGATCTGTTCACCCACGAACACGTTGCCCGCCGCGTCCTGGGCCAGCCCCAGCGGTTTGATGATCGCCGCCCCGGCATACGTGCCGCCCAGGTCGAAGCGCCCGACCGGCGCCCAATAGTCGGTGTCGGTCACTTCGTAGCGCATCACGCGGTTGTTGTTGGTGTCGGCGACCAGCACGTGCTGCGGAGCGGCATCGCGGAAGTCCTCGAAGCGATGGAAGGTGAGCATGTTGGCATCGTGTGCGCTGTGAGCGCCGCCGAGCCCGTCGTCGTAGGCGGTGCGGATGGCTGCGATCATGTCGTCACCTTCGACCACCCAGTCGGGATATTGGAAGGCATGCTTGCTGCGATCGGGATGGTGCAGCACGATGCGTTCGATTTCCCAGTTGATCAGGTCGGGCGAGCTGACCAGGGCCGCGGTGTTGCGGATCCCGGCAGCGTCGTATGAGGAATAGCTTGGCAGCACGAGATTGGTCAGCGACCAGTAGAGATCGCTCTGCGCGTCGTAACGGATGGTGAACTTCTTGGCGCCGCCGGGGAACTGAATGAAATCGGTTGCCGGATCGAAGCTGGTGGTGGCGCCGTCGTTGCTGACGTGAACGATGGAGGCGGTGCCGCCGGAATAAGTGTCGGTGCGGAGGATATCGACGACTTGGCCTTCGCGGATGACCAGGGCGTTGCCTTCCAGCCAGCCGCCCCATTGGCCGCCCAGCCAGGATGTGCTGCCCTGTTGGTAGGTGCTGAAGGTCCAACTGTCGCGGTCGAGCAGGTCGGCATCGAGCGGAGCGGACATGACCATCGGGCGATAGCGCACGCCCCAGGTGCTGCCGCCGGCCGCGTCTTCGAGGGCCCGCCAGATGCGTCCGTCGTGAATGAGCATGGGCATGGGCGCGGTGTGGTACTGGCCGGTGGGCGTGAGCAGACCGCTGGAGGCATCGACGGGATCGGTCCAGGTCATCCCGCCGTCATCGGAGCGCATGATGACCGCCAGTCCGTGGTGGAACGTGGTGCCGATCATGTAGGCGGCGCCGTTGTGGGAGAAGATGTTGGACCAGAACAGCCCGTCGATGGTGGCGGCCGGCTGCCAGGTGGCGCCCTGATCGGTGGAGCGGAAGACGTGGGTGACAGCCGAGGTGTGCTCGGTGGAGTTGGGCCCGAATTCGTCGCGTTTGGCCAGGTAGGAGCCGTCGTCGAGGATGGTGATGCCGGCCGAGCCGACGTAAATGCCTGAAGAAGCAGGCGAATGATCAATCACCACGCCGGGCACGGCCGAGAAATCCTGCGCCTGCGCCGGGGCCAGTCCCGCAATGAGCGTGAAAATAATCGCAACCAGTCGCTGTCGAATGACTGATCGGCGGTGCATGCCAAACCACCTTCGAGCCATGACCACGCTGGCCATTGATCCATCTCCAATCCGCCCCGCGGTGCGGTGCCCGCAGTCGGTCGCCCGAGGTTAGTCGATCAGCGATAACCGAGCGACCAGTTGAGGCTGTCCCGGATGTGTTGGATGAGCAGGCGGCGAGCCAGTTCGCCGTCGTGTGCCTTGAGGGCGTTGAGCACTTCACGATGCTGGACCGCGGCTTCATCCAGTCGCGCGCGGGTGTGGCTGGCCCGCTGCGTGTTGAAGATGCGCGACATCATGTGGCAGGTCTCGACAATGCGGCGCAGGCGCGAATTGTTCGAGGCCCGGATGATCACTTCGTGAAAGGCCCAGTCCAGTTCGAGGAAGCGATACAGCCCCGCCCCGGACAACGGCTTTTCGTTGCCGGCGAACCACTGGTTGACCATGCGGTCGATCTCATCGAGCAGGTCATTGAGGCGGGCGATCTGGTGGCCGTTGATCTGATCGGCGGCAATGCGGGCGGCATAGCCTTCGATGGCTTCGCGCACGCCGTACAACTCGCGCATCTCTTCAGGGTCCAGCTTCTTGACCACGGCCCCCAGGCGGGGCACCAGCTCGACCAGGCCCTCAGTCTCCAGCCGGCGCATGGCTTCGCGCACCGGCGTGGAACTGGTGCCGATCTCCTGGCCCACCGCGCGGTAGTCCAGGCGGATGCCCGGCTGATACGAGCCGGTGGCAATCTGTTCTCGAACGTGCTCGTAGGCACGTTGCTGCAATGAATGTGATGCTTGGGTCATAGGCCGATCGCTCCCGCCTGCCCGACCCCGTCCATGGATTCTCGTCACGCGCTCCAGACAATCCCTTTTGAGCGTCTGGTGATGCCGGTCCGCCTGCACCCTAACCGAAGCATGCACCCCTGGCGACGGCATCGAAAAGCCACTACGTCTTTTCTATACATTCAAATATATCAGCAGATAGCGCACCGTCAACCATATTGTGCGATTTCGTCGTGGGACAGACTGAAACCATCTTGCCCTTGGGACTTACGGTTGGCGGGGTACAATAGGGGGTATGAGCGACAAACCTGAATCGGTCTACCCGGACGCCTTAAAGAACCTTCGGCGACTTGCTGAGAAGGCGGCCAAGTCCAGAACCCCACATGCCACGCGGTTTTATTGTCAGGGCATGGTTAGAAGCGCCAAGTTCCTGAACAGGGCTGTTCGGGATGGTTTTCTGAAGGTGGCCGCCGATGAGTGACAGCCCAGTACAACCGGACCCCGAGCGCAAGCCTAAACAGTAACAGTCCAGAGACGCTAAACAGTTAGTTTGCCAAGAATCTGGTGGACCTGCCTACCGGGCAGGTTGAGGAAGTCGGCCGGACGCCGGTAAGAACCCTGCAACGGTTGAGATTGGGCGCTTGGGAGGCAAGAAGAGGGCAGGGCACAGGTTGAGAAGCTCACAGCCGAGCAACGGGCGGAGATTGCGAAAAGGCAGCATGGGCAAGGTTAAACGATCAATAGTCTGCGGCCAGTCGCAACTTTGGCCCACCGCGATCGGGATCGTGTTTTTGGCCTGGAAACGGCTGCATCCATTCCACTATTTGCTCTACGGGGACCGCAATGCGGTCGGCCAATTCCTCGACTGATAGTTCAAATTCGGACAGACATGTGCGCACGGCATTCGCAAGGAGCTGTGGCGATTCGGGGGCAATGGGGTACGGCTCCCCCGTTCTCCACCCTTTCTTGGTAAGCGCAATCATCAGGTTCGTATACTGGCGCTTGTCAATCCGCCCAACGTCGTGGGCGCGTCGAATAATTGCCTGCATTGAGCATCGCCATCTACGCTTAAGTTCTACGAGCGTTGGTATGTTCAATCGCGAAGGGCACTCGCTACGAAAATCTGCGCGAGGCATGAGAAACGCAGAAGCAAACTCATTTGCTTGATCCTCAGCCAGCTTGTCATCCACGGGTTCTTCTTCGTGTAGGACAAGATGCCCAAGTTCGTGCGCAAGGCTCCACCTCACACGATCCAGAGGCTTAACCGAGTTGACCCAAAAGATTGGCGGCAGCCCACGTACCTTTTGATACAGAGCATCCATCTTTGGAAGGTCAAAGTTGTTGTGTATTACGACGCAACCACGGCTTTCCACTTCGGCACAGAGATTGCGAACCGGACCGCGAGGCAGTCTCCACGCAAGACGCACCATATTGGCCGCCTGTTCCGCGCTTCCCTTGGCGTCATCTAAGTGGATCGACAAAACGGCTTTGGGCTGCTGGTAATCTACCATCCCCAGCAGTTCTCGGAGTGCCACGACATCGAGCAAACATCGATTCTCTATGGCATTTACTGGACGTGCGGCGGCGCTACTGAGTTTGCGATGATAGAAGCCGGAAAGGCCAAGGCTTGGAGACACCAGTGGACGACATAGTGCCGCTACCGGATAAGACAATGCGGCGGCGATTCTATTGATTTCGTCATCCGATGCAGAGCGCGCTCCAGTCTCGATTCTTGATAGCGTCGGCGCGCTGATGCCACAGAGTTTGGAAAGCGCGCTGAGACTCAGCCCGCGCGCAAGACGAGCCGCTTGTAATGTTGCTGGAACTATTTGTCGCATGGCGTTGAGTTCTTGGCTATGGTTCATCAAGCCGTAAGCCGTGCCCTCGCGTCCGTGACCAGTTCGTAGGCCGCGGGTGAAATCGCTGCAAGCTGGTCAGACGTTGGCGGATCGAGTACTACGAACGGACTGACCCTCGCGTTCATGAATCGCAGCCCAATCTGCGTGTACTCCGCCATCGACGCGCCGACCACGAACACAACGTCGATGCCGAGCCCATCCTGAATATACACATCCAATTCCGTGGCATCAGGATACAGGGTGTATCGGTCCGCATCGCGAGCCATTCTTGAGATTTTGGGCGTTGGATAGTTCGACGTTTCACCGTTGCTGTTGCCCTTCTTCAGGCGAATGTGTAGGCCATCCGACATCACGGCGACATCGCCACCATCAACGGTAGTGAAATCCGCAATGTGGCCTTCGCCAACGAGCGGCTCGGCAATTGAACGGAAAAAACGCCATGCGTCGTCATTAATGTCATGTCGGGTGCGGGACAACTTGGGCACGCCAGGAACCAGGGGGGCAGCAAGCTCTCGCTGGCGATCGAAGGCGCGATGCGCCAAAGCTATCGCCTCCATAGCAAAAGGCCATACGTTCTGGTGACGCGTTCTTGCCTCGTCGAGGATCAGATTCGCTTCCGGATAGAGAAATTCGTCCATGCACACCAGCGTAACCGACATTGATCTCGATTGCAACTTTTTGTTAAATTTATTTCAAATTCATTTCAATGGGATTGGCAAAACATTGCCGTGGACCGTGGAGGACATGGTGAAACTGTTGGAGGCCGAAGAAAAGGCATAGATCGGAACCTAGTTCAACAAGCGCGACCCCTACAAGCGCGGGGCGGCTAATTCAGACTGACCCACGACCTGCAATTTCGAGGGGCAGTGCAAACATGGGGGTTCCGGCGGCGATCTGCGGCTGCAACGGGGCTTTGTTATACTGCTCCGCGATA
Source organism: uncultured Phycisphaeraceae bacterium (assembly GCA_964471555.1). GTDB lineage: Bacteria > Planctomycetota > Phycisphaerae > Phycisphaerales > Phycisphaeraceae > JADLFV01. The sequence continues at coordinate 11,770 of CAYYGM010000130.1, forward strand.
TATTCAACTATCTGATAGGGGCTTGCCATGCCGCA
>CAYYGM010000131.1:0-11761 GCA_964471555.1 uncultured Phycisphaeraceae bacterium
GCCGTCGAGGTTGGCGTCGCCGGGCAGACGGTTGAGCCACCAGGAGCGCAGGTTGTCGAAGTTCTGAGCGCCGTCGAGCGTGGACTCGGAGGAGACGTTGAACATGTTTTCCTTGCCGAAGGTGGAGAAGTCCACGTCTTCGTAATCCGCAGCCAGCGAGGTGCCGCCGACGGTCAGATTGTTGTCCAGGGCCAGCAGTTCGCTGCCATTGATGCCGCCGCCGCCGGTGTTGTTGCCGTGCCCCGGCGCTGATTCGCCGACGAACTGGCCGACGATGCCGGTGGTCAGGTCCAGATCACCGCGAGCCAGGGAGGTGTTTTCCACTTGGCCGGCCAGGGCGGTGTTGCTGCTGTTGAAGAGCACCGTTCGCCAGGCGTCGTTGTCCACCTTCATGTCGGAGTAGGCTTCGAAGTAATCGGTGGCGATGCCGTTGTCGGTGAAAGACTCGTCGAGATGGAAGTGCAGGTGGAAGTCGCCGATGTCGGGAATGAAGGACAGATCGGTGGACAGGTCGTAGTCGTGGCCGGTGTCGTGCAGGATGCTGATGCTGCCGGCGCCGTTGTGGTACTGATCGCGGATTTCGTCGACGAACTGGCTTTCGCTGATGGTGATGATGGTGCCGGCCCGGAGGTTGGACCAGGCGTCATTCTGGGTGAACTTGATGAAGCCGCGCTCTTGGGCATGTGAGCCGATGACGCCGTCGCCGGGATCGCCGCCGGTGCTGACGGGGTTGCCGTTGGTGTCGGTCTCGTCGTTTTCCCAGTAGAGGGTCCAGCCGCGCATGTCCAGGTGATCCTGGGTGACGACCAGTTCGATCCAGTCGCCGCCGTTGCCCTGCACGCGAGCCCAGCCGGTGGGGTTGGCCAGATTCCAGCCGTTGGACAGGGTGGTGCCGACGGCAGCCGAGCCGTCCACGTCGCTGGCGAAGGGATTGCCGGGATTGACCGCAGCCGTGGGCAGGTTGGTGTTGCCCGAGTAGGGCATCGAGCCGTAGTCGTAGCCCTCGTAAGGCTTGCTGGTGCCGCCGGTCTCGATGAACTTGTCGGCGCTGACCGCGTTGGCTTCGTTGATGACCAGTTGGGCGCGGCTGGGAACCGCAACGGTGACGAGCGCAATCAGGACGATGAGAGTGTCGATGCGTGTCATGGGATCATTTCCATTGCGAATGAGCGGGCGGAATAAAGCGATGGGTCGAAACCAATCAACCCACCGCGGGCGAATGGGAATACATCTCAGCGCTTGCGGCGAAGCACCATGGCGGCGCCGAGACTGATCAGGGCCATGCTGGCCGGCTCGGGCACGGGGTAGGAGCCGGGGTTGCCGATGTCGCCACCGGTGGAAGTCCAGGAGCCGAAGGCGTCGCCGACGTAGGACAGGCTCCACTGGCTGACATCGTTGGCGCCCAGGGCAGCGGCGGAATCGGGATTGCCACTGACGTTCTGGGTGCGGATGGTGCCGGGGATGTTCTGGTCGCCGAAGGTCAGGCGATCAACCAGGGCGCTGAGATTGTCAAACAGGTTGATCTCGTCGTTGCGGCCGAGGTTGTTGGTGTATTCGCCGAGCACCTTGACCGAGGCGCTCAGGCCCCAGGCGGTGCGGAAGTCAGCGGCGGTGCTCTCGGTGATGACCACCGACTCGCCGGGGGCAACGGTGCCGAACCCGCTCAGATCGAACACGCCGGGGGTTTCGCTGTCATCGTCATAGCTCCAGCCGGTCATGTCGACGGCCGCGGCGCCGGTGTTGGTGAACTCGACATACTCACCGTTGCCGGCCGAATACGCCCACTCGGTGATTTGCATCGAAGCCGTCGCGCTCTGCACCAGGCCGGCCGTCGCCAGCAGAAGTGCACCTCCACATGCCGCCAGTTTGAAATCTTTCATGGGTTACCTCCTGTTTCTGAAGTGGACATTTAGACTCATTCGGCGGACACCCGCCACTGGCGAGAAAGCTACCGCCCGACGATGAGCGCCTAGTCATCGCAGTGCTAGAAATGTGTAAGCGGTGTGTCGGTTGTTAGCGGCGCTAGGCGATGGGGAGCGCCGCGCGATGAATGTTCACGGCTTGTGCGTCAACTCGATCGGACGCACCGGACTGCTCCGACCATTGGGCAGCACAACCATGGCCTTGAGGACCACGCTGTCCGAGACAGTCAACGGCTGGTCGAACACGGGTGAATCCGCGGTCGGCTCGCTGCCGTCGCTGGTGAAATGCACCACGCCGTCGGCGACCGGACTGCGCAGCTCCACGGAGATCGGCTCGGTGAATTCCTTGAGTTCCTCCGCTCCCACCGGCGGCGGCACACGAAATGCATAACCCAACGCCGACAGCAGCCGGTACTGCGCGTTCAGCCTCTGCTGGAAATCCGTCCAGTCGCGGCGATCCATCGCCGACCATCCAGCCTCCGCGATGGCGCAGGCTCGCGGCAGCGCCATGTATTCAGCCCGCTGCGGCGTCTCGATGCGCTCAGTCCACAGGTTGCCCTGCACGCCCAGGATGTGTCTGGCCTGCGCCGCATCCAACTCCGCGGGCGTGGGGTTGAAGGAATACACTTTCTCCAACGTCAACGTCCGCTTGCCGAAGCCGGTTTCGTACTCAGCCTGGCGATAGTCGATGTAGCAGTAGTCGGTGGGCGACATGACCACATCGTGATTTTCCTGTGCCGCCGCGATGCCGCCCTTGGTGCCGCGCCAGCTCATGACGGTGGCGTTGGGCGCCAGGCCGCCCTGGAGAATCTCATCCCAGCCGATCATGCGTTTGCCGCGGCTGTTGAGATGCGTTTCGACCTGCCGGATGAAATAGCTTTGCAGTTCGTCGAGGCTGGCGAGGTTTTCTCGCTTCATCAGCTCCTGGCATTCAGGCGCACTTTCCCAGTATTTCTTGCCGACCTCATCGCCCCCGATGTGAAACCACGGCCCGGGAAACAGATCACACAGTTCGTCGAGCACGTTGTTGACGAATTCGTACACCACAGGTCGCCCAACGTTCAGCGGCAGATGGAACCCGCCGACGGGCGGCACCACGTAGGTTTTCCCGTCGTCGTAGCCCAACTCGGGATACGACGCCAGGGCCGCCATGCTGTGGCCGGGGATGTCGATCTCGGGCACGATGGTGATGTGGCGGGCCGCGGCATAGGCGACGATGTCACGGATCTGCTCCTGGGTGTAGAAGCCGCCGTAGTGCGAGCCGTCCGCTTCGATGCGCCAGGCCCCGACCTCGGTCAGCCGGGGATACTTTTTGATTTCGATGCGCCAGCCGTTGTCGTCGCTCAGATGCCAGTGGAAGCGATTGAGTTTGTAGAGCGCCAGCAGGTCGATGTACTTCTTGACGAAGTCCACATCGAAGAAATGGCGCGAGACATCGAGCATCAGCCCGCGCCATGCGTAGCGCGGTGAATCCTTGATGATCATGGCTTGCAACGGCAGAGACTCGGCGGACGAATCGACGCCGTCCCAGCCCAGCGGCAGCATTTGACGCAGGCTTTGCACGCCATAGAGAACACCAGCCGGCTGCGCCGCGCAGATGATCACGTCCTTCGGCCCCACCATCAACTGATAACCCTCATCACCCAGCGCCGCGTCAGCCTCGCGGCGAGTCAGCAGAATGCAGTCGGACGGTATGTTCTGGTCCGTGGCCAGTGTGCCAAGCTCCAGCGTCCATCCGGTGAGTTGGGCCAGGGTGTCCACCAGGTATCGGCCGACCGGCTCAAGCTGAGCGTCGTCGGCATCGACCAGGATGCGCGTCTGCGCGTGCAGCGGGAATGTTCCGTCCAACGTCGTGACCTGCAACGGCTGCGGCACAATCGCTGCGGCAGGCAGGCCGATCAACACGGTGCAGGCAGCCAGACACGCCGGAATCAGCGAGTGTGTGCGACGCATGAAAGGCCTCCTTGCAGAGAAATATTTAGCTCATACGATACCAGCAGGGCGTTGTCGATGTCTAAAAAAGCTGGGATATGGGCATGAAATCACGCGCATGTATCGGGCCTCGCTCGAGGCAGAGTCGTCACATCTGGCTGCGGCAATCCGTGACCGCCTTGGTCGCGGTGCCCACCGTGGCCGTTGCGCCGCGCCTGTCAGCCGCCGAAGCGCCGCCGCCGGACTCGCGGCCGAACGTGTTGTTCATCGTCAGCGACGACCACGGCGTCGAGCTGAGCTGCTACGGCGATCCCTATGTCAAAACGCCCAACATGGACCGCCTGGCCGAGCAGGGCGTGCGCTTCGAGCGGGCGTTTGTGCCCTATGCCGTCTGTTCGCCCAGTCGGGCCTGCTTCTACACCGGGTTGTATCCGCACCAGAACGGCAGCGTCGGGTTGGCCACGCACAAGTTTGCCATGTACGGCAACGTGCCCAATCTGTACAGCATCCTCAAGGACGCCGGCTATCGCACGGGCATGATCGGCAAGCTGCACGTCAATCCCGAATCCGCCTTTCCCATCGACTTTCGCGCTTACCCGGGCTTCAACTTCCAGGATCGCCCCATGCGCGGCTTTGCCGACAAGGCGGCCGAGTTCATCAACGCTTCCGATCAGCCGTTCTTCCTGACAATCAATTATCCCGACCCGCACACCCCTTGGCTGCGCCAGCAGTATGGGCTGCCCGAGAAGCCATACGAAGGCAAAGATGTCAAACCTTTGCCCTGGATCGGCGCCGATTCGCCGCGCCTGCGCGAGTGTACGGCCGACTACTACAACTGCGTCAGCCGCCTGGACACCGGCATCGGCATGGTGCTGGATGAACTGGAGCGTGCGGGCAAAGCGGACAACACGCTGGTGATCTACATCGGCGACCACGGCCCCCAGTTTTCGCGGGCCAAAATGTCGGTCTTCGAGGCCAGCCTGCACATTCCCCTGATCGTGCGCTGGCCGGGCCATACCCAGGTCGGCCAGGTGCGCAATGAACTGGTCACCACGCTGGACATTCTGCCCACCATCCTGCAGGCTGCCGGCGTCGCCTGGCCGCAGGATCCGTTGCTGCCCGAAAAGCTGCCGGGCCTGGCCCTGCAACCGTTGCTGGAAGGCAAAGATGTCAAGTGGCATCAGCACATCATCGGGCTGACCACCGGCGCTTATCCGGGCGCGTACTATCCGCAGTTCGCCATCCGCGGCGATCGTTACGAATTGATCATGTCCCCGCTGCGTGATCGCCCCAACCCCATCGCCATCGCCTATATGGGTAACCAAGGCCATTACGGCGGCGGCACCCAGCAGCAGGAGATCGATGCCAGTTCACCCACGGTGCAGCAGGCCTACGAACTGTTCCTGCACGTGCCGTACTTTGAGTTGTACGACCTGCAGAACGATCCGTACGAGTTTCACAACCTGGCGGGTGATCCCAAGTACGCGGACATCAGTCGGCAACTGTTCGATGTCTGGTGGGACTGGGCCCGCAGCACGCGCTTCCCCCTGGCTGACAAGCAGGTGCTCGATCAGTTCACCGCGGAAGAAGACAACGCACTGAAGGTCAACTACAACAAGAACCCCGACTTTCACTGGGGCTACCTGCAAACCTTCATGGACTTCATGTCCAGCGAAGCGCCCGTTGACGCCAACCCCAGCGTGGTGATGCCGGCCCCGTGAATGTCGAACCGCCGGTCTATCCGATTCTATCCTGGAATAAAGTGGCATAGGCAGCAACAGTCAATGCACAACTATCCTCAATATCCGGAGATGGGTTCAATGATGGCTGGAAAACGCATGGCGATGATTGTCGTTGTATTCGGGCTGCTGGCCCAGGTCGGCTTGGTTGCGGCGGATGAGACACAGGTGACGCAACTGGTGTGCGACGGGCGGCCATTCAATGTCGCCTATGCCGGCGACGTGTGGACTGTGCAGGATGGCAGCCTGGTCGGCAAGGGCGAGAAAAATCCGTTGTGGTCGGCCGTCGCATTGGGGGTCGGTGATTTCCGCATCAGCGCCCGCATCTGCCTGCAAAACCAGGCAAAATCAGCCGTCTCGTTCATGCTCGACGGCAACCACTTCGGCTTCGAAGGCGCCCAGGAGGAAATCTACGTCAACGGCAAAGCCTTCGGCGGCCTGTCGCGGCTGGGGCCCAGCGCCGACGTGTTCGAACGCGGCTCGTGGTTCGACTTCCTCGTCACCCGCACCGCAGGCAAACTCCAGTATTTCATCAACGGTCGGCCGGTGTACGAGTTCGACTACGGCGATAAACCCATCGACAAGATCGGCTTCTATCCCAGCCGGGCCACGGTGCTGATCAAGGACTGGACCCTCGAAGGTTCGGTCACCGCCAGCACCGCGCTGGATAACGCCCTGACTTTCACCACCGTGTATCTGAGCAATCACGAGCCTAACGGGCATAACACTTATCGCATTCCCTCGATCATCGGCACGCACAGCGGCGCCCTGCTGGCCTTCGCCGAGGGCCGCGGCAGTCGCAGTGATGCCTCGGGCAATGACATCGTGATGAAGCGCAGCACCGACGGCGGACGGACCTGGAGCGCGATGCGCATCCTGGAAGAGGACGGGGACAACGTGCTGGGCAATCCGGTGCCCGTGGTGCTGCGCGAGTCGGGCCGTGTGCTGTTCCTGTACCAGCGCTACGAGAAAGGTTTCCACGAAAAGGAAGCGCGCCCGGGCTACGAAGGCCAGGGCGTGGTGCGGGCCTATTTGATCCACAGTGACGACGACGGCCTGACCTGGTCGGACCCGGTCGAAGTGACGCGCGGCGTCAAGCGGCCGACGGTGGTGACCAGCATTTCCTGCGGCCCGGGCGTGGGCATCGAACTGCGGCGCGGCCCGCACAAGGGACGCATTGTTTATCCCTTCAACCAGGGGCCGTGGGGCAGTTGGCAGGTGTATGCCGCGATCAGCGATGACGGCGGCGAAACCTGGCACTACGGCCAAACCGCCGAAAACAGCGGCGATTTCTTCGCCAACGAAGTGCAAGTCGTGGAATTGGACGACGGACGCCTCATGCTCAACGCCCGTCTGCAATCCAATGCCGCTCGCTGTCGCGGCGTGGCCTACAGCGATGACGGCGGCGAAACGTGGTCGCCGGTGTTGCCCGACCCGCAACTGCCCGAGCCGATCTGCCAGGGGAGTATCCTGCGCTTGACCGATCCATTGGATGGTTATCGCAGCCGCTTGATCTTCAGTAACCCCGCATCCAGCAGCAAGCGACTCAACGGCACGGTGCGCTTGAGCGATGATGGAGGTCTGACCTGGCCGGCCTCGCGGGTGTTGATGCCGGAGGAGTTCGGCTATAGCTGCCTGACCGTGCTGCCGGACCTGAGCATCGGCTGTCTGTTTGAGACCTGGCAGCGCGACGAGAGCCGCCCGGGCGACGACAAGATCGCGTTTCGGCTGATGCTGGCTCGCTTCCCGATGGGCTGGCTCAACGGCAATCGTGATGGCATCGCCTGTGGGCCGGACCTGAAATTCATCGATCTGGCAGCGGACACTTCGCGGCAGGTGATCATCGACAAGCAGGACGGCCAGTACCTCGGCCACCCCACGACCGCGCTGCTGGAAGACGGCAAGACCATGCTGGTGGTCTATCCCATGGGCCACGGCGAGGGCCAGATCGTGCTCAAACGCAGCGAGGACGGCGGCCTGACCTGGTCGCCGCGCCTGCCGGTGCCGGAGAACTGGTCCACCAGCAAAGAGTGCCCCACGATCTTCCGCGTCACCGATGCCCAGGGTGTTCGCCGGCTGGTGCTGTTCTCCGGTGTGGCGCCGATCCGCATGTCGGTGTCGGAAGATGACGGCGTGACCTGGTCGCCGCTGGAATCGATCGGCGACTACAACGGCGTGGTGGCGATGAGCAGCATGGTGCAGTTGGGCCCCGGGCGATACATGACCTTCTATCACTACCACACGACCGATGCCCAGGGCCGGCGCGACCGCACGATCTACAGCCTGGTGTCGAATGATGGCGGGCTGACCTGGTCGGATCAGCGGCCGGTGGCTCATCATCCGGTGGCGGGTCTGTGCGAGCCGGGGGCCTTGTGGTCGCCGGACGGCAAGCAGTTGGCGGTGCTGATGCGCGAGAACAACCGGCAGTTGAACTCATTTATCACCTTCAGCGACGACCGCGGCCAGACCTGGTCACCGCCGGTGGAGTTGCCCGCCAGCCTGACGGGCGATCGCCACGTGGCGCGTTACGCCCCGGACGGCCGATTGGTCGTCGTTTTCCGCGATATGGCGGCCGGGAGCAAGACCTACGGGGACTTCGTGGCGTGGGTCGGCGCCTGGCAGGATCTGGTCGAAGGCCGCGACGGGCAGTACCGCGTCCGCCTGCTGGATAACCGCAGCAGCCCCTATGACACGGGTTACGCTGGACTTGAAGTGCTGGATGATGGTACATTTGTGGCCACGACGTATGCCGTGCTGGAGGCAGGGGCCAAACCGCTGGTGGTCAGCGTGAGGTTTAACGTCGGGGAGCTGGACCATTTGAAAGGGGTCAATCAGTGAGCAGTAAAATTGTTGGTTTGGTGGCTGCCGTACACACGCCGATGCACGCGGACGGCCAGGTGAATCTGGCGGCAATCGAAGGTCAGGCCGAGGCGTTGCAGCGCCAGAACGTGCGCACCGCGTTTGTCTGCGGCAGCACGGGCGAAGCCAGCGCCTTGACCGTCAGTGAACGCAAGGATGTGACCAAGCGCTGGTGCGAAGTGGCGGGCAAGGACATGACCGTCATCGCCCACGTGGGCCAGACCAATCTGCCCGACGTCTGCGAGTTGGCTCGTGATGCCGCTTCGCTGGGTGTCTCGGCCATCTGCTCTACAGCACCCGCGGTGCTCAAAGCCCAGAGCACCGACGAGATGGTGACCTACTTCCGCCACATCGCCAAGGCCGGCCGCGGCGTGCCGATCTACTACTACCACACGCCCTCGCTGGTCAGCGGCAGCGTCTCACTGCCCGACTTCCTGGACCGCGCCAACAAGCGCGTGCCCGAATTGGCGGGCGTGAAGTTCAACGACACGAACCTGTTCCTGTATCAGCAGTGCATGTACCTGGCCGGCGATCGCTACGACATGGCGTTCGCCACCGACGAAGTGCTGCTGGGCGCGCTGGCCTGCGGCGCTCGCGGCGCGGTGGGCAGCACCTACAACTATGCCGCCCCGATCTACAACCAGATGATCGAGGCCTTCGAGCGCGGCGACATCGCTGCTGCTCGGGATTGCTCGCGGCGAAGCGTGTTGCTGGTGCAGAACCTGTTGCGCTACAGCGTGCTGGCGGCCGGCAAGGCCCTGATGTCGCTGTGGGATGTGGATTGCGGCCCGCCCCGCGCCCCCGTGGCGCCCATGCCTGACCACGCCATCGAGGAACTGTGCGCGATCGTCAAGGATCTGATTCAGCCGACCTCGAAGGCCGCGGTCGAGAACGCTTAGTGATCGGTTTAGCGGGCGAGCGAGCCGGCCCAACGCCGAGCAAGCTCGGCGGCTAAACAAGTGCCGCGGTGAAAGGCGAAACATGTTGTACGCTGACGGTGAGTATCAGCAATTGCTGAGTTGCTATCGTGACGGCCTGCTCAAGGACGTTTTGCCGTTCTGGATCAAATACGCCATCGACCGCGAGTGCGGCGGATACCTGCACTGCCTGGACCGTGATGGTTCCCTGCTCGACACCGACAAGTCCATGTGGATCCAGGGCCGCTTCACCTGGCTGCTGGCTACGCTCTACAACACGGTCGAGAAGAACCCGCAGTGGCTGGAGCTGGCAACCCACGGCATCCGCTTCATCGAGAAGCACGGCTTCGACAGCGATGGTCGTGTGTTCTTCACCGTCACCCGCGAAGGCAAACCGCTGCGCAAGCGGCGCTACGTCTTCGCTGAGGCTTTCGCTTCGATGGCCTTTGCCGCCTATGCCAAGGCGTCCGGCGACCAGAAGGCCGCCGAGCGGGCGCGGCAGCTTCATCAACGGTTCGTCACCTGCCTGACCGAGCCGGGCCACCTGGAGCCCAAGCTGGTGCCCTCCACGCGCTCCATGCAGGGCATCGGCGCCTGCATGATGGGCATCGCGGTGGCCCAGTGCCTGCGCGAAAACCTCGGCGAGGATGACCAGTTGAACGCTTCCATCGATCGCTGGATCGACAAGCTGCAGCGCCACTTCGTCAAGCACGACCTGAAGGTGGTGATGGAGAACGTCGGGCCCAACGGCGAAATCATCGACCACTTCGACGGCCGCATCCTCACGCCCGGCCACGCCATCGAGACCGGCTGGTTCGTCCTGCACGAAGCACGCTGCCGCGGCGGCGATCCGAAATTGATCGAACTGGGCACCGCCATGATCGACTACATGTGGCGGCGCGGCTGGGACGGCGAGTACGGCGGCATGCTGTATTTCCGCGATGTTTACGACAAGCCGGTGCAGGAATACTGGCAGGACATGAAGTTCTGGTGGCCTCACACCGACACCATGGCTGCCCTGCTGACCGCCTACGTGGTCACCGGCGACGCCCGGTACAAGCAATGGCACCGCATGACCCACGACTGGGCTCACGAGCACTTCCCCGACCCCGAGCACGGCGAGTGGTTCGGCTATCTGCACCGTGACGGGCGCATCTCCGTGCCGCTGAAGGGCAACATGTGGAAGGGCCCGTTCCACCTGCCGCGCATGCAGCTTTACAGTTGGAAACTGCTGGAGCAGTGCGGCAACCAGAAAGCGCCGGTTCTGGCATGAACGAAGAGCCCCACAGGACGACGACGGTTGACTTGGGTGGGTGCCACGGCCGCGCGTCGGCCGTGCGAATCACACGGGCACACCCGCACGCGGGTGTGGCACCCCAAGTGTTGCTGGAAGAGTGCGGTAACCAGAAAGCGCCGAAACTGACATGAACGAGGTCGCCAACAACACGACTGTGGCGTTGATGGCCCATCCCGACGATGCGGAGTTTCACTGCGGCGGCACACTGGCGCGACTGATCGAGGCCGGCTGGCAGGTGCACATCGTCTCAGCCACCGGCGGCCAGTGCGGCACCATGACGCACAGCCCCGACCAAATCGCTGCCATTCGCCTGCGGGAAGCCCGCGCTGCGGCAGCGGTGATCGGCGCGACGTATCACTGCCTCGATCAATTCGACGGCCTGCTGATGTACGATCGCCCGACGCTGCAGTTGTGTGTGGATCTGTTTCGCAGGTTGTCGCCGGGCCTGGTCATCACGCACTATCCACTGGACTATCACACGGACCACGAGACGATCTGCCGCCTGGCGCGGACGGCCAGCTTTCTGTATCCCGCGCCCAACTGCTCGGCCGTGCCGCTGTCGCCGCAGGCCACGGTGCCGTACCTGTACTACGCCGACCCCAACGAAGGCGTGGATATATTCGGCAAGCGCGTGGAGCCGACGGTCTATGTGGACGTTTCGCAGAAGTTGGAACTTGTGACGCGCATGCTGCTGTGTCACGAAAGCCAGGCCCGGTGGCTGCGCGAACACCATCACGTGGACGCCTTCGAACTGGCCATGCAGGAGCACGCCCGCTCGCGCGGCAGAGAATGCGGGGTGGAAGCGGCTGAGGCCTTCGTGCAGCATCGCGGCCATGCCTATCCGCGGCACGACCTGCTGGCGGAGATGTTTACAGCCTAAGCGCAATCGGCTATCGTGTTGGCGGGTCAATTGGGCTTCCTATCGATAGGGGTTTCGCATGAAGTGGATCGCACTGATCGGTCTTTCCCTGTGCCTCGCCACTGTCTCTTTTGCGCAAAATCAAGAGCAGCACGACACGATTCAACTGCTGAATTGGCAATCGTTGCCGGCATTGCCCGATCCGCTTGGCGTGGCGGGGCCGGTGGTGGGCGTAC
>CAYYGM010000132.1:0-11712 GCA_964471555.1 uncultured Phycisphaeraceae bacterium
ATCTGCCCACACCCCACCTGTCGGATTTCTCATCGCCACGGCCGGTAAACCGGCCACCGCCGAGGGGGAAGCCGGCTCGATTCCGGCTTCCCGAACCCGCGTGGCGGGGCATGTTCACGGGCGGTTCGGCGCAGCTTGCCGCGTTGCGGAGCGGGGCGTATCATCATGGGTATGAAGATGCTGAAACTGACGACCGCGGTGATGACTGTTCTGGCTGCAAGCGGGTCTTTGCTGGCCCAGGAGACGGCCAAGATCGGCAACAACACGCAGCCGGTGTCCGGCGGCACGGCGGTGGTGTTTGCGTTTTTCCTGATCGTGTGCGTGGGTGTGGCCGGGTTCATGACCCCCAAGCGGGGCCACCAGGACTGATCTTGATAACCTGTTCCTGACGCGCTTCGGCGCGGGAGGTGTCGCATGAATCGACGTTCTTTGGCCGCCCTGATTCTGCTGAACGCGGTGCTGTTGGCGGCACTGGTGGTCGGCTCGTTCTCCACGCCGGTGCAGGCCCAGTTCGGCGCGGCCGGCAACTACATGATGATCGCCGGCAAGGTGCGCGGCCGCACCAACCAGAACGCGATCTACATCATCGACCAGCAGACCTCGCAGATGATCTCGCTGATGTTCAACTCGGCCAACAACGAGTTTGAGTACTTCGCAGCCCGCCGCATCTCCGACGACGCACGCGCCGGGGCCGGCGTCGGCGGCCGCTGATTTCGTGACACACTTACCGGCAGGGAGCCTTGACATGACCCGCGTGGAAACCGCCTGCTACTGCCTGATCGCCTCGGCCTTCGTCCTGGCCGGGATCCTTCTGTTCAGTCTTGGAAGTCAATCGCAGAACAATGCCTACGGTGAGTTGCTGATTGCCCGCGACAACTTCTCGCTGATGACCACCATCACGGGCAACGGCGATGAGGCCCTGTTCGTGCTCGACAACGCCTCGGGCCGGCTGTACGTCTATTCCCTTGACGTGGCCCGCAAGCGTCTGGACCTGGCCGGCGTGCCGCAGGATCTGCGCCGCGTCTTTGCCCAGGTGCCCGGCAGCGCTGGGGGCACCGGCGCCGGCGGCGGTCGCTGACATTCATTGCTCCCGCAGCGCGGGGCGAAGCTCCTGCTTGCGCTTGATCGCGGCCCTGCGGTTGATCGTCAATTCAATCTGCTCGTTCGACGACTGCGCCTGATCAGCCTGGTCGATCAGTTGGTCCAGGGGCTGATCGCTTACGATCTCAAAGCCCGCTTCGCGGATCATGCGCAGCGTGTTGAGTCGTGCTGAGCCGCGGCTGTTGAGATAGCCCTCCATGAAAAGCGAGTTGGCGGGGTACAGGCACATCACCTCCATCGAGCGCAGATGAAACTCGCGCCCGGCAGCGCAGCGCAGCTCCGCCTTCGGATTCATCAATCGAAACAGGCACAGAATCCGCAGGCAATAGCGCGGTGAAAGCGACTGCGGCTGCATCTTGCCGCCTTCAAAGGGCAACAGGAAATTGACCGGGATCGACTCGGCCTGCAATTGCCGCAATGTCTTGGCCACTTCGATCAGATCCGCCGGCGGTTCGCCCATGCCGGCAATCAGGCCGCTGCACACCTGAAGGCCGGCGCTGCGGGCGGCTTGCAGGGTTTGCAGGCGATCGTCGTAGGTGTGGGTGGTGCAGATGTTGGGATAGTTGGCCCGGCTGGTGTTGAGGTTGTGGTTCAGCCGATCCAGACCGGCCTCGGCCAGCACGCGAGCCTTGTCGGCATCGAGCAGACCCGGCGAAACACAGACCTCCAGCGGCCAGCTCGCCTTGATGCGTTGAATCAGCCTGGCCAGCGTGGCGATGCGCTGGTCGTTGGGGCCGCGGCCGGCAAAGACCATGCAGTAGCGGAAGGCCCCGCTTTCGTAGGCAGCCTTGGCTTCGTCGAGGATTTCCTGCTCGCTTTTGAGCGGGTAATCGGTGATATCGACGTCGCTGTCACGGGCCTGGGCGCAGTAGGCGCAATCCTCGGGGCAGCGGCCGTTCTGAGCGTTGTTGAGGATGTGGACCTGCACCTTGTTGCCGTGGTGGGCCTTGCGAACCGCGTAGGCAGCGTGCAACAGCCCGATCAGGTCCAGCGTCTGGTCGCACAGCACGCGCAGGGCCGTCTCGTCGTCGAGCATCCGCCCGGCCAATGCGTCCTCGGTCAACTGCTGATAAAAAGCGAAATCCATTCGCGCCGCGCTCCTGTCCAGTTCCGAGCGGTGTTTTGCTTCGCAGGGTGCCACTGCCGCGCGCCGGCCGTGCGAATCAACCCGCACATCCGCACGCGGGTGTGGCACCCAGGTGTGCCACGACCTGGTCCGCACCAGGTTCCCCGATCCGGCGTATAGGGTATCATGGACCAGCGTTGCTACACATGAGGACATCGCCATGATCAGCTTGCTGCTCGCCCAGGCCGCTCCCGCCACGCCAGCTTCCGGGGTCACTGCCGGGGGCGCTTCCAGTGCGGTGATCGATCCGATCACGGGTGCGTTGCAGTCGTGGGGCACGCTGTTTCAATTTTCGCCGATCATCAACGGCATCATCGCGGGGCTGAGCGTGCTGGCCCTGCTGATGTTCATCTACGACCTGCTGTCGATCAACAGCCGGTCCATGGTGCCGGCCGACCTGGTGGACGAGTTGACCAAGCTGGTGCTGGCTCGCAAGTACGAGCAGGCGGCCGACCTGTGCAGGGCCAATCGCCGGGTGTTCATCGCCTCGATCGTTCAGCGTTGCGCTGAGAACGCGGGGCAGGAGCATTCGGTGCTGCTGGACATGCTGGATGCCGAGGGCCGGCGGCGGGCGGACGTGGTGTGGAACCGCATCAGCTACCTGGCGGACGTGGCCAACGTGGCGCCGATGCTCGGGCTGCTGGGCACGGTGATGGGCATGATCAAAGCGTTCTTCCTGCTGGAAGGTCAGACCGGCAGCGCCAACGCGACGGCATTAGCCAGCGGCGTCGGGCAGGCGATGGGCACCACGATGTTCGGGCTGATCGTGGCGATTGCGGCGTTGGTGTTCTATTCGCTGATCAAGAGCCGGGCCACTCGCGTGCTGGCTGAAGCCGAGCAGGCCGTGCACTCGATTGCCGATCACCTGAAACGAGCCAGCCACCAGGCATGAGGCGAACGTCATGAGCTTCGCATCCGAATCCCGTGAACGCACCCGGCCCGTCCTGCCCTTGTCAGCGATGGTCGATATTCTGTTTCTGCTGCTGATCTTCTTCATGACCGCGTCGGTGTTTCGTGAAGCCGAGACGCAGATTCCCATCACGCTGCCGGTGGCGGACAAGGCGGAGCCGGGCGATCAGTCGGCGTCCAAGATCCGCATCAGCTTCGACGACAGCGGGGCGGTGTTCCTGGGCGAGCATCGCATTGAACTGGCCAACCTCGAATCCACACTGCGGCAACTGGCGGCTGAGGATACCGCACAGATCGTCGAAATCCGCGGCGATCAGCACGGCAACTACGGCCTGGCGATCCGCCTCATGGACATCGCCCGCAGCGCCGGCCTGACCGACATCCGCCTGGCCACCGTCAAGCCCCGCAGCGAAGCGGGACAGTAAGACCTAACGCAGAGACGCAGAGAAGCGGAGACGCAGAGTTTTCCATGATTGGCACGATGTCCCGAGACTCGATTTCCTCTCCGCGTCTCTGCGCCTGTGCGTCTCTGCGTTTGGCGTTTTTCATGTTCATTCTGGCGATGTCCGCCGCACCCGCATTCGCCCAGGACGACCCCGCACACCAGCAGTTCCTTTTCGCCTACAAGTTGCTGCAGCGCGGCGATGACGACCTGGCGGCCGAGGCGTTCGACTCTTACCTGGGCAAGTTCCCCGATGCCCCCAAGCGCGGCGATGCGATGTACTACCGCGCTCTGCTCTATCGCCGGGCAGGGGATGATGTGCGGGCCGCCCAGATGTTGACTAACGCGCCTGCGCCGGCCATCGTGCCGCGCTATGCGGTGGACCTGTTGCTGGGCCAGGTGTTGGCCGATCAGCAGCAGTTTGACAAGGCGATCGCCGCCCTGGAGCGCATCGATGCCGCCAAGCTCAAGCCGGCCGTGCGGGCGTCGGTGCATTACCTGCGCGGGCTGGCTTATCGCGGCGCCAACAACTTGCCGGGTGCCAAACAGGAATTGTCAGCCGCCGCTGATCTGGATAGCGATTTGAAAGGCCGGGCGCTGCTGGACCTGGCCCGGGTGCAGGTGCTGATGGGCGAGAAGGATGCCGCAATCGCCACACTGGTGCGCAGCTTCGACTTGCCCGATGCCGCGGCCGTGGCGGAGGCAGCCCGATTGGCCGGCGATCTGTCGTATCAGCAGCAGCAGTACGAGCAGGCGGTGACGTTCTATCAGCGCGTGGCGGAGAGTTATCAAAGCTCGCGCCACTTCGGGCCTGCGGTGCTGGGCATGCTCTGGTCGCACCTGGCAGCCGGCCGCTATCACAGTGTGCTGGCGGTTTTCGATCAGTATCGCACCGCGCTGCCCATCCAGGACCGTCCCACCGCCTGGTACCTGGCCGGCTCCGCTCAGCAGGAGTTGGGCGATCATCAGCAGGCCATCGCGCTGTTCGATCAGATTGCTCACGGCGAGGGCGATTATCCGCTGCTGGAAAAGACGCTCTACAAACTGGCGACCAGCTACTTCCATGTCGGCAACGATGCGGAGATGCGAAAGACGCTCGATCGGCTCGACAAGCAGTTTCCCAATTCACCGTTGAAGGTTGATGCCGCGTACCTGCTGGCCACCGCGGATGCCCGCAAGGGTGACGTGGCCCACGGCGCCGCCCGGTTGACCGCCATCATCGAGCAGGGCACGGATAATCCCTACTACGCACAGGCTCTGCTGCACCGCGCCCGGTTGTACGAGCAGAACAATCAGCTCGATGCCGCGATCCGCGATTACCAGAGTTACCTCGCCACAACCAATCCGGCCGAGGGTTCCGCCGGCGCGCTGCGGCTGATCGATCTGACCTATCGCACGGGCCGGTTCGATCTGTCAGCGAAAACCGCCGAGCAACTGCTGGCCCAGCCCGACAAGCTTGGTCCGCAGGTGCGACAGGAAGCGATGTACCGTCTGGCCCTGGCGAAGATCAAGCTCGATGACAGCGACACAGCCCTCAAGCTGCTCGACCAACTTCAGCACGATTTCCCACTGAACGCTTTTGCCGCCGAGGCGGATTACTACCGCGGTGTGCTGCTGATGAGTCGTCAGCAGGGTGAGACAGCTCTGCCGTTGCTGCTGGATGCCGGCGGCTCCTCGCGTCTGGCGAATGTGCAGCGAGCCAACGCCCTGCGCCTGGCGGCCATGCAGCAGCAGTCGAGCAAGCATCCCGAAGCAGCCATGGGCACGCTGACCGACCTGGAAACGTTGATCGGGCGCGACAAGCTGACCGACGATGAACTGCTGTGGATGGCCCAGCGCAAACTCGACAGCGGCGATCCCGAGGCAGCGGTGGCATATGCCGTGCTCCCCGGTCACGATCGTCCGGGCGTGCCGGCCGCCACGCGGGCTGAAGCGCTTTACATCACCGGCAAAGCCCAGCGCAAGCTCAAGCAGTACGACAAGGCGATCGAGTCCTTCGAGGCGGCCCTTGCGCTCGGCTCCGGCTTCGATGAACGGGCGCAACTGGAACTGGCCCGCACTCGCCGCGACAGCGGTGATCGTGATGCCGCCCTGGCTGATCTGTCAGCTCTGACCAACAGCGAAACGTCCACCATTGCCGCCGAAGCGATCTTCGACAGCGCCCAGATTCAGCGCGACATCGCTCGTGATCGCCGCCGCCAGGAGGATGAAACCGGTCGCCAGCAGGCCAATGAGGAAGCCCGCCGATTGTTCAAGCGATTGGTGCTGCTGTATCCGTTCCCGGAATTGTCGCCGCTGCCGGAGCTTTCGTATCTGGAACTGGCGGAGCTGGCCATCGAGCAGAACCGCGTGGACGAGGCGACCAGCGAGTTGAACGAACTGGCGGAGAAGTTCCCCGCTGGTCCTTATGCCGTGTATGCCAAGGCGGTGATCGCCGCCGACCGTCGCATGCTCGGCGACGCCCTGGCCATGATCGAGCCTCTGAAAGACAAGCCGCTCGATCCGCGCCTGAAGCTGCGCGTTGATGCCCTGCGTCAACTTCTGGAGGCCAAGAAATGACCCCCCCCGGAAGTAAATCCGCCCCCGGAAGTAATCCTGCTCCCGCAAGTGGCGCCAGTGGTCGGCCGGCCCACATCCGCAAGAGCATCGGGCAGTATCCGATGTTGCTGCTGATCATCGGATCGCTCATCAGCATCGCGGCCCACGTGTGGTTAGGGATTGCTCTGTTCGACAAGCCTGTGGGTTACGTTGATCCCGACACGTTGTTGTCACAGCGGCCGCCGGTGCGGGTTAAGCGGGCGGACTTCGATTACGTAGTGTCCAACAAGCCGGACGAGGGCGAAGGTGAGGCGGCCGAGAAAGATTCACTCTCGCAGATGAGCCGGAAGCTGCTGGAGGATGATCAGCCGCCGCAGGTGGAGATGCACACGCAGGTGCTGGAAAATGCCGCCCTGCGCCCGGTCGAGGATCGCATGAGCACGCCCGCGCCGACGGAGATGGCGATCGATCTGCCCGCTTTTGAGCTGACGCAGCAGACCTTGTCGCAGATGACCACCAGTTCGCCGCGCGATTTGCAGTTTGCCGGCGAAGGCGCAGGCAGCGGCGTCAGATTGGAAAGCAGCTCCGGCTCGGCGACGGCGCAGCAGATGCTCAGACAGACCGGCTTGGTCAGCGGCGCTAACCCACAGGCGCCCGCGCCCCCGCAAGTCAGCGCGGAGCAGCCCGTGATGGATCAGCGCCTGCTTGACGTCGATCTGGCGGCGCAGCCGATCGACTTTGCCCGCCTGGCGCTGGAAGACACCACCGCCCTGAATATCCCTGAGAGGCTCGATCAGGATTTTGAGTACGTCGTCTCACGCTATGAAAGCAAGGACTTTCCCAGGGAGCCGGGCTATTTCAAGGTCGATGTCACCGCATTGCGTTCGCTGCACAAGTTGGCGGCCATGCCCAAGGACGTGGTGTTCCTGATCGACATCTCCGGCAGCATCAGCGCCGAATGGGTGGAACAGGTGGTGCGCGGCGTGGGGCTGGCATTGCCGCTGCTGAACGAGGGCGATCGCTTCAACATCGTGATGTTCAGCGAGACGCCGCGGTTTTTCGATGAGCAGAGCATTCAGCCGGTGACGCAGGCCAACATCCAGCGGGCCGGTGAGTTTCTGACCCAGGCATCCTCCGGTGGGGCCACCGACGTCAACGCAGCCCTGTCCCGCCTGCTGGTGCGCGACACGCACATGGACCGCGTGTACGAACTGATCCTGATCAGCGACGGCAAACCCACGCGCGGCGTCATTGACACGCGGCAGTTGATCAATCTCATCACCCGCGACAATGACCTGCGGGCCAGCATCTACTGCGTCGGTGTGGGCAACAGTCCCAACCTGGAGTTGCTGAACTTTCTGTCGTATCGCAACAAGGGTTTCACGGTGGAGGTGCCGCAGTTTGCGCAGGCCGGGCCGATGATTCAGGAGTTGCTCAGCCGGCTGCGTTACCCGCTGATCAAGAACCTGCGCCTGCACGTGGCCGGCGAGGGCGTCAGCGAAGTGTACCCGCTGGACCTGCCCAACATTCACCAGGGCGAGCGCTTCACCATCTACGGCCGCTACGTGCCTGTGCCCGGGGCGCTGCCCGGCGGCGATACGTTCACCATGCAGATCAGCGGCATCAGCGCCGGGCGAGCGGTGGATTTCACCTTCACCCGCAGCTTCGCCGACGCCCTGCACGCCGACTCCGGCCTGCCCCGCGACTGGGCCTTCCGCAAGCTGCACCAACTCTACAGCGACATGATCCGCGTGGGTGAAACCGATGACCTCAAGAAACAGGTCAACGAGCTGCGCAAAGAATACAAGCTCAAAACGTTGTATTAGACTGGACCTGCTAGAGGCAGCTCGTTCGCTATCACGAGCTGCTATTTTGCATTATGTTCTATGCCATGTTTTTGCGCCGCCACAGACCGGCCGCCATGATCAGCAGCATGGCAAGTGAGTTTGGTTGGGGGATGATGCTCTGGGCCAAGAGTGCGAAATCAGCCGAAACATTCCAATAGTCTCCGATCAGTTGCAGATCGGCGAGATTGACCTGCCCGTCGCCGGTGAAGTCGGCTTCGCCCCAGCCGGCGGACGCACTCTGCCAGTTGTCGCCCAGGATTTGCAGGTCGCCGAGGTTGACCAGGCCGTCGAGATTGGCGTCGCCGGGCAGGGCCGCGGTTGCGGTCACGCCCGTGGCGGAATAGGTGACGGCCAGTGCCATGCCGCTTTGCACCATCACGCCGCTGATCGTGTCAAACTGACCGCTGACGGCCGCGGCGCTGAGGAGGGTGAAGATGTCCCCGTAGCTGGGGACGAAACCATCGGTGAGCGCCAAGTTGAGTGTGCCGGCCAAGGTGGCGACGCCGGTAACTTCCAGGGCATCGTGCTGGTCGCCTGATGTCAGGCCGCCCAGATCCAGCAGTAGTTGACCGCTGGTGCCCTGGTTGAAATTGCCCTGGATCGTGGCTTGGCCGTGGGTTTGGCCAATGCTAACGTTGCCCGCGTTGGCCAGATCGGTGGTCAGGGTTGTGTTGTGCCCCACGACGAGCGATCCGGAATTCGCCAGGGGATTTGCAAAAGCCCGGTCGCCGTAGACTTCGAGCGTGCCTTGATTGGCCAGCAGGGAATCCTCGATGGGGGTAGCGGCGGTGTATTGCGTGGCGTAGAGATTCGCGCCAGAGCCGTCGAGGACGACATGGCCCTGGTTGGTTTGAATCGTGCCGCGTTCGACGAGGATGATGTTGGCACCATCGTGGACAACCCATTTGCCGCCGAGCAGTTCGTGGGTGCTGATGCTGGTGATCTGAAGCGAATTGTAGTAGGTCAACCAGCCCGATTGGATTTCTGTTGTGCCCTGGTTGTCAAACTCGCTGTAGATAATTGATTCACCCGCGCCCCCGGACTTGATGAACAGTCCGAGGTTGGTGGTTCGTTCACCGCCGACGCCGATGGTCTGGATGTCGGCATCTGCGGTGATCTGGTAGGTGTTGTGGTTGGTGAAGCTGTAAATATCGAATGACCCGGTGCCATCGATCTGCATGGTGCCGTAGTTGTGGAAGGTCGTACTGCCGGTTGCATGGGGGATTGGATTGACGATGCCGGCCCCGTTGTTGTAGTGATCGTTGATATCATCGACCAGCACCATGGTGCCATACTGATTGATCACGCCGCCACCGATGACGGGATCGCTGAAGCCACCCCATTGCCATTGCCCACCGCTGAGTATGTTGAGCGAGTGACCTCTTATGTCGATGGGTGGTGGTGGTCCGTAATTGATGTAGGTGTCGACGTTGAGCATGTCGATGTCAACATCCGTATCCAGTTCGATGGCGTAATAGACATTGGCGATATCGTCGCTACCGGGGACGCCGGCGGGGGACCACATGTCGGGGGTGCCCCAGGAGTTTGGAAATACCGCCTGGCTGTAGCCGTGGCTGTACTCATCGGCCAAGGTGTGTCCGGTAGTGAGTGCAATCAGAATCGCCACAACGAAACCCAGCCGCATTGGCGGCACGTAACGCCACAATGCTTTTGCATCAAAACTCATGGTCCGCCCTCCCGTAGATGATGTGCCCAAAGTTCCAATCCAAATCCGCCCGGTGCGTTGGACTGGCCATTGCAGTTTGATTCAATCGCGTGGTAACTTTCTCTCCCTCCAAAGTTCAGATGATAATGACCAATGCGGACTGTTGTCCAGCATTTGTGGGACTTCTTCGGCTTGTATTTTCATCAGTTCAGCCGCGAAGCCCGTTGGCGGCCGATCTAGGGCAAAGTCCGGAGCGATCTTTAGAGTTAATCCAGTATACGGGAGTGGGTCGGAATGCACCCAACCCGCGGCGACTACTTCTCTTCCGGCAACTTCAATGCGGCAACCTTGAGGATGCCTTCGCTGGCCTTGAGTTGCTCCAGCACTTCATTGTCGGCCGCTTCGTCGATCTTGAGCACCATCAGCGCGGTGGCGCCGGCGCCCTGGGGGTTGGGGCGACGGCTGATGGTCATGTCGGCGATGTTCACCTTGTGCTTGCCCATGAGCGTGCCGACGATGCCGATCATGCCGGGGCGGTCGTCGTTCTGGAGCACGATCATTTCACCGGCCGGGATCATGTCCATGTAGTAGCCGTTGATCTCGACCACGCGCGGCTTCATGTCGTCATAGACGCGGCCGACGATGCGGCGGGTGCGGTCGGCGGGCTGGGTCTTGTCATCGACGGCATCGGACGGGCCGATGACTTCCAGCACCAGTTGCTCGCCGCGGACGCGATCTTCCTCCACCGTGGTGGTGCGCACGCTGATGCCGCGCGCTTCAGCCACGCGGTTGACGTTGATGATGTTGACCGGATCGGAAAGATGACCGCGCAGCAGAGCGACCAGGGCGCTGCGCTCGATCATGCTCTTGCCGCCTTCCAGTTGCTTGCCCACCAGCTCGATGCACACCTGGCTGATGCCGCGGGTGACCATGGGGCTGATCAACTGGGCCATGCGATCGGCCAGGTCGGCGTAGGCTTCCTGCTCGGGGGACAGGTCGATGCGCAGGCCGCCGGCGTTGACCGCGCCTTTGATGCCTTCGCCGCGCAGGTAAGTCAGGCACGCAGCCGCGGCATCCACGCTCACCGCCTGCTGGGCCTCTTCGGTTGATGCGCCCAGGTGCGGGGTGCAGAGCACCTTGGGGTGCGAGCGGAACGGATGGTCGGCCGCGGGCGGTTCCTTGGGGAACACGTCGATGGCTGCGCCGCCGCACTTGCCGCTGTCGATCGCGGCGATCAGGGCTGCCTCATCGACCACGCCGCCACGGGCTGCGTTGATCACCAGCACGCCGTCACGGCACTTGGCGAACGTCTCAGCGTTGAGCATGCCGCGGGTCTGATCGTTCAGCGGAACGTGGAACGTGATCATATCCACGTGCGGCAGCATGTCAGGGAACTGGCTGAACATCTTGACCTTGCCGTCGAGCATGGTCTGAGCGTTGATGAACGGGTCGTAAGCCACGACATCCATCTCGAAGGCCATCGCCCGCTTGGCCACGGTCTGTCCGATGCGGCCGAAGCCGACGACGCCCAGGGTTTTGCCTGCCAACTGGTGGCCCTGGAACTTGTTGCGGTCCCAGCCGCCTTCGGTGAACTTCTTGTAAGCCGGCCCGATGTTGCGGTTCAGGGCCATCATCAGGGCGAAGGCGTGCTCAGCCGTGGTGATGGTGGAGGCATCGGCGGTGTTGACCACCAGGATGCCGTGCTTGGTGGCCGCTTCGCAGTCGATGTTGTCCACGCCCACGCCGGCCCGGGCGATGACCTTCAACCGGCCGGGCTTCTCCAGCACCTTGGCGGTCACCTTCACGCCGCTGCGCACGATCATGGCATCGTGTTCGCCCACGATTTTGGCCAGTTCATCTTCACTGAGGCCGGGCTTGTTGATCAGCTCGGCGTCGTCCTGCTGCTCGATGTATTTGAGGCCCTCGGGGGCGAGCTTGTCAGCAGCCAGGATCTTGAACACTTGCGTCACGTTTGGGGATGTCTGGGTGGCGGTCATGGATTCTCTCTCAGGCAAAGGCGAAACTTGTCGTTCCAGAATCTAAAAGCTCCTGACAAAATTGGATTTGCCACGAAGGCACGAAG
>CAYYGM010000133.1:0-11539 GCA_964471555.1 uncultured Phycisphaeraceae bacterium
CGTCCCCGCGTCACCGAATTGGGCGATGATGCCGCCGACGTCCAGATCGATATCGACCTGGGCTGGTCTGATGCCGCCGACGCTGCACCGCTCACGCTGGCGATCAACCTGCAAAGCCCCGCCGGCCGGCTGACCAGCACCACGCTCACCGTTCCCGCCGCGCAGAAAACCGCCAGCGCCGAACTCACCGTAGCGCAACCGGAACTCTGGTGGCCGCGCGGTTATGGCGATCAGCCGCTGTACACCTTGACCGTCGAACTGGCCGACGCCGAGCAGCAGCCGCTGGACCGCTGGTCGCGCCGCACCGGCCTGCGCACCGTCACGCTCGACACATCACCCGATGACATCGGCTCAAAGTTCACGCTCCACGTCAACGGCCAACCCGTCTTCAGCAAGGGCGCCAACTGGATCCCCGATGACTGCTTTGTCACCCGCCTGACCCGCCAAGACTACGAGCAGCGCATCGGACAGGCGGTGGCGGCCAACATGAACATGCTCCGCATCTGGGGCGGCGGCATCTTCGAGTCACACGAGTTCTACGAGACCTGCGATCGACTCGGCGTCATGGTCATGCAGGACTTCCTGTTCGCCTGCGCCATGTATCCCGAGCACCTGCTGGGCGATCGCGTCGAAACCGAAGTGCGCCAGAACCTTGCCCGACTCGCCTCGCATCCCAGCCTGGTCATCTTCAACGGCTCCAACGAAAACATCTGGTTCTTCCATCGCCACGAACACTGGCAGAAGTGCGCCCGGAAATACGACTGGGGCCAGAACTACTACCTCAAGCTCCTGCCCGCCCTGGTCCACGAGTTGACGCCCGATCGCGCTTACACGCCCAGCAGCCCATTCTCCAACGCCATGGACATTCATCCCAGCGATGACCGTCACGGCACGCTGCACGAGTGGACCGCCTGGAACCGCGAGCACTACAACTACTACCGCACGCGCCGGCCGCGCTACGCCAACGAGTTCGGCTGGATCGGACCGGCCAATTACGCCACCTATCGCCATTGCATTCCCGACGGCCGGCTGCAACCCGATTCGCCTTCGGTCATGCACCACAACAAGCAGACCAACGGCCCGGCCCGCGTCACCCAGTGGATCGCCGCGGAGTTCGGCCCCGCCGCTGCCGCCAACTTCGACGATTGGCATTACCACGCCCAACTGATTCAGGCCCGGGCCATGCAGTGCGCCGTCGAGTGGTTCCGCAGCCTCCAGCCGCGCTGCATGGGGGCGGTGTTCTGGCAGCTCAACGACTGCTGGCCGGTGGCCAGTTGGGCGGCCATCGACGGCGAAGGCAAACCCAAGCCGCTATGGTTCGCTGCCCGCCGCTTCTTCGCCGATCACCTGCTGACCATTCAGCCCGGCGATGATGATCGCCAGCATCTGTTCGTGATCAACGACAGCGACAAACCATGGCAGGCGGAAGTTGAGCTGGCCCGCGTGGGACTGGATGGCAGGCAGTTTGCGACCTGCAAGGTGCAGTACAACGCTCCGCCGCGCACCTGCGTGCGCGTCGCGGACATGACCGATCTGCTCGGGGCGTGGGATCAGCCGATCGGCCAGTTCCTGGTCGCCGACGCCGATGGCAAGCGAGCCACCTGGTTCTTCCGGCCGGACAAGGAACTGGACTATCCCCAGGCCCGCTTCGAGCACGAACTGATCCGCAACGGCGATGAGTATCAACTGACCATCCGCGCCCAGACGTTGATGCGCGACGTGATCCTCTATGCCGACCGCCTCGATGACGATGCCCGGGTCAGCGACCAGGTCATCACCCTGCTGCCCGGCGATTCGTTCACCTTCACCGTGCGCAGCAGCAAAAACCTCAGCGCCGCCGACCTTATCGATCCCAAAGTTCTGCGCTGCGTGCAGAACCTGCCCCAAGCCTGATCCCGGCGTGCCGACTTCAGTCGGCACGCTCTACCTCATACGAATCGCGCGCTCAAACTGCGTGCTCAACCGCACCATATGGGTCGGTACTCGATCTACAACCAATTCAATCTCCCGTTGGGGATCAGGTCCAGCAATAAATCTGTTTTCGTCGAAAACAGACTAATTGCCGGGCTCTCTCAATCAATGGCTGATGCGCCAGCCGATCTCAACTGGCTTGTGGATTCGCTGTTGATACGCAGCGTGAGAGTGGAAACCGTATCACGCCTCCGCCTCCCTGAACGCGCCCGGCGGCCGCCCTTCCTCGCGGGCAAAGGCGCGGTAAAAGCTCGACAGGTCCGCAAAGCCGCACTCGAACGCCACCATCGTCACCGTGCGCCGACCGCGGCTCAGCAGCAATCGCGCATGTTCGATGCGCAGCTTGCGCAGGTACGTCCCGTGCGATTGCCCGGTGATCTGGCGAAACAATTGCGTGAAGCGCCGCCGGCTCAAGCCCGTGCGTCGGGCGGCGGCGTCCAGGTCCACCGGCTCAAAAAAAGTGCGACTCAACTGCTGCACGTACAGCCGCACCGCTCGCTGTCCCGCCGACTCGCCGCGCTTGACGCCGCCCTGCGCTCGCCGCGAAAGCAGAGCCAGCAACTGCTTGGCTAAACCCACCCGCATCAACTCGCTGCCCGCCAGCTCGGCTGACTGCTCGTACATCATCCGCCGAATCAACCCCGCCACCGAGCGGCCCAGCAACGGATCCGCCCGCATCACCCCCGCCCCCGGAATACGCGGCTCCATCCCCTTCAACACCGCGCGATCCAGGCATACCGCCAGCAGCGACAAGGGCCGCTGCGGATCGTCCACCAGGCGGTGCTGTTGCCCGATCGGCACCACCACCAAATCGCCCGCGGCAAAATGGCTGCGGCCGGCTGCCGTTTCAATCCAACCCTCGCCGCGCAGAGCCAGCAGGAGCTTCCAGAAGCGGTGACGCATCGGTTTGCTCTGGAAATCACGGTCATGTAGCGACTCGAACACCCCCACCCCGCAGGCGGGCATGCGAAAGACCACAGGCTGGCGACGCAGCGGCTGCATGGCCACCATCATACCCGATCGCACCGATTGCCCGATCTGCAAATGCCGTTGCCCGCCCTGCCGAGACGCCCCCGGAAGTGAGGGATAAGGTGTGCATGATGAAAAGCAATACTCTCGAACACGGCGTGGAAGTGCAGCGAACGGTCAGCCTGCTGCGGCGCTGGGCCCACCTGGAGGAAGCGTGCATCCGGGCACTGGCAGCGGCTTTCATGTGGACCCCGGCCTACGAACTGAAGATCACACTCGGCCACCACGTCTGGGCTCATGCCGAGCGTGCCAACGATCTGCGTGGACGCCTGACCGAGCTGCGCGGCGGGCATCACGAAGCCAACCAGGAGCCGACGGTCAAGGCGGCGGGGCTGGCCCTGCTGCATGCACCCGACACCGACGCCCTGTTGGCCGGGTGGCGCGTGATCCTCGATGAACTGGCCAGCGGCTACGACGCATACCTCGCGCGCGCCGATGCGTCAGCCAACGCCCAGGATCTGCGCGTGGTGCGCCGCTGCCGGGATGACTTGCAGCAGACCCTCGCCCGGTGTCCCTCGGCCAAGTCGCCCTGGGCTGAACACGTGCGAGGCAAGCTGAACGCGACCGCCGGCGAACCGACGATGCCGGCTGCCCGACGTCTGGATCAACTGGTGTTCGACGAGCGCATCGAGCGCAAGGATTTTGAAAGCTACGACAACCGCATGTCGCTGGACTTCGAGCAGATGCGCATCGCGGAGTGTCGGATTTACTTCAACGAGTTCTATGCTGCGGGGCTGCTGGCCACGGTGCTGCTGGACGCCTGGGATGCGCCTGCGCCGTGGGCGTTTCGCTTCGACATGTGCCATCACTTTTTCGACGAGGTGCGGCACGCTGAGTTTGGGATGTTGCGTTTGAAGGAACTGGGAGTGGAGCCGGACCGGGTGAACCTGACGCTGTTTGATGCCTCGGTGACGATGCCGTTCCTGCATCGGCTGTGCTACCTGACGTTGGGGCTGGAGGTGTACTTCATGCCGCGCAAGCGGCCGCGGGTGCGGCGGTATGCGGAGGCGGGCGACCCGCGCACGCAGTTGTTCGCTGATGTGGACTGGTCCGACGAGGGCAATCACGTGCAGTACGGCAAGCGATGGGTGGAGTTTTTCCTCAAGGACGACGCCCGCAGTGTCGAGCAGTTGCAGGAAGAGATTGCGGCGCACATGGCGGCCGTCAACGATAAGCTGCCCGCGGGGCAACTGGCGCCCTATTGAGGATGGCCGCAGCGATGCAGATGCAACTGGCGATCTATGAACATGCCGCGGCCCTGATCGGGCGCTCGCCGCAGGATGTATCGCGCGACGGCGACCTGTTGGTCGAAGCGCACAGCACGGCGCAACGCACCTACGGCCACCAGTGGATCGTGGCGGGCATCGACGTCTATAACCTGGAAGCCGAAGCGTTGGGCGCCGTGGTGGGCGATGCGTCAGACACCGGTGTACCCGCGATTGAAGAGCATCCCTGTGCAAGCTGCGCCGACCTGGACAAGCTTGCGCCGCTGCGGATCGACGGGCCGGGGCGATTGGCGATGACGTTGCGGGCTGCACAACGCTTGCGCGATCTACTTCCGGGGGGGGCGACGATTGGTGTGCCGTTGGCTGGGCCGTTTTCGGTGGCGGCGGGACTGATGCGTCTGGATGTGCTGCTGATGGAGTTGGCGTGCGAACCACAGGCGACGGCTGAAGCGCTGCTGCGATTGGTGGATGTGCTGAAGCCGTGGTTGCGGGCGGTGGCGGACAGCGGGTTTGAGCCGGTGGTTTTTGAATCGGGTGTTGCGCCGCCGATGGTTTCGCCGGCCCTGTTCGAGCAGGTGGCGGCCCCGGCCCTGGCGAAGTTGCTCAATTTGCTGGGCGGCAAGGCCGCGCTCATCATCGGCGGCGACACCGCACGCATCGCCCAACCGCTGCTCGATCTGCCGACCGCATCGCTGATCGTGCCGCGCGAAACCAATCAGCAGCAACTGTTGGAATCAGCGACCAATCGCCCGCAACGCCTGCGCGTCAACATCGACGGCCGGGTGTTCAGCGGTCGCAACGTCAACGCATTGCACGATGAAGTGCAACTGGCTGCGCGATTGGTCGCCCAACATCGCAACACCGTGCTCGGCTCGGGCGTCGTCGGCTACGATGCGAAGCCGGACATGGTGCGGCAAGCACTGCGATATGCACAAACCCTCTCTTGACCAAGGATACCCCGCCCATGTCTGAACTGAACCTGCAACTGCCGCGCATCGCCACCACCACCGTCGGCTCTTATCCCGTGCCCGACTGGCTCGCTGCGCTGCCCAGCAACCAGGCGGTGCTGGACGCCACGCGGGTGGTCTTCGACATTCAGCGCCAGGCGGGCATCGATCTGCCCACCGACGGCGAACTCTATCGCTTCGACGTCAACCACCCTGACACCAACGGCATGATCGACTACTTCGTGCGCCCCATGCACAACCTGCGCAGCGAAGTCGGCCGCAGCGATGGCGAAGCGTTCGCGCAGATGCAGGAGATGGGCTTCCGCGCTCAACCGGCCGGGGTGATCGAAGGACCGCTGGGTGAAGGCGGCTTGAACCTGCTGAGCGACTGCCAGCGTGCGGCCGCGGCGGCGGGTGGGCCGTTCAAGTTCACGGTGACCAGCCCGTTCATGCTGGCCCGCACATTGCTGGACCGGCACTACAAAAGCTTTGAGGATCGACTGCTGGCGATCGCTGACGTGCTGGCGGGCCAGGTGGCGAACCTGCCCTGCGATTGCCTGCAAGTTGACGAGGCCAACATCCCCGGCCAACCGGAGCGGGCCGCCATCGCCGCCGAGGCCATCAACCGCGTGCTCGATGCTTACAGCGGGCACAAGGCGGTGCACCTGTGCTTCGGCAACTACGGCGGGCAGACGATTCAATCGGGTGAATGGAAAAAGCTGCTCGCCTTCCTCAATGCGTTGCGCGTCGATCACCTGGTGCTGGAGTTGGCGCATCGGCCGGCTTCGGACCTCGACGCTTTGCGCGAAGTGGATGACAAGATCGCGTTGGGTATCGGCGTGATCGACGTGAAGGTCAATCACGTGGAAACGCCCGATGAGGTGGCCGCCGGCATCGAACGGGCGGAAAAGGTGCTGGGCGAGGGCCGGGTGCGCTGGGTGCATCCTGACTGCGGCTTCTGGATGCTCAAACGCTCGGTGTCCGACCGCAAGATGGCAGCGTTGGTGGCGGGACGGGATTTGTATCTGGGAAGGTGATGGCTGATGTGTGATTGCTGAATGCTGATGTAAGAGACAGGCCGATCGCGTGATGCCTTCACATCAGCAATCCGCAATCAGCGATCAGACATTCCCCTCACCGCCTTCGCCGGACTGGGCGAGGTTGAGCACGGCCAGCAGTTCGGTGGGCTTGTTGGCTGCCAGGGCCGCCTGCCGGGTGGCGGTGCGTTCGAAGGTCTGGGCGAACAGGCTGAGCATTTCGATCTGGCTGTCGGGGTCATCCAGTGAAGTCAGCAGCAGGCAGACGATGCGGGCCGGCTGACCGTCGGGTGCGTCGAAGTCGATGCCCTGCTTGTGCAGGGCCAGCACGATGCAGGGCTTGCTCAGGGCGGCGATACGCGCATGCGGCACCGCCAGGCCGCCGGGCAAACCGGTGTGCATGATGCGCTCGCGATCGACCACCGCCAGGGCGATGGCGTTGATGTTGATGCCGGTCAGTTCGGCGCCGCGGCGGGACATTTCGTAGATCAGATCCTCGAGATTGCGCGACTTGGGCTCGATGATGATGTTGCGCTCGGTGAGCAGATCCTTGAACGTGCGGCGCTGGCGAAGCTGCAGCACCTTCTGCATGGCGGGCCCGGCGATGAGGCTGGTGGTCAGGGCCATGATGACGATGGCGACCAACAACTGCTCGGTGATCAGTCCCGCGCGATAGGCCAACTGCCCGAGGATGATGCCCACGACGCCCTGGGCCGCCATGCCGAAACCCACGGCCGTGCTCTCGCGCCGACTCATGCGACACAAACGGGCCCCGAAGAAACACCCGCCCACCTTGCCCGCAAACGCCGCGGCCAGCACGATCAGCACCATCAGCAGGTTGAAGTGGGCGATGAAGTTGACGCGCAGCCCGATGCTGGCGAAGAACACCGGTGCGAAGACATTGGTGACGAACTGATGAATGGTGTCGCGGGTGCGCTGGCGCAGGTGATGCGAATCGCCAATGGCGACGCCGGCGATGAAGGCCCCGAAGATGGAGTGGATGCCGAGCCATTCGGTCAGGGCGGCGCAACTGAGCCCGATCACCGCCACGAACACCAGCACACCGCCCGGCCACTGCCAGTGGGCCTGCACGTAAGGCAGACTGCGATGCACCATCCAGCGCCCGAGGCTGATCATCGCGGCCAGGAACCCGACGGTCAGCAGAATGGTGGTGGTCACGTCACTGTTGTTGACGACCGCAGCGCCGGCCTGCCCTGCTTCCATTCCGGCGGCGGGGGTCATCAGGGCCAGCACCACGGCGAAACCGATCCACCCCACCAGGTCGTTGACCATGGCGCTGGACAGCACCAGCACGCCCATGTCCGAACGCGCGATGTTCAGGTCCATCAGAATCTTGGCGATCACCGGCAGCGCGGTGATGGACATGGCGATGCCCAGGAAGATGGCGAAGGGCATCATGTTGCCGCCGTCGGTCTTGCCCAGCACGTGAGGAATGCTCAGAGCCAGCGTGAACCCGATCAGGAACGGCAGCAGGATCCCGCACAGGCTGACCGACAGGGCGGTGATGCCCTGCCGCCAGACCGTGGACAGATCCACGTCCATACCGACGACCAGCAGCAGCAACGTGGCTGCCAGCAGGATGAAGCCTTCCAGGGCGATGTAAGTTCCCGCCCCGGCTCCCGCACT
This sequence comes from uncultured Phycisphaeraceae bacterium, assembly GCA_964471555.1. Classification (GTDB taxonomy): domain Bacteria; phylum Planctomycetota; class Phycisphaerae; order Phycisphaerales; family Phycisphaeraceae; genus JADLFV01. The sequence goes on from CAYYGM010000133.1 coordinate 7,858, forward strand.
GCCCGTGGGAAACAGCCAGGCGAACCAATCCGGGCTGACCGCGCCGAACACCGTCGGCCCCAGCAGCACGCCGGCCAGGATCTCGCCCAGCACCACCGGCTGCTTGAACCGCCGCGCCCATTCGCCCAGCACCCGGGCCAAACCCAACAGCACCGCCAGCGACAACAGAAAGGTCGTCACCTCACGGGGACTCAGGGATTCAGCGGCAGCCAGCAGCGTCATGTTTCAGCGTCACAGCAGGGTGAACGGTTCGGTCTGGGTAATATGGGAAAGTATAGTCGTTGTTGGTTAAGATTTTTTGGCGGTTCTGCGGGCTGGGGTACAATTAAAGCAATGCAGGCCAAACGCTTAAGCCCGGGTGAGCAGCCGATCCCTGCCGCCCCGCGGACAGCACGCTGTGTTCTGCTCACCCCAGCCGCCCAGCCCCCGGAAGTGGGGTCAGCAGAAAAAGGGACGGCCCAGGTGCTGATCGACGCCCTGATGCGGCGGGGACTGGCGGTGATCGTGGTCAATGATCCGCCGCGGGCCATGCTGGAATTGCTGCGCAGCAAGGCTGCGGCCCTGATCGTGGCGGATCCCGAGCGACAGACGCAGGCCGCCCAGTTAATCGAAGCTGTCCGCAGCGCCCGGCCGCACACCGTCTGCTGGCAATTTTGCCGCCGGCAGGGACGACAGACACTGGAGCCGATCAACGGCCGGCTTGGCGACGTACAGATTCACACCGAGCCATCGACAACTGAGCCGGACCATGCGAGTCCGGTTGATCAAGCTGAACCGGTCAAGCCGCAGCAGCCGGCCGAGCCGGATGAACCGCTGATCAGCGCCGACGAACTGGCCATGCTGCTGGGTCCGCCGCTTGAGGATGAATCGTGACCGAGGCGATGCGACAACCCGATCCCAACACCGCCGCCGCCCAGGCTGCTCGCTGGCTGGTCATTGATGACCCGGCCACCACGCGCCTGGCCCGGGGTGTGGCCGGCGTCAACATCGCCAGCACGCCCAACTATCTGACTGCCCTGGCTGAACTGGTCAACTCCCCGGTCGAGGTCGTCATCGGCCCGGTCAGCAAACTCACCGGCATGGCCCACACCACCGCGGCCGCCCTGCGCGAGCTGGCCCCGCAGGCCCAGTTGATCGTTACCGCTCCGCGCGATCAGCAGGACCAGGCCCGTGCGGCCGTCGAGGCGGGGTTCGACAGTTTGATGATCCTGCCGTCAGATGAGCAGGCGATGGCGCAGCCGGCTCCACCGCTAAACGAAATCGAAAATCGCCATTCGCAAATCGAAAATCCCCATGACGATCAACTGGGCGATGTCGATCTGGTCGATGCCGTGCTCGACGGCCAGAACAAAACGCCGCAGCTAGCCCTGCGCATCGTGGTCAGCCAGTCCGGCATCGCGGGCCTGGCCCTGGCGTCGCCCGAGCAGGTGGTGCCTGAAGGTCACGCCAGCGTCGATGTCGTCTGTCGCGGCCGCAGCTACGGTCATCTGCACGCACCGGCCCCCGCCACTGCCGCCCAATTGCAACCGTGGGCGGACTGGCTGGCTCATTGGCTGGCGCTGCACCGCCGGCAGTTGCTGTTGTACGAGTTGGCCATGCGCGATGAGTTGACCGGGGCGTGGAACCGCCGCTACTTCAATCGTTTCCTCAAGCGCATCCTCGGATGGGCGGCCAACGACCGTTCGCAGGTCACCGTCATGGTCTTCGACATCGACGACTTCAAGCACTACAACGACCATTACGGACACTGGGCCGGCGACGAAATTCTGCGCGAGTCCGCCCGCCTGATGAAAAGCGTCTGCCGCGAACACGACGTGGTGGCTCGCATCGGCGGCGACGAATTCGCCGTGATCTTCTGGGATGCGGAGGGCCCGCGCCGACCCGCATCCTACAAGGCCGGCCATCCCCAGGACGTGGTCCGTGCCGCCGAGCGCTTCCAGGCTGCCATCTGCTCGCACGCCTTTCCCAAGCTGCTCGATCAGGCCCCCGGCACACTCACCATCAGCGGCGGCCTGGCCAGCTATCCCTGGGACGGCCGCACGCCTGAGGAACTGCTGCACCGGGCGGACGAAATGGCCTTGGAATCCAAACGCCACGGCAAAAACGCCATCACCTACGGCCCCGGCGCCGCACGCCTCTGCCGCCAGCAGAGTTCCTGATCGCCATTTAAGCGGATTGTGAGTCAGTCTGATAATTGCTCATTCCCGCACGATCTACGTTCGTGGGGCACAGTACCGATCATCCCCCCAACCACAAACAATCGTACGAAATTGCATAATTATTAAAGATTTCTGTCTTGACAGACGATTTTTATTGTATAATATACAACAGAGGTGGAGGGAAGGCCATGAGCCAAAGGATATGCCATTATGGACGAGAAACGAGCTCGGACATGGCAAAAAGCCGGAAGTGGAGATCCCCCACTTTGTTGGAACCTCCAGTACTGGCCGGACGCCGTTGCAGATGCAGATATTTTGACGCCTGTGCAGTATTGGCATGTAGCAGATCAGTTGTGTGAGTTGGCGCGTGCTGTTGAACCAGCCCGATGTGAGACATTAAACATTGCATCGTTTGATAAGTTCTGGTCACTGGAAGACAAAGGTGGTGTGCTTGGAAAGATCAATCTGCGCGTGTTTTTTGTTACGAACCCGAACGCCCAATCCATCGTTGTACTGGGTATACACAAGAAAGAGGACGAGCGCCAACTCAGAAGGTCTGTTGTCGTAAGAATCGAGCGAAGGGTGCGACATTATTTAACAAGCCTAAGAGTAGGCAAGAAGGGTGAATCAAGATGATGCCCGTAATGCCAGAAGGTATCTCAAAAGATCACGCTGAGCAGATCGAAAAGCTGTCGATCGAAGAATTACTACAGCTAACGGCCAGTAATTTCGGTGGCTCATTGGAGTCCAGGCTGACGGGCGCAGCTGTTGCAACCGTTGTGGCCAGGATGGTGCAACTGAACGATCAGGATCAGCAGTACCTCTTCGAGTGTGTCAAGGATTTAAGTACAATTGAAGATAGGGAAGACGCCGAGGACACGATGAAGACCATCATCGAAATCCTCGATCCCTGTAAGAACATACAGCGCGTCCCCCAAAATCAACTGACACAGAAAGAGATGCCTCGTGATGACTATGAAAGTTGGCTGGTGTGGATCAGCAAGAAACTTCGGGACTTGCGTGCTCAGAGCGGTCTAACTCAGCAGCAGTTGGCCGAGAAGGCTGGTTTGCCACAGTCACATATCAGCCGATTAGAAGCGGGCAAACATAGCCCGTCAAATAAGACGCTGGCAAAGATTGCGGGAGCACTTGGAATCGACGTCAAGCAACTGACTTTGGAAGATTAGGTATTGCGCTTACAACGTGATGCTACTACCCCTGTAATCTTCGCCAATTGCTTAGCAGTCGGTTTTCTGCCTGTACTTTTCCTCCGCTTATTTCGTTAACGAGCCTCTACGACTCGTTAACAGTTGTTACTTTACCTGTATAAAGTTTGATTGCTTTCATTGGTCTTATTATGGCAGGATCCATCAGATTCTGAATCAACTGTCCGGGGGAGCATGTGTATGCTTCGGCATTCGAATCCGATCTGGCTTCTGTTGGTATTGGTAATGCCCTAATAGTGCCAGGTAACGTACGATATTTTTCGCATCCATGAGCAAGCCGTTGTCAAGGGGAATTGC
>CAYYGM010000134.1:0-11372 GCA_964471555.1 uncultured Phycisphaeraceae bacterium
AGTTCAACCTCAAAGCTGAACGCATCCAGTACTGGCTCAGCGTCGGCGCTCAGCCGACGACCACCGTGGCCGGTCTGCTCAAGAAGGCAGGGATTGGGCAGTAGGGAGTAGGCAGTAGGGTTTCCAACGCGCGGAGGTACACAGGAACTAACCCTACTGCCTACTCCCTATTCCCTATTCCCTGCGCAAGCGATAAAGCGTCAGTTGCTCAACCTGCTGCGGCCGATACCCGCCGAACAGAATGCTGGCGATGTATCCAGCCGCAAACAGCACGAGGTGGCCGAACAGTCCGATGAGGATCGGATTGAATTCAAAGTTGAAGCCCATGTCGAAAATGCGATGCGTCGGTTCGGTGCAGACGCCCCAACTGGTAAACAGCAGACAGGCGGCGATGCCGATGTAGCAGCCGCGACGGGTGGCGCGGGTGGTGAGAAAGCCCAGCATGAACAGACCGAGCACGCCGCCGGAGATGATGGCGGCAATCGTGACGCCGCGCTCCATGATGGAAGCCGCCCCTTCGCGCGGGATCATGGCCAGCCCGATCATGGCCGCAGCCGTGCCACAGGCGATGACCATCAAGCGCCCGAACAGCACACGGGCCTTGTCGGACGATGAAGGCAGGAAGTTGACGAAGTAATCGGTGGTCAGCACGGTGGCCAGGCTGTTGAGGTCCGCGCTGATCGAGGACATGGAAGCCGCCAGCACCGCCGCCAGGATCAACCCGATCACGCCCGACGGCAGATGATGCACGATGAAATAGGGCATCACATCGTCAGCCAGCTTGGGGCCCGGTTCGCTGGAGAGGCAGTAGTAGCCGTACAGGCAGGCGCCGATGAACATGAACGCGAAATAGAGCGGCACGCACATCGCGGCATTGACCATCACGCCCCGCCGGGCCTGTTTGTCGCTGCCGGCTATCAGGTAGCGCTGCACCATGTGCTGATCGCAGATGTAGCGCCTGCTCCAACCCGCGGTGAACGCCAGCAGGAAAATCCATTGCGTGGTGTTCTGCGAGTCGAACAGGCTGTGCCAGGAAAGATCGAACGAACCGAGGGTGAACCTACCCTGCTGCCAGGCTTCACTGATCACCGCGCCGGGCGGGCCGACTTCAGTGGCGAAAATCAGTCGCAGTAAAATCAGGATCGCCCCGAAGATCAACAGCACGCCTTGCGCCACATCAGTCCACACCACCGCTTCGATACCGCCGATCATGGTGTAGAGCGCGGTGAACGCGCCGAGGCCGAGGATGATCCAGTGCAGTTCCCAGCCGGTCATCAGCTTCAGTGGAATGGCGGTCGTCAGCAGCGTCACGCCCAGGTCGAAGATGCGGTCCGCCAGGAAGCCGATCGATGCGTACAGTCTTCCGCCCATGCCGAAGCGCTGGCCGAGGTACTCGTACACGCTCATTTTCACCACGTGGCGATAGAACGGAATGATGAAAATGCTGACGATCAGCAGCACCACCGGCAGGGTCAGGTGGCCCAGCAGCAGGATCATGCCCTTCTGATAGACGGTGGCTGGGTGCCCGACGAACGTGCCGCTGCCGATGAGTGTGGCCATGAGCGTGAACGCCACCACCCACGATGGCAGCCGCCGCCCGGCCAGAAAGTATCCTTCGCTGCTGCGTCCGCGGCGTGAGACATACAGGCCGATGCAGGCGATCACCGCCAGGTAACCGATCAGCACCAGGTAGTCGGCAACATGCAGATTCATGCGTTGGCTTTCAGATGAATCGTTCGACCCAACAGTTCCCACAGCGAGGCTGACCAACTGTAGCTGCCCGGCTTGAGCGTGATGCCCGGCTTGTCCTGCTGATCGCAGACCAGGCGCACCACACCCGCTGCCCACTCCCCGCTGACACAAAACGCCCGCCACCCCAGAGCGTCCATCAGCGCCCCGGCCGTCGTGCCCCCGCTGACCAGCACCTCGTCCACCGCGTGCCGACCGAGCACCTCGCGCACCACCTGCGCCAGCAACGTCGGCAACTCGTCTGATTCTTTCTCATCCGACAGAAGCTGCCCTGGCGTCGTCAACACCACGCCCCCGGAAGAAAGTGATCGAAGAATCTCACCTCGCCACGCTTCAATCCATTGCGCTCGCTGCGAATCCGTCTGCGGCAGCGGCAGCGGCATGCGGTGAACCGTCAATCCCAAAGCGCTTGCCCGTTCCACCGCATGACGATCCGCCACCGACGTGCTCCCGCACAGCAGCAAAAACGAAGCGAACGGCCAGCGCTGACCGGCCCGGGGCACGCCCTGCATCGTCCGCTTGAGCAACGTCTCGAAAAACTCACTTCCCCCGGCCGGCAGCGTGTGATCATCCACCCAGGCTGCCAGTTGGGCCAGATGCCGGTCGGTGCTTGCATCCGCGGTGATCAGGCCGCTGCGCGGCGGTTGCTCGCCCACCGCCAGATGCGTCACGCGCTGCGGATCATCGGGCGACAAACGCTGTCGCATATCCGATGTCCTGGCTGGATGATCCGGGTCGCGCCCAAATTCGCTTCGATGCAGCGGCACGCCCCCGACGCTGTAAACGCCTCGACTCACCACCCGCCCGCGCGATGGATTCTGCGGCACCAACAGCACGCGCTGCCGCCCCAGCGCATCGCTCGCCGCCTCCAGCTCCGCTCGCACCGGCCCGCGCAGGACCGAGTCGGTCTTCTTGTAAATCCAATCGAAGCTGCTCATCGGACATTCAGACAGGATGCGCCGGATCGCCTTGCCCGCCGCTTTGGGATCGAGCTGGCGCGTGTCGCTGTCGATCACCAGCATCTGCGCCTGCATGGGCTGATAGGCGCGACGCAGCAGCGCGCTGTCATAGCCGTAACGTCGGCCGATGCCGGCAATCTCCGCCGCGCCGGTCAGATCGTCTGCGATGACCAGCATGGTCATGTCGCGGATGCTCCTTTGGCTAATCGCGCAGCGTAATCGATCGCCTCGATCATGCTCTGCTCGCTGGCGATGCCCCGGCCGGCCAGATCGAACGCGGTGCCGTGATCGACACTCACGCGGATGATGGGCAAACCGAGCGTGATGTTGATACCGCTGACCGTGTTCCAGGTCTGGCGCTTGGCGTCGTATTGAAAACCCTGCAGCTTCACGGGGATGTGTCCCTGGTCGTGGTACATGGCCACGCACACATCATAAACCCCGGTGATGGCCCGCGGGTAAAACGTGTCGGGCGGGAACGGGCCTTCGACCTGCCAGCCTTTCTGCCGGGCCAGTTCGATGGCGGGCTTGATGGATTGCTCTTCCTCGTAGCCGAACAATCCGCCGTCGCCGGCATGGGGGTTCAAACCTGCCACGCCGATCTTCGGGTTGGCCACGCCCAGACGCTGCAGCGCCTCGTGGGCCAGCTCGATCACCTCCAGCACGCGCGGCACCGTCACCGCATCACATGCCTGCCGCAGCGAAACGTGCGTGGAAACGTGCACCACGCGCAGGTGACCTTCCGCCAGCATCATGGCGCAGCGGGGCGAGCCGGTGTAGTGGGCGAAGATTTCCGTGTGGCCGGGGAAGTTGTGACCGCCCAGGCGCAGTGCTTCCTTGTGCAGCGGGCCGGTGACCACGGCGGCGATCTGCTTTTTCATGGCCGCTTCAATGGCGGTGGTGACCGACACGAAAGCGGCATGCCCCGCCGCTGCGGAGACTTTGCCGAAGGTCACATCCTTCAGATCGAGGCCTTGCAGTTGCAACACATCGATGGCGCCGAAGGTTCCCCTGGCTTGCGCGATGTCGCTGATCGGACGCACCGTCGCATCAAGGTTGCACAAGCGGACCGCCTGCCGCATCAAATCGGCGTCGGCGTAGCACACCGGCTGACAGAGGTCGTAAATCTTTTGCTGGGCCAGGGCCTTGACCGCGATTTCAGGACCGACGCCGGCCGGATCGCCCATCGTGATCCCGACCACAGGCCGGGCCGCGCTCATGCCGGTTCTCCCATCGGCTCTTTGGCGGAAACCGCGGCGAATGCGGTGGGACCGCACAGCCCCTTGTCCGCCATCAGTTGCTTGAGCGCCGCCAGCGATTCGTCCAATTGCCGGCCGTACTGATACTGGGCTGAAAGCTGGTTCGTCAGCATCTGAATGCGATCGACTTCGTCCCAGTTGCCGGCCAACGCGGCGCGAATCATATCCATGTACGGCTGCGGGAACAGGTTGGCCGTGCTGGGCACCAGGCCCGCCGCCCCGCGCTTGAGGCCCAAAGCCGAAAGCCGGGCACAACCGATCAGCACGCGGAAGTCCTGCCGCCCCAACAAGCGCTCCAAGAGGTTGGCGACATGCGTTGCGTCGTTCTTGGAGTCTTTCAGTGCCACGATGTTGCGATGGCGGCTGAGCTCCTCCACCATGTCGATGGGAATCGACACGCCGGTGATGCGCGGCATGTTGTACATCACCAGGGGCAAGGGAATCAGGTCCGCCAACTGCAGAAAGTACGCCTCCAAAGCCGGGCCGGTCTCGGAGAGATTCGTCGGCGGATGGGCGACGGCGAAATCGGCGCCCAGGCGGTGATACTCCTGGGCCGCATGCACCGCGGCACTGGCATCGTTATCAGCAATGCCCACGTACAAGGCACATCGCCCGTGCGTCAGCGGGGCAACCGTCTCGACCAGCATGCGCTTCTCGCGGGGCTGCAGGCGGCGGGCCTCGCCGGTGGTCCCCAGGATGAAGATGCCGTTGACCGGCACGGCCAGCAGATGCTCGACGATCTGATGGACCGCCCGCGCGTCAATTTGAAAGTCGCTGGTCAGGGGGCTGACCATGGGAACCACCAGACCTTCGGTGACCAGCGGACGACTCATCCTGCAAACGCCTTTCGATATATCTGTTCAGCGTCGCTGAGACTGACGCTGCGAACATTGCGGATCAACAATCGCTGCACGGTCAGAGCCGAAGTCGCCAGACGCCCGATCACCTCGCGCGGCACGCCGAGCTGCGACAGACTGCGCGGGATGCCGCAGACGCGGCAGAGTTCGGCCAGGCGCTTGATCCCCGCCTGTGCGACAGCCATGTCGTTGTCACCTTCACTCACGCCCAGGGCCCGGGCGATGGCAGCATAGCGCTGCGGAGCGGCGGGCAGGTTGAACGCCAGCACGTGCGGCAGCAGCAGCGCGTTGGCGACGCCGTGCGGCACGTGAAATTCACCACCCAGCGGATACGAGAGCGCATGCACCGCGCCGGTGTTGACCGGCCCCAGGCACATGCCGCCGTACAGACTGCCCAAGGCCATGGCGCTGCGTGCCTCGAGGTCGTCGCCGGCGCGACAGGCTCTCTCCAGATGGCTGCCGATCAGGCGAACGCCCTCGAGTGCGAACGTATCGAACAACGGATGAGCGAAACGATTGGCATAAGCTTCGATGCAATGGGTCAGGGCGTCGAGCCCGGTGGCGGCTGTCAGATGGGCCGGCATGGTCACCGTCAAACGCGGATCGACATAGGCGGCATCGGGCACCAGCCAGCGACTGACCACGCCCTTCTTCAATTGCGCCCGTTCATCGAGCAGAATGGCGTTGGGCGACACTTCGCTGCCCGTCCCGGCTGTGGTGGGCACGCAGGTCAGGTGAATATCGCGCCCGGTCAGGCGATCGGTGCCGAACACGTCGTGGATCGACTGCTCACCGCTGAGCATGGCAGCCAGCAGCTTCGCCAGGTCCAGCACACTGCCGCCGCCGACGCCCACTACCGCATCGGCGTTGAATGAGCGCAGGGCTTGCACTGCCGCATCAAAGTCAGCGATGGTTGGCTCACGGTCCTGCGGCTGATACACCTCCACGGCCGCATCACGGGCCGCCAGCGCCACGCGCAGATCAGCGCACACGCCCTCGACGCCGCCGCAACTGACCAGCAGCACGCGGCTATGTCCCGCGCTGACAAGATCGTCGGCAAGATCCTTGATGCCGTCGATGCCGAAGCGAATCCGCGGCGGAAGACGCAGCTCGACCGTGCTCACTTGCTGGATCATTTCAACGGTCATGCACGGTCAGCCTTTTCCACATCCGCTCGGTTGCGGCCCGCGGTGCACGTATCACAAGCGGGCCCTCGCAACAGTGTCTTTGACTAAAGATACTCGATGAACGCCCGATTCCTACGGCTTTGCTTGAAACGACAAGTTAAGGTCCGATTTCGGCTGACTTGGCCCGTTGCGCGCCCCCGGCCCAACAGCCACAGCAGTTGCGCGCCGATCCACAGAGCAAGCGCCTGTGGTTCGGGAATGCTCTGCGCCAGCGTCGTGAAATCGCCGGCTGCCGCATTCCAGTGATCACCCAGAATCTGCAGGTCCGCCAGATTGACCTGGCTGTCACCGTTGAAATCAGCGCTGCCCCACGTCGCGGCGCCGGACATCCAGTGATCGCCGAGGATCTGCAGGTCTGCCAGGTTGACCACGTTGTCCAGGTTGGCGTCGCCGGGCAAAGCCGCGGTGACGGTCACCGTGCTGCTGTTGTAACGGACCGCCAGGGCCAGATTGCCGGCCGCGTTGACGCCGGTGATGGTGTCGAACGTGCCGCTGATCGAGGCGGCGCTGATGATGGTAATGCTCTGGCCGATGGCGGGCGTAAACTCGTCGAGCAGCGACAGGTCGAGCGTGCCGTCGAGCGTGACATTGCCGGTGACACCCAGAAGGTCGTAACCACCCTGGGCCCATTCCATCTTGAGCTTGCCGGTCGAAGATTGGACAAGGGCGCCATTGATAATCAGCAGCCCGGGTGAAGCGCCAGGGGAGATAGTGCCGCCGTTGGCCACAAAGCCGGTGACCGTGCCGTTGCCGCCCAGTGTGCTGCCGCCGGCGACCGAGAGGATGTTGCTGACCGCCAGGGTGGCGTTGTTGCTCAAGCGGATTGAGCCGCCATTCATCACCACCTGGTTGCCGTCCACGCTCAGCGTGCCGGGGCCGGAGACGCTGAGCGTACGCAGATGAAGATTCATGCTGGCGCCCAGCGTGAGCGTGGTGCCGGCCGCCAGGGTGGCATCGGTGTCGCTGTCGAGGCGGATGGCGGTTTGGATTTCGTGCTGGCCGCGCTGCACGTCGAGGACGGCATGGCCTGCGTCGGAGGCGAGCACGAGCAAGCCCGAGCCGGCAATGGTGTACTTGTAATCGCTGCGGAAGCGCAGGCCCTTGCAGGTGAACGAGCCGGTGTAGTTGCCGCTCATGTTGATGGTGGCATTCGCGGTGATGGCCGAGCCGAAGTTGGCGATTTCGTAGTTGGTGTCGGGACGGCCCCAGTAGAACCAGTTGGTCAGTTGGTCCCAGTCGCCGCTGCCGTTGCGGGTCCAGGAGCATTCGCCCTCGGCCGGCTGGTTGATGGCCAACGGCGCGCTGGTGAAGGCCAGGCCCTGGGGCAACGAACCGGTGGTGGCGATGAAGTTGCCCATCAGGTCGAAGCGCAGGATGCGTCCGCCGGCTTCGCGCACATAGACATTGCCGTTGCCGTCCTGGGCGATGCCGTTGGGCGCGGTCAGCGGTGAGCCGGCAAACAGGTAGCCGAGCTGGAACACGCCCAGCGGTGCGTCCTGGTATTGCGTGGTTTCGTAGCGCAGCACACGATTGTTGGCAGCATCGAGCACGAGCTTCTGATGGGCGGTGGCGGTGCGGAAGTCTTCGATGCGATGGAAGGTGATGAGATTGGAATCGTGTCCGCGGGGTGGAATGTTCTGGCCGGCCTGGCTGCGATCGCCCTCGGTGTCGAAAGCGGTGCGCGAGACGACCAGCAGATCATCGCCTTCGATGGCGAAGTTCATGTATTGGAAGGCTTCGCCGAAGGTGCCCTGGAATGCGGCCAGGTCGTGATCGAGCTCGGGTGAGTAGAGGAAAATCTGCTCGACGTCCCAATGTTGCAGGTCGCGCGAACTGAGCAGTGCCGCGGTGTTGCGGATCATGCCGGGGTCGATGCCGGAGTCGGCATGAGCGGGCAGAACGGGATTACTGACGATGTAGTACTTGTCGGAAACCGAATCGTATTGCAGAGCGAACTTCTTCTCGCCGCCGGGCAGATCGACGTAGTCTGCCGTCGCGGCATAGTTGGTCATGGTGGATGGACTGATGGCCCGCATGACGATCGAGTGCGGCTGGCCGTCAATCTTGGGCATGACCACCACGCCGTCACGCGAGGAGGAAGCAACCTGGGCCTCGGTGACCGACAGGCTGCCGCCCCAGGGTGTAGCGCTGGTGTTGGCTGAATCGGAGGCGGTCCAGGAGCTGGCCAGCAGGAGGTTGGAGCTGACCGGCGCGGACATGACGCGCTTGCCGGCCAAGGCGATCCAGATGCGTCCGTTGTAGATAGTGGGCGTGTTGGCCTGGCCGTAGAGATTGGTGTCCATCAGCAGGCCGTTGCTGGAGTTGGTGGGCGTGGTCCAGGTCTGGCCGCCGTCAGTGGACTTGCGGATGAGGATGTCCGCGTTGTTGTTTTCGGTGTAGTACTCGCGGTAGCCCCAGAGATAGAGTGCGCCGTCGTGATAGAAGATGGTGGAGGCGAAGGCGTCGGTCACGGTGGATTGCAGCGACCAGGTGATGCCCTGATCGGTGGAGCGATAGACCTTGGTGGTGTTCTGGGTGGTGCCGTCGCCGAAGATGTCATGGGAGACGATGTAATCACCGTTGGGCATGACGGTGATGGAAGGCGAGCTCAGGTATTTCTTGTTGGCGTCGAGGATGGAGCCGGTGACGGTGCGGTTGGGCGATTCGAGATAGGCGATCACTTCGCCGGGCACGAGGCTGAAGTCCTGCCCCGCAGCGGACCACGCCGGGGCCAGCAACAGCAGGACACACCATGGCTTGAGCGAACGAAACATCAGCGCCATCTCCCGTACGGACGGTGGTTGCGGGTCGGCCAAGGGCCGGCGGACTACCTCCAAGTTACACCCGAATCCCGCCAATCCCAGCGGTTGCACCGAAAATGACATGCGTTCAGCCGATTTCGGCAAGCTTCGGAGCCAAAGCGATGTCCGATCCGGCAGTTCCGGGTTTTCGAGTTTAGCCGCCGAGCTTGCTCGGCGTTGGGGCGAGCAAGCTCGCCCGCAAACGGGGGTGAGCCCAATGATGTCGGATGCGTCAGTTGACCGCCTTGTGATGGCGCTCGCGGTAGGTGCGCGGGCCCATGCCCACCAGGCGGCGAAAGACCTTGCTCATCCGCTCGGCACTGCCGAAACCCGCCATGCGGGCGATGGTGTAGGCCTTCTTGTCCGTCTGCTCCAGCAGGCGCTTGGCGTAGTTGAGCCGCTGGATCGTGATCTCCTCGAAGATGGTGCGCCCCACGTGCTGCAGGAAGCGATCCTGCAGGTGGCGGCGGGAGAGCATCGTCTGGCGAGCCACGTCGTCCACGGTGATTGTCTCGCGGAAGTGCTCCCAGATGTAGTGAATGGCGATGGCCACGTCGGTGTCGTTGACGGCCAGAATGTCGGTGGATTTGCGGGTGACCACGCCCTTGGGCGGGATGAGAATCGGATCGCTCTCCGGCTGCACGCCGTCGATCAGCCGATCCAGCAGGGCGGCCGCCTCGTAACCGATGCGCTCGCGGTTGCTGTCGACGCTGGAGATGGGGATGGCGGTCAGATCGACCACCAGCGAGTCGTTGTCCACGCCCAGCACCACCACCTGCTCCGGCACGCGCAACTGGGCCAGCTCGCAGGCGTGCAGCACCTCCAGGGCCACGTGGTCGTTGATGGCCATCACCGCCAGCGGCAGCGGATATTCCAGCAGCTTGTCGGATAACCACTTGACCCGCGAAGTCTTGCCGCGGCGGCGCGAGTTCTCGCTCCAGATCAGCGACTGAAATTCCGCCCCGGCCCGAGTCACCGCTTCCTGAAAACCTTTCATGCGGTGCGTGGTGGCCCAGGTGTCGTAGTAGTGGGTGTAGAACAACAGGTTGGTGAACCCGCGCCCCAGCAGATACTCCGCGCCCATGCGGCCGATGGCAACGCTATCCGGCAGCACGCGCGGGCAGGTGATGTCCGGCCGATCCATGCCCAGGTCCACCATCGGCACCTTGAACGATTCGATCAGCCGACTCATGCGATGCGATGTGCCCGAGAGGTAAGCGATGATGCCGTCGTAGCGCGTGGCCCGCAGGTATTGCATGTGTCGGGCTTCGCTGGCGCGGAAGGCCAGCAGGCGGCAATCGAGCGTCCATCCTGCCTCCCGGGCATAGCGCACGATGCCCATGTGGCGATCGTGCGTGTAAAAATCCAATGCCAGCAGGATGTTGCGACGTTTGGCTGCCGACGGCAGCGGCAGTTCATCGCTGGTCAGGATACGCGGGGAAATCGCCATGGCCGTCGTACTCCGCCCTGACGGCCATTGTGGGGGCCGGGCGCGAAAACGTCAACGTGGGTTTCCTGATTTGGCGGGTCGTCCACCTGAATTGGCAAGTAAATCGGAGACAGAGGGGGGTATAGTTGAACAGGTCTGAAAAACGTCAACGTCGCACGACCAGGTTTGTCACTCTACGCTTGCTCAACCTGTTTTCTGATTAGGAGGATCTCATGTTACGAGTCAGACTCAGCACTTTACTCGCCTCACTGGTGGTGACCTTCTGCATGGTATCAGCAGCGCAGGCTGTCGTCCTGTACGACTTCACCCACACGGGTGAGAATCCGATTTCGGACTATACCGGCTTCGGCATCACCCAGAACCAAACCGGCGCCAGTGTCGATTATCACTGGCTGGCCTACATCGACAATCTCACCTACACGGTCCAGGGCGGAACGGAAAGCCAATCCTTCAACACCGCGCTGGATGCCGCCAACGCCGGCTGGGTCGCCAACGCCGCCGCCACTACCAGCCCCAACAACTTCGGCTTCTCCAACACCAGCAACGCCGGCGGTCCCGCCGGTGAGGCCGGTGGCTACTTCAGCCGCATGGCGCCGGCCCGCGGGTACTACAGCGACACCACCATCGGCACTGTCAACAACGGCACCGATGACCTCTACGCCACCGGCACCCTGTGGGCTGACGGCTCGGCGGCTGACAACACCCTCTACCTTGGCTGGCTCAACCCCGCTGATCCCGCCAACACCAACCGCTTCGGCTTCAACATCACCGAACCCACCGCCCTGCAGCCGGCCACCGGCGCACGCATCGCCCTGGTCAAGTCCGGCACCGGCGGCACCGCCACCCAGGGCAGCACAGAGATCGACAACTTCTCCAACCAGGTGCTCTACTGGAGTTTGTCCTTCGACCACGTCACCGGCGACTTGAGGGGCATCATCCAGACCACCCCCTTCCGCCACCCCGGCGACGCCAATGAAGACGGCATGGTCAACCTCGCTGACCTGCAGATCCTCGGCGACAACTGGCAGTCCACTACCGCCACCTGGGCCCAGGCGGACTTCACCGGCGACGGCAACGTCAACCTGGCCGACCTGCAGATCCTCGGCGACA
>CAYYGM010000135.1:0-11174 GCA_964471555.1 uncultured Phycisphaeraceae bacterium
ACCACGACGTCAAAACAGGATTAGCCACGAAGACGCGAAGAACACGAAGAAACAAAACCGCGGATGAACGCAGATGAACACGGATAAAAACCTTGAAGCATTGCATTTCATCCGCGTTTATCCGCGTCTTATCCGCGTTTATCCGCGTTCACTGCATTGAATCGATACCCCCATGCTCCGCCGCAAACTGCTCACCATCCTGTTGTGCCAGACGGCCTTGATGATGATCCTGGCCCTGACGGCCATGTGGTCGCTGCACGGCATGCTGGTGCGCATGGATGATCTGAACAACCAATCGCGCCAGGTCGTGCAGCAGACGGCTGAACTCAATCACGCGGTGTTCACCATCCAGCTTCAGCTTTACGCCCTGCAGGCCCAGCACACGCATCAGCTCGACGACATCATCCTGGCGGTGGAGCAATTGCGCACGGTGGCCGGCCACCTGAGCGCCAACAGCCTGCTGATGGAACCGGACATGCAACCGACCTGCCGCCAGCTCGACCTGGAGCTGGAGGCCTTCACCTCACACGTGGCCACCCTCGCCACCTGGCAGGAGCCGCAGCAGGCCGAGGCTCAGAATCGCGCCTTGCTCGAACATGCCGCGCTGTTGCGTCAGGCTGCCCAGCAGATCACCGAATACGTCTATGCCCAGCTCGATGTGCAGCACAACAACCTGATCAGCGCGTTCCGCTGGCTGGTCATCGGCATGGCGGTCGGATTCCTGCTGCTGGTCAACATTTCGATTCTGCTGCTGCTGCGGACCAGCCAGATGGTGCTGCGCCCGGTCGAGCAACTGGTCGAAGCCACCCGCGAGCTGGCCAAAGAGCACTTCGATTACCGCGTGCCCCTCGGCCGCCATGACGAATTCGACGAGCTGGCCGACGCCTACAATCACGTGGCTGAGCAGCTTGGCACGCACGAGCAGAAACGGATCGAAGTGCTGGGCCAGGTCGGCGCCACGCTCAATCACGAGTTGAACAACGCCACCAACATCATCGAGTTGCAACTGAGCCTGATGAAGCGGCGCATGGGCAATCCCGAGGCCACCCAGCAGTGTCTGCGTGAGATTCACGAGACCCTCGGCCGCATGTCGCGGGTGGTCGCAGCCCTCAAACACATTCGCCGCATCGTCCTGACCGATTACGCCGAGGGAATCAAAATGCTGGACTTGGAGCGTTCCATCCGGGATGATGAGCCGATAGAAGACGCGGTTTCATCGAATGCCGGATCGCCTGCATGACCGATCCCATCGCAGCCACCAACCTCCGCCTGCGGCTGTACCTGCCCCTGCGCTGGCTTGTCATGCTGCGCTGGTTAGTCGCAGCCCTGGTCATTGCCGGCGGACTGCTGAACGCGTTCCTGCTGCACTGGTATCCCCAGCGACTGCCCCTGCTGCTGTGCGGGCTGTTCATCCTGACCTACAACGTCATGCTCTGGCGCCTGCAGCGCCTCAAGCTGCGCCCGCTGAACCTGGTCAGCCTGGCGTGGTTTCACATCCTGGCCGACCTGGTGCTGCTGACGTTGCTGGTTCTGTGCACCGGCAAAGCGGCCAGCCCGCTGGTCGGGTTCTACGTCTTCCACATGGTGTTCGCCAGCCTGTTGCTGTCGCCGCTGGCAGCCTATGGTTGCGCCGCGGTGGCCATCGTCTTGTTCTCCGGCTGCCTGCTGGTCATGCACGCCTGGCCCGGCGATCGCGCGGGGATGCTGGCCCTGGCCGGTTGGGCTTTGACGCTGGTGTTCACCGTCTATCTGACCAGCCGCATCACCGGATTGCTTCGCCGCAACTACGCCCAGTTGCTGCGCCGCAGCCGCCGCGTCCGTGATCTGGTCGAGCACCTGCGCCGCCAGCAGGATGTGATGA
This sequence comes from uncultured Phycisphaeraceae bacterium, assembly GCA_964471555.1. Taxonomy (GTDB): domain Bacteria; phylum Planctomycetota; class Phycisphaerae; order Phycisphaerales; family Phycisphaeraceae; genus JADLFV01. Next base: position 1,862 of record CAYYGM010000135.1, read on the forward strand.
TCCAGCACGAAAAGTCCGTCACCATGGGACACATGGCGGCCGGCGTCGCCCACGAGATCGCCAACCCCCTGGCCAGCATGGACAGCCTGCTGCAACTGATGCAGCGCAACCCCAGGCACATGACCATCGACAAGCTCGGCATTCTGCGCCAGCAGATCGATCGCATCAAGATCATCGTGCGGCAGATGACCGACTTCGCCCATCCCACTGAATACCAGTGGAAGACGCTGCCGATCAACGAACTGCTCGAGTCCAGCCTTGAGCTGGTCCGCTTCGATCGCCGGCTGGGAAACATCAAGGTTCAGAAGCAACTCTGCTCGCGCAACTGCATGGTGCGCGTCCAGGCCCATGCCGTGCAACAGGTGATGATCAACGTCATCGTCAACGCCCTCGATGCCCTGCAGCAGACACCCGATCCCTGCATCACCATCCGCACCGAATGCTCCGGCAATGGGCCTTCGATCTTCATCGCGGACAACGGCCCCGGCATCAGCCCCGCGGCCCGCGGCGAGCTGTTCGAACCCTTCTTCACCACCAAGCCCGTCGGCCAGGGCACCGGCCTGGGTCTGACCATCTGCTCCAAGCTCATGCAACAACAGGGCGGATTCATCGAACTGCTCGATGGCGACGACCGCGGCGCCACCTTCCACATCAAGCTCCCCCCCGCCCCCACAAATCAGTAGCACCGCATGTCAATGCGGTGCCCTCCTTGTTTCCGCATGTCAATGCGGTGCCCCAGTAGCGGGTGCCACGGCCGCGCGCCGGCCGTGCGTATTGACACCAGGCACACCCGCACGCGGGTGTGGCACCCAAGGAGGGCACCGTATTGACATGCGGTGCTACTACCTGCGGGAACGCCTGTCCGCCAGTTTTTCTCATTTATAAGAATTCTATAATCTAAAAACCTTCCAGACAACAACTTACGTCTGTCAATCCCGGCACGGATCATGCTCTGGATGTACGTACATCCTGCGCGGTGCGCGCAGGCCGCCCCCGCCCTCGGAGCGTGCCTTGAACTCCTACCCACTTGCCATCCTCTGCACCCTCGTGATCCTGGCCGCTGCCGTCACAGCCCCGGCCGCCGAGGTCTCCCAGGCCCAGTTGGAGAACCAGCGCTGCTTCAACTGTCACAGCCAAAGCCACATTGCTGAGCTTCCGCCCGAACAGCGGCACACCATGGTGGCTCCGCTGGCCAACGCCTCCAATGCCGCCACCCGCCCCGAGCTGCTGATCACCGACAAAACGCTGGCCGACTCGGTGCATGCCGGGCTCGCCTGCATCTCCTGCCACGCGGCCGCTGCCACCTTGCCGCACACTTCGCCGCTGCCTGCGCCGACCTGCGACAGTTCCGGCTGCCACGCGGCCGAGGGCGTCGCCTTCCGCCGCGGCATGCACGCGGAGGCATTGGCCAGGAACGATCCGCAGGCGCCCACCTGTGTCACCTGTCACGGCGGCCACGACATCAAGCCGCACAATCAGCGCGACTCGCGCGTCTATCCGCTCAACGTCGTCAAGCTCTGCGCTGACTGCCATGAAAAGCACCAGGAACGCACCGGCAACGGACACGACGAACGCAACTACATGCAGAGCTATCTCGAATCGGTGCACGGCAAGGCGGTCATGAAGGGCGGCCTGGTGGTGGCAGCCACCTGCGCTGATTGCCACGGCAGTCACGAAGTGCTGCCCGCGGCCAATCCCGATTCACCCATCAACCGCGGGCATGTGGCCGACACCTGCGGCCGCTGCCACATGGGCGTCAACGAAACATTCGCCAAGTCCATCCACGGCAAGCTGGCTGCCACGGGCAACGCTGACGCGCCGGTCTGCACCGACTGTCACACCGCCCACGCCATCACCCAGGCCGGCACACCCGACTTCATGCGCGACATCGTCAACGAGTGCGGCACCTGCCACAACAAACCCACCCCCGACGGCATACTGCCCTACGAAACCTATCGCCGCAGCTATCACGGCCAGGTCACCGCCCTGGGCTCCGGCCGCGCCGCCGGTTGCGCCGACTGCCACGGGGCCCATGACATCCTGCCCAAGTCCGACCCCAACAGCAGAATCAACGACGACAACCGCGTGCAGACCTGCTCCAAGTGCCACCCCAAGGCCAACGCCAATTTCGCCAAGTTCGAGCCGCACGCTGACTTCTACGACGGCAAGAAATATCCGCTGCTGCACGGCGTCTGGCTGTACTTCGTCATCATCATGAGCGGCACCTTCGGGTTCTTCGGGATGCACTCGCTGCTGTGGTTCGTCCGCTCCAGCATCCATCGCCGCAAGCACGGCAAGCCCGATCATCACGGCTCGGCGCGCAGCGTCCGCCGCTTCAACACCGTCGATCGCATCAATCACGCCTTCGTCATCATCACCTTCTTCGGCCTGACGCTCACCGGCATGCCGCTGCTGCTGTCCGATCAGCCCTGGGCCAAGACGATGATCACGATGTTCGGCGGCGTGCACGGCGCGGGCCTGCTGCACCGCATCTTCGCGGTCATGCTCATCGGCAACTTCCTGGTCCACGGCTATGAGGTGCTCTGCCGCGCCCGAGAGCACGGCGTGCGCAGCCTGATCTTCGGCCCCAACACCATGATCCCGCGCTGGAAGGACGTCACCGACTGCTTCGGCATGTTCCGCTGGTTCTTCGGCAAACCACGCAAGCCGCGCTTCGACCACTTCACCTACTGGGAGAAGTTCGACTACTGGGCGGAAATCTTCGGCACGTTCGTCATCGGCGGCACCGGGTTGATGCTCTGGTTCCCCATGCTGTTCTCCAAGTTCCTGCCCGGCTGGATGTTCAACGTGGCCACCATCGTGCACGGTTACGAGGCCCTGCTGGCGGTCGGTTTCATCTTCACCATTCACTTCTTCAACGCTCACCTGCGCTGGGAGAAGTTCCCCGTCGACGACGTGATGTTCACCGGCAGCCTGCCGGAGTCGGAGTTCATCGAGGAGCGCGAGGTCGAATACGACCACCTCAAGCAAAGCGGTGAATTTGAAAAACTCATCGTGCCGCCGCCGCCGCGCTGGCAGCGCAAGGTCGCCGTCGTTGCCGGCCTGCTGGCCATGCTGATCGGCACGTTGATCGTGGTCCTGATCATTGTGGCGGGGTTGAGCGCGCTGTAGCCGAAGGAGCCGGCCGTCATGTCAAACGAACAACCCGAGACGCAGTCGCCCGCACAGCGCGGCTTCTGGATGAAACTGCTTGGCATCAAACGCCGTCGCGATGATCGTCGCTGGCTGCGCTTTGTGCCCATCGCGCCCACCATCTGGGGCTGGGTGTTGATCGTGGTGATCGTCGGCGGCATCAGCATGGGCGGCTTTGCTGAATACTCCATGAAGCACGACTTCTGCCGCTCCTGCCACCTCATGGAGCCTTACTACAAAGCCTGGCACGAATCGACGCACAAAAACGTCGAATGCGTCGAGTGCCACTTCGAGCCCGGACTGGGCAACACGCTCAAAGGCAAGTGGCAGGCCAGCACCCAGGCGGTCAAGTACATCACCAATACCTATGGCTCCATGCCGCACGCGGAAGTGCGCGATGAATCCTGCATGCGCGAAGGCTGCCACGAAAAGCGCCTGCTCGAAGGCAAGGTCAACTGGGACATCAAAACGCCCACCGGCCAGACCGTCACCATCAAGTTCGACCACACGCCGCACCTGACCGAAACCCGTCGCGGCAAGCAGTTGCGCTGCGTCTCCTGCCACTCCCAGATCGTGCAGGGCCAGCACCTGGTCGTCACCGTTGATACCTGTTTCCTCTGCCACTTCAAGGGCTACCAGCACGGCCGCTATGACGAAACGCTTGGCGGCTGCGAAGCCTGTCACGATGCGCCCAAGAAATCCATCCAACTGACCACCGGCACCTTCCAGCACAGCGAGTTCCTCACCCAGGGCGCTGATTGCATGGACTGCCACTCCGATTCGCTCAAGGGCGACGGCAAGGTCGAGCGCCAGGTCTGCTGGAACTGTCACAACCGCGCCCAGGATGCCGCTCGCTATGGCGACAGCAAGTTCGTCCATGACACGCACGTCACCAAGCACAAGGTCGAGTGCCGCAACTGTCACGAGATGATCGATCACAGCCTCTCAGCCAACTCCGTCACGGCCGGCATGCCCACCTTCGCACCCGGATCGCCGCACGAGATCGAAGGCCTGGTGGCCACCGGCTCCTGCGCCCAGTGCCACGAAGCGCCGCACGGCGGGCCGGTCAATCTCTATCGCGGCACCGGCGGTCGCGGCGTGCCCGATATGCCCAGCATCATGTACCAGACCCAGGTCGATTGCATCGCCTGCCATCGCCTGACGGAATTCGGCTCCAACGTCGCCGAGGTCAGCGGCCAGACCTTCGTCGCCGCCCAGGCTTCCTGCAATCACTGCCACGGCGACAAGTACAAGGACCAGTTGCAGCAGTGGCGCGACAGCATCGACAAGCTGCTGCTGGAGGCCGAGCCGATCTGCAACAAGGCCCACAAGCTGTTCGACGACGCACAGATTCCCTCCGAAGACAAGCTCAAACTGCATCGCCTGCTCGACGACGCTGACTTCAACCTCAACTTCGTCAAGCTCGGCATGGGTGTGCACAACGTCACCTACGCCACCGCGCTGCTGAACGTCACGCTCGACAACAGCAAACAGGTCATCGCCGCACTGGAGCCCAATCCCTGAGATGCGCACCCCCACGAGCCAACTCGTCCGCTGGCTGGCCGTGGCGGGTCTGATGACGATCGCCGCGCTGACGCTGTCAGCCTGCAAGGACGAATCGAACTCGCAGGCCAACGCGCCCGCGGAGGGCCGGTCCACCGTGGAGCCCAAAGCCGATGCCCCTGCACGCTATGACCGCAAGGACGAGCGCTTCACCCGCGCTCCCGTGCAGACTGCCGTAGCGCCCGCACCTAAACCCACCACGGCTTTGCCGCCGGATGCAACCTGTGTCACGGCCGAATGCCACGCAACATACGCTTCGTCCACCTTCGTACACGCACCCGTCGCCGCGAAAAACTGTTTCCTCTGCCACGAGCAGGAAACACCCGAAACAGGTCCGCACGTCTATCCGCTCAAACGCACCGGCAACGACACCTGCACCTTCTGCCATGCCGTCACCGGCACCCGTCAGCACACGCATCAGGCCATCCTCACCGTCGGCTGCGTCGCCTGTCACGATCCCCACGCGGCCCCCACCAGGAACCTGATCCGCGAAGTTTCCGTCGATCGCCTCTGCGCCCGTTGCCATGACCTGCCGCTGCAAAACTTCGCGCACGAGCCGTTTGCCCAGGGCAACTGCACCATCTGTCACGAACCGCACGAATCCGATTTCAAATCGCTGCTGCGCGGCGGCGACGGCCCGGACTTCTGTTTCACCTGCCACGCCGAATTGAAGAAGCGCATTGACGACTCCACCGAGGTGCATAAACCGGCGAGCGATACCTGCACCGGCTGCCACGATCCGCACACCAGTGCCAATGTGGCCCAACTGCATCAGCCCATCACCAGAACCTGCTATTCGTGTCACCCGCAGCTACAGAACACCGTCGAGGACAGCCGCGAAACGCACATGGCTGCCACGCAGGACCGCGCCTGCGCCAACTGTCACGATCCGCACGCCTCCAACGTCCAGCCCTTGCTTGCCCAGCACGAGGACAAGCTCTGCCTGACCTGCCACGATCGCAATCAGACCACGCCCGACGGCCGCGCCGTCCCGCAGATCGCCACCTCGATGGCCCGGCCGTTCCTGCACGGCCCGATCCGACTCGGTGAGTGCGCGCCCTGCCACAATCCCCACGGCTCGGACAATCCCAACATCCTGCGCACCGCCTTCCCCGACTCCTTCTACGCACCGTTCAAACTCGACAACTACGCGCTCTGCTTCACCTGCCACGACGCGGCCCTGGTCACCACCGAAAACACCACCAGCCTCACCGGCTTCCGTGATCACGACCGCAACCTGCACTATGTCCACGTGCATCGTGATGAGCGCGGCCGCACCTGCAAGACATGCCACAACGTTCACGGCTCCGACCTGCCCAACCACATTGCTGATTCCGTGCCCTTCGAAGGTTCCGCCTGGGCTATGCCCATCCAATACGTCAAGCGCGACGACGGCGGAAGCTGCACGCCGGGCTGCCATGAGAAGAAAACCTACACCCGCGATGCGGATCAGGTGAAACATGAACCCTAGTAAAACCATCCCCATCCTCGTACGTGCCGCAATGGCCGCGCTGTTGTTGTTCGCTGCTGCGAACGCGTTGGCTGTGGACAAACCAACCACCGCCATTGATCCGGCAAGCTGCGTGACGGCGGAGTGTCATGCCAACATCAAGGACCATGCCGTGCTGCACGGCCCGGTCAACGTCAACGGTTGCGATGCCTGCCATACGCTCACTGATCCCGCCACGCACACCTACGAGCCTGCCCGCCCCGCCAACGAACTGTGCCTGTTCTGCCACCAGGTTGATCTATCCAGCGCCAAGGTCGTGCACGAGCCGATGAAGACCGGCGACTGCATGGGTTGCCACGATCCGCACGGCGGCTCCGATCGCAACTCGCTCAAGAGCGACACGGTCGTCGATCTGTGCAACAACTGCCACGCGGGTCTGACTGCCGGCAAATCCACGGTGCACGGCCCGGTCGCGGCCGGCGCCTGCGATGCCTGCCACGCCCCGCACGTTTCCGACAACCCCGGCCTGCTCAAGATCGCGGGCAAGGATCTCTGCCTCGGTTGCCACATGGAAATGAAGCAGCAGCTCTCGCAGGTCCAGTTCGTGCATCAGCCGCTGACCGACGGCGACTGCACCGCCTGCCACGACGCTCACGCCTCCGATCACAAGATGATGATCCGCAAAGCGCCCATGCAGCTTTGCACCGACACCTGCCACGATGACGTCAAGCACGCGGTCACCGAAGCCAGGTTCAAGCACTCGGCTGTCACCGAAGACGACGCCTGCGCCAACTGCCACAACCCGCACGGCTCGGATTTAGCGACGCTCATGCTCGACAAGCCCGTCAACATCTGCCTCAAGTGCCACGACAAACCCGTCACCATTCCCGACGGTCAGACCATTCCCTCCGTCAACCAGGTCATCGCCCCCAACCTCATCAAGCACGGCCCCGTGGCGGACGGCTCCTGCGGCGGTTGTCACAACGTCCACGGCTCCGACGTCGATCGCCTGCTGATCAAGACCTACCCCGACACGTTCTACGCTTCTTTCTCCGTGGAAAATTACGAACTCTGTTTCACCTGCCACGAAAAAGAACGCGTGCTCGATCGCAGCGCCAAGGGCCTGACCAATTTCCGTGACGGCGACCTCAACCTGCACTTCGTCCACGTCAACCAGACCCCGCGCGGCCGAAGCTGCCGGGCCTGCCACGAAACCCACGCCTCCACCAATCCCCTGCACGTGCGCGAAAGCGTGCCCTACGGCAACTGGTCGCTGCCCATCAATTTCGTCAAAACCGACACCGGCGGCTCGTGCTCGCCTGGCTGCCATCAGCCATTTGCCTATGATCGTGAGCACGCGGTCAACGATGCCGAGTCGCTGACCACCCAGGAAATCAGCCCGCGCCTGGACATCCAGCCACCACCCACGACTTCGACTCCTTCAACGCCTTCGACTCCACAGGACACACAGCCATGACACGCTCTCTGCTTCTCAGCTTCCTCCTCTGCCTGATCGTCTCCCCCCTCGCGCCGGCCCAATCAAACGACGCCCCCGCCGCAACCCCGGCGGAGGCCGGTTCACCGGCCGTCTCCCCCCCGCAAGTCGCGCCGCCCGCCGATGCACCACCCCCCACCATCCAATGGTCCGCCACCGATGCCACCGGCAACACGATCAGCGTGCCCGATTCCGCCCGCCCCACCGTCGTGCTGTTCGTGATGGCTAACCAGCAGCTCAGCGATGACGCGCTCGCCCAACTCACCACCGCGCTGAGCACGCAGCAGCCCGACGCCGTGCAGGCCCTGGTCGTGGTCAGCGGCCGCGATGCCGAGGCCCACGCCGCTCCGCTTCTGACCAAACACAACTGGACCCGCCCCGTCGTCATCGATCCGGAGTATGCCGCCTGCGAAACGCTCAGCGTCCGCGCCTGGCCCACCACCGTCATCATCGACAAGCAAGGTCAGATCGTCGGCCACCTGGCCGGCCTTCCCCGCTCCTATCAGAAAGACACCGAAGCCTACCTCGCGTTCTCGCTCGGCCAGATCGATCAAAACCAGCTCGATGAAAAGCTCAACAACTATCAGCAGGTCAACGGCTCGGGCAACCAGGTCGTCCTCGGCCACCTTCAGGCCGCCCGCCGCTTCATTCAGCAGAACGACCCCAAGTCCGCCCGCAGCGAACTGGCCGCCGCCCTGGAGAGTCAGCCCGACGATCCCGCCCTGCTGCTGACGCTGGCCCGCACCCAGGTGATGCTCGATGAGCCGGCCGCTGCCCTCAAGACGCTGGACAAGATCGCCCCCGACGCCATCGCCCCCTTCCAGGTCCACGTCGTCCGCGCCCGCGCCTTGATTCAGCAGGAGAAATGGGACGAGGCAAAAACCATTCTCTCCGACTCCGTGCGGCTCAACCCCAACCCCGCCGAAGCCCACTATTTGCTGGGCGAAATCGAAGAGCACGCCGCCAACTGGCAAGCCGCCGCCGAGCATTACCGTGCTGCGTTTGAAGCCACCCACGACGCCCGCCTGATGGGCGTGACGACGCCGTGATGATCGCAACACGGGCGCACAATTTCATTTAGCCCCCGGTGAATACACCGGGGGCATCGCAGGCCCGTGGACGGCCCCGCGCGTATTCACGCGGGGCAAAATGGCGCGGACAGCGCCCGACACCGCATGCCAATGCAGTGCGATGGGACCACTTCTCAACCGTCGTGTACGTCGCAGCCCCGACGCGGGCCATGTCAATCCAGTGCGAGGGGAGCCTCTTCTCAACCACAGCGTCTTCGCTGCGGCCACATGCATGGACGTACGGGGGAGCAACCAAACCGTACCGGGAAGCGACCAAACACTACCGAGGAGCCGCCAAACACAATTTCATATTTAACTTAAATATGTTCTTAAAAGCCGAAGCCTCACAGGCATCTGATGGGGTTGATTCCAGGCGGGCGCGCACAAGCTGGCCGGCGTTTGTCGTTTTTTTGTATGTCGCGCAAAAAAGAAAAATCTGCCACGAAGGCACGAAGGACACGAAGCAGGTCACGGAGGTCACTCGCTCCATTCAGCCCCCGGTGAACACACCGGGGGGCCGCGTTGCGCCGGGCGTGAACACATCGGGGTGCAATCCGACGCGCTGTGCCCGCGGTGTCCGAA
>CAYYGM010000136.1:0-11122 GCA_964471555.1 uncultured Phycisphaeraceae bacterium
CAATCGTCATAACGCGCGCCAGGACGCAGAGTTACAGCTTAAGTTCGCGGCGTTCAAGACGGGACCATTTGTTGCTGTCGAAGACCCAAAGCCTACCATCGCTGCTGAACATTTTGATGACCAAGATGTCGAAAATCCTCCGGCAGATGATCAAGAAATTACGGATCATCCCGAGGTCGAAATTTCAGCCGGGAAATTGCCTCAAAAAAAGCCACCCACAAGCAATCGAGTGTTTATCTCGCATGGCAAAGATCGCTCAATAACTAAACAAATCAAGGAGATTCTTACATTCGGAAAGTTTGAGGCTGTGATATCTGTCGAGAAGGAGAGCACTGCAATACCCGTCCCCGAGAAGGTATTTCAAGATATGCGGTCATGCACGGCTGCTGTGATTCATGTTATGAGCGAGGGGGAATCCCTTGCTCCAAATGGAGAAAAAGTCCATCGGCTTAATGAAAACGTGCTAATCGAAATTGGGGCAGCAATAGCACTTTGCGGCAAGAATGTTGTCCTCTTGGTTGAAAAGGGAACACCGCTGCCATCTAACCTGCAAGGCCTATACCGTTGTGTGTATGAGGGGGACAAACTGGACTACGAAGCAACCATGAAATTGCTCAAGACATTCAACGAGTTCGATATGAGCGGGATATGATTTTCATGCTCCGGTTGAAACCGAGCACATAAGAGGGATGCACAGACAAGATCGAGTTTCTTTTTTCTCACATCCACTATCTGCGACACGAGGCAGTAATGGTAAAAGACGGGAATTTTCAATAACCGCCGAATCAGGCCACCGCCTTATAAATCATCCACCCTGCCGCCGCCGCCGCGCCCAGGTAGATAATCGCTGCGAACGGTTTCTCCGGCACGCGCTTGTGCATCCACACGCCCAGCAACGTGCCCACAGGGACCAGCGGCAAACACCACAGCGATTCGGCGGCGGTGTTCCAGTCGATCAGGGATAACGCCAGGTAGGTCGGCAGTTTCAGCAGGTTGCCGAAGAAGAAGTAATAGACGCTGGTGCCGACGAGTCGTTGTTTGTCCATGCGCAGTTCGAGCAGGTAGATGCTGATGATCGGGCCGGCGGCGTGGGTGAGTGTGGAGGTGAACCCGGCCAGGACGCCGACGGTGCGGCCGGCGGGAGCGGTGGGAGGGATGCGGGGGACGGCGCCGCCCAGCAGGCGATAGCACTGGATCAGCACGAAGACCAGGCAGATCGATCCGATGGTCAGATTCAGCAGCATCTCCATGGAGTGCGATTTCTGAAATGCGATCAGGACGAAGGTGGCGAGGATGATGCCGAAGGCGACGCCGGTGACCAGCCAGCGCACGTGGGATTTGGACTGGCGGCCGCGGTGGTGCAGCAGGCTGAGGATGTCAGCGAAGATCAGCACGGGCAGCATCACGCCCAGGGCGCGTTGAGCGGGCATGGCCACGATCATCAGGGGCACGCAGATGATGCCGATGCCGCCCCCGAAGCCGGCCTTGGCGATGCCGATCAGCACCACCGCCAGGCCGATGCAGAGCCACTGCCACCAAGGCTCGGCCGCGGCCGAAGCCAGTACGTTCCACGTCATCATGCGGTACAGTATGGCAGAGCTAGCGGGGCGATGTGGTGTATCGGCCCTCACCCCGGCCCTCTCCCAGGGGGAGAGGGAGATCAATCGTTTTGCACGTCGGCAGGGGATGCTGATAATGCGGGCGGATCAGAGTGATGAAGGGTGTCTGGCGTGAACACCACTTCCGGGGGGCGATCAGGAGCGCGAGTATGTCAGGGCGACGAATTGGATTGTGTCTGCTGCTGCTGATGACAGTTGCGTTTTCGGGTTGCAAGAAGCCGATCCCCGAGCCGGACTATGGCCGACCGCTGCCGGAGGGGGCCTTCGGGCTGCGTCGCATCATGGATCAGAGCCAGTGGCCGGACCTCACCCCCGTTATCCGCCAGCTCACGGACTCCAACTTCCGGGGGGCGGCCGAGCGCAGCTTGCGCTGGTATGGGTATCCCTCCAGCAAGGCGTACTTTCCTTCCGGGCCGATCAGTCTGGCGCACGCCCAGGCGTCCATGTATGCGCTGCTGAACCTGCCGCAGGACGCAGCCGGGGCGGAGGCCACGATCCGCAGCGACTTTGACATCTGGGAGAGCGTGGGCTGGGATGGCTCGGGGGTGGTTCTATTCACAGGTTACTACACCCCCATCTTCCGGGGCTCGCGCTCACGCACGGCCGAGTACAAGTATCCGATCTACCAGCGTCCGCCGGACCTGGTGAGCGATCCGGTCACCGGCGAAACGCGCGGCCGCCAGACCTCGGCCGGGATCGTGCCTTATCCCACACGTGCCCAGATCGAAAACAGTCGCATGCTGGCCGGGCGCGAGCTGGTCTATCTCGCATCGCGTCTGGACGCCTACGTGGTGGAAGTCAACGGCAGCGCCAAATTCCAGATGACCGACGGCTCAACCATGTACGTCGGCTACGCAGGAACCAACGGCCACGAATACACCAGCGTCGGCGGCCAACTGGTCAAGGACGGCAAACTCTCGGCCAATCGCGTGAGCCTGCCCGCCATTCGTGAATACTTCCTGGCTCATCCCAACGAGTTGGACGACTACATCCGCCGCAACGATCGCTTCATCTTTTTCCGCGAATACACCGGCGACAACTGGCCGGCCGGCTCGCTGGGCTTCCGTGCCACATCGATGCGCACGCTGGCCACGGATAAAGCCATCTTCCCGCGCGGTTGTGCCGTGCTGGTCAACACCCGCGTGCCTTCGGGCCTCGGTGATCGCCAGTTCGATCAACTCATGCTGGACCAGGACACCGGCGGCGCCATCCGCGCGGCAGGGCGGGCGGACATCTACATGGGCATCGGCCCGGACGCCGAACGCAGCGCCGGCCGCCAGAGCACCGAGGGCCGCATGTACTACCTGCTGCTGAAGCCCGAGAAGGTGGTCGATTGGTACAACCGTATGAGCATGGATGCAAAGACCAAGTGAGCGACCATTCGAAGACCGACAAGCCTGACCAACTGATCGTCACCCTCGACGGCCCGGCCGGGTCGGGTAAATCCACCGTGGCCCGACTGCTGGCCAAACGGCTCAACCTCGAATTCCTCGACACCGGGGCCATGTACCGCGGCCTGACCGCCCGCGCCCTGGATCGCGGCATCCATCCGGTGGACGAGGAATATGCCGTGGTCGAACTGGCCCGCCATCAGCCGATGCGCTTCGACTGGACCACCGATCCGCCGCGCCTGTACGTCGGCGATGTCGATGTCACCGATCGTCTGCGCGATGCGGATGTCACCGGCTTTGTCAGTCCCGTGGCTGCGCTGGCCGGCGTGCGACAGGTGCTCGTCGAAGCTCAGCGCCGCATCGGGCAGGAGCATCCGCGCCTGGTGACCGAGGGCCGCGACCAGGGATCGGTGGTGTTCCCCAATGCACGGGTGAAGTTCTACCTTGACGCCAACCAGCACGTGCGGGCCAAGCGGCGGGCCGATCAGTTGAAGGCGGCCGGCAAACACGCGGACCTCGAGCAGATCCGTCAGCAGATCGTGGAGCGCGATCACCGTGATTCGACGCGCAAGGTGGCCCCCCTGATCTGCCCCAAAGATGCCCAGCCCATCGACACCTCGGACATGACGCTGCAGGAAGTGGTGGACCTGCTGGCCCAGCGCGTGGCGGAGCGCATGGGAGCGAACGTGTGAATGTGTTTTCTTACATGACGAGGCCGCCCCAGTTTACCGGGGCGGGCAACGCTCCACTGAAGTGGAGCGGCCGCGCCGGCGTTGTGGGGAAAACATCGGAATGAGCGATCGCGCCGTGCAAAGTCGCCGCACGATTCCGCTGCACATCCGGGTGTGGTGGTACTTCCTGCGCTCCATCTGCTGGGTCTGGTTCAAGGTCTGCTATCGCTATCGCTTTACCGGACGGCAGAACATTCCGCGTCAGGGTGCGGTGCTGTACGTGTCCAATCACCAGTCGTACCTCGACCCGATCATCGTGGGCTTGGCCACCAATCAACCGTTCTTCGCCATGGCCCGCAAGACGCTGTTCAAGCAGCGTTTCTTTGCCTGGCTGCTGCGTTCTCTCAGCGCCATCCCCGTGGACCAGGAATCGGCCGGCGACAAAGGCGCGATCAAGGCCTGCATCGAGGTGCTCAACCGCGGCGGCCGCCTGTTGATCTTCCCCGAAGGCAGCCGCACGGAGGACGGCCAGACGCAGACGTTCGCCCCCGGCACCATGCTGCTGATTCGCCGCTCGCGCCCGCAGGTGATACCGGTGGCCATCGAAGGCGCCTACGAGGTCTGGCCGCGCGGAAGCAAGCTGCGCTGGTCCGGGCGCGTCCACTGCCACCTCGGCCCACCGATCGCGCCCGAAGACCTGCTGGCGGTCGATACCGAAGAAGCCCTGGAAATGCTGCGTAACCGCGTGAACGCCCTGCGCTCACGATCCAGCGGACAATGGGAAATGCGGATCAGCGACAGCGAAGGGGAAAATTCCCAATAACCAATTCCCAATGACCAAATAGCGGAATCAGCCGCGCCGTCTTCATTGGGCATTGGACATTGGGAATTGGGCATTCTTCTTCATTGGTCATTGGGTATTCTCCCTTCTCCGCCTATACTATCTGCCATGTCCACCCTTCTGATCGCCCTGGGTTCAGCCGTGGCGTTTCTGGTCGCGTATCACACCTACGGCCGCTGGCTGAGCAGAAAAATCTTCCGCCTCGATCCAGCCGCGCCGATGCCCAGCGAGCAGTTGCGCGATGACGTGGACTACGTGCCCACCCAGCGCGGCGTCGTCTTCGGCCACCACTTCACCTCCATTGCCGGCACAGGCCCCATCGTCGGACCGGCCATCGCCATCATGTGGGGCTGGCTGCCGGCCCTGCTGTGGGTGCTCTTCGGCTCCATCTTCATCGGCGCGGTGCACGACCTGGGCGCCCTGGTCGTCAGCTTGCGCAATCGCGGCCAGACCGTGGGCGACATTGCCGGCCGCGTGCTCAACCCGCGCGTGCGCATCCTGTTTCTGCTGGTGCTGATCTTCGCCCTGTGGATCGTGCTGGCCATCTTCGGGCTGGTCATCGCCAGCGTGTTTCGCATGTTCCCAGCCAGCGTGCTGGCGGTGTGGCTGCAGATCCCCATCGCGGTCGGCATCGGGCTGTGGCTGCACCGGAAAGGCAAAGGCCTGTTCTGGCCGAGCCTGATTGCCCTGGGGTTGATGTACCTGACGGTGTGGTTCGGCGCAGCGTGCCCGGGCATGCGTTGGGAAGGCGGGGCGTTGGGGCATGCGATTCAGTCACTCAATGCCCACCTGGCGGACTGGCCGATCTGGGTGTGGGTGGCGGTGCTGCTGGCTTATTGCTACATCGCCAGCGTGTTGCCGGTGTGGACGCTGCTGCAGCCGCGCGACTACATCAACTCGCTGCAATTGATTTCCACCTTGGCCCTGATCGTCATCGGCATCGTGTGGATCGCTTTCGCCGGCGACAGGCAGGGCCAGCCTATTGCGATGGTGGCCCCGGCGGTCAACATGCATCCGCTGAATGCTCCACCGATCTGGCCGTTCCTGTTTATCACCGTGGCCTGCGGCGCGATCAGCGGGTTCCACTGCCTGGTCAGCTCGGGTACTTCGAGCAAGCAACTCAAGTGCGAAACGGACGCCCAGTTCGTCGGCTACGGTGCCATGCTGACCGAGGGTTTTCTTGCGGTGCTGGTGATCGTGGCGGTCGCGGCCGGCATCGGCATGGGTTGGCCGGGCAATGAAAAGTTTGCGGGCCTGGTCGGGCAACCGCTGTGGCAATCAATCTACGGCGACTGGCTGGCTGCTGACAAGGGCCTGGGCATCAAGGTCGGCGCGTTCGTGGTGGGCGCTGCCAACTTCCTGGAAGCGTACGGCATCAATCACACCATGGCCGTGGCGATCATGGGCGTGATGGTCGCTTCCTTTGCCGGCACCACGCTGGACACCGCGACGCGCCTGCAACGTTATGTCGTGCAGGAACTGGGCGCTGCCTGCGAATCGGCCGCCCCGGTGCTGCGCCCGATCACCCGCCCGCTGCGCAACATGCACGGGGCCACCTTCGTCGCCGTGCTCAGTGCCTTTCTCATGGCCCTGCCCCCGATGACCGGCCTTGCCTGGAGCTGGAAAACCATCGGCACCGGCGGCATGATCCTCTGGCCCATGTTCGGGGCCACCAATCAACTGCTCGGCGGCCTGGCTTTCCTGGTCACCGCGTTCTATCTCTGGCGACGCAGGATTCCCAACTGGTTCCTCATTCCACCGCTGATCTTCATGCTCATCATGCCGGCCTGGGCCATGATCCTGCAACTTTCAAAGTGGCTGCAAAGCGATTCGCCCAACTGGTTGTTGATCTTCATCGCTGTGGCGACGCTGCTGCTGGAAGCCTGGATGATCGTGGAAGCGGTGCTGCTCTGGCCGCGAGCCAAGGGCGTGCTGGAGGAAGCGCTGCCGGGAACCGGCGGTGGTGGAGAAGTAGAACCGGCCTGATATCCTACCCCCTCTCCCCTTGGGAGAGGGTTGGGGTGAAGGCCAGCGTCACCAGGCGATCACTGACAATTCAACGTAACGACCTCGCGGCCGCCCTAACCCCCTGCACCTTCCCCGGCGGGAGAGGGACGTGTTGATTACACTATGGCCATGATGCGAACCCTGCTGAGTGTGACCGTCGCCCTGTGCCTGGCCGGCTGTGCGGGCCTGTCCAAGCCTCACGTCGAGGTCGCCTCCATCACGCGCGGCGAGCAGACCGACCAGGGCTGCGTGGTCAACGTCACGTTGAAGATGAGCAACCCCAACGACGTGGAGCTGCCGGTGTATCGCGTGGATTACCAGGTGACGGCCGGCGAGCGGCAGTTCGCTTTCAAGGCCCGTCCGCCGGTGGCCATGCCGGTCAAGGGTGAGCAGGAAGTGGTGCTGCCGGCTGCGTTCAGTGAGAGCGATCTGGCCGGTCAGCCCGTGGAAGTTTCCGGCCGCGTGTACTACAAACCGCCCGGCGAATGGCGCGAGGCGTTACGCGATCTGAAGATCCCCTGGCCGCACGTGAGCTTCTCTTCCAACATTATGTTGGAATGAAAAAGGAAACCTAACCACGGATGAACACGGATTAGCACGGATAGGAAATGAATCAAATGCCCCTTCATCCGTGCCCATCCGTATTCATCCGTGGCTGATATTTTTCCATCCGCGTTCACCTGCGGTTGCCTTTGTCCCTGATTCGCCATGCACACGATTTTCGATCAACGTCGCTATCTGATTCCCTTCCGGGCCACGCTGTTGCCGCAGATTTTCACGGACGTGCTGGTGATCGGTTGCGGTGTGGCGGGCATGCGGGCGGCCCTGGCTGCCGCGACCGGTAAAGCGGCCAACGGCCATCCCACCGACGTCATCATCACCACCAAGGGCCAGATCAAAGACTCCAACACCTACTGGGCTCAGGGCGGCATCGCCACCGTGCGCAGCGCCGATGACACGTTCGACGAACACGTGCAGGACACACTGATCGCCGGGGCTGACCTGTGCGACACCCCGGCCGTGCGCCGCGTGGTGGAAGGTGCACCCGCCCAGATCGAGCAGTTGATCGCCTGGGGCATGAAGTTCGATCACTCATCCCAGGGCGATGGCAGCACGATCGCCCTCGGCCGCGAAGGCGGACACAGTCACAGCCGCATCCTCCACGCCGACGGCGACGCCACCGGCCGCGTGCTGGCCCTGACGTTGCTGCACCAGGTTGAGCAGACCGAGCACGTGCGCCTGTTCGACAACTGTTTCGTGCTCGACCTGATTACCCACGAGGATCCATCCAGTCCCACTGGCTCGCGCTGTCTCGGCGCCATCACGCACCATCCCAAGTACGGCCTGCAGGTGATCTGGGCCGGCGCTACCATCCTCGCCTCCGGCGGCTGCGGTCAGGTCTATCGTGAATCGACCAATCCCATGTCCGCCACCGGCGACGGCATCGCCATGGCCTTCCGGGCCGGGGCTGAGTTGGCCGACCTTGCTTTCGTGCAGTTTCATCCCACTACGCTCTACATCGCAGGCGCCAGCCGCTCGCTGATCAGTGAGGCGGTGCGCGGCGAGGGCGGGCGATTGCTCGACAACCAGAATCACCGCTTCATGCCCGACTACGACGAGCGCGGCGAACTGGCCCCGCGCGACATCGTCACCCGCGCCATCCTCAGCCAGATGGGCAAGACCCATCACACCCACGTCTTCCTCGACGTGCGCCACCTCGGCCGCGAAAAGTTCGCCCAGCGCTTCCCCGGCATCTTCAAGCTGCTGAGCGACTTCGACATCGATCCGGGTGAGCAGCTCATCCCCGTGCATCCGTCCTGCCACTACATGATCGGCGGCGTGCGCAGCGATCTGCAGGCCCGCACCAACGTCCCCGGCCTGCTGGTCTGCGGCGAAGTCGCCTCCACCGGCCTGCACGGCGCCAACCGCCTGGCCTCCAACAGCCTGCTGGAAGGTCTTGTCTTCGGCCAAATTGCCGGCAACACCGCGCTGCAACTGCTCAGCGATCAGACCACCCAGCGCAGCCCGGTCAAGATCATCAGCGACATCCGTCCCTCGCACACGGCCGAGCTCGACCTGGCCGACGTCCGTTCCTCGCTGCGCAGCGTCATGTGGCGGCACGTCGGCATCGAGCGCGATGCCCAACACCTGGACCTGGCCATCGACTCGATCGACTTCTGGGCCCGTTACACGATGGACAAGATCTTCGATGAGAAGCAGGGCTGGGAAGTGCAGAACCAGCTCACGGTGGGGGCCCTGATCACCCGCTCAGCTCGCTGGCGCGAGGAAAGCCGCGGCGGCCACTATCGCCTCGACCACCCGGATGCTCGGCCCGACTTCCGCGTGCACGATTTGCTGCAGCGTGAGCAAAACGCCCCCCGACTCATCTCTGTGACCAACTGAATCTCCTTGCTTGGGGCTATCTTGGCCACCCGCGACATTCTACGAATCAATTCATTATCTCAATAAATAACAGTATATTACAAAATTTCAGAGTCAATCTGTACGTCTGCCCATCCACCTCTGCCAGAGTATGGAACAGCTTAGTTCCCAAAATGTCGATGTTAGTACTTGACAAAAAATACTATCTGGTTATCCTCAAATCGAGGTCGAAACCATGGCTGAACTCAAAAGCAACACCACGGTTGTTCTGGCAGATCGGCTTCACCAGGACATCGTTGCCCGACGCCTGAAGCAGGGCGATACCTATCTGACCGCTTCCGAGGCTGCCTCCTTCCTCAACGTCAGTAAGACCCGGGCCAATCGTGCGCTGCAATTGCTCGCTGCTCGCCGCACGCTGCAACGCGGTCGGGGCGCGGCGCCGGTGGTGGCTGATTACAAAGCACCCGCCGAGCAGCACGTTGAGCTGGACTCCGTACACGTCTTGTTGCCCCGGGTCGAGATCACCGCGGAGGGTTTGTATTCCGACGGCTGTCTGATCGGCATGCAGCGAGCATTGCCCAAAGCCAACATCCAGTTGAACTATTTCCCGCAGGATGATGAAGGGCGGTTTACCGAGAAGCTGATCAGTCGCAGCCTGGCCAGCGGAGAGACGGCGGGCTTTGTGCTGGTTCGCTCTTCGTTTGACGCCCAGCTTGCCATGGAAGAGTCAGGCTTGCCGGCCGTGATTCACGGCTCAAGCTATCCGGGCATCAAGCGCATTCCCTGGGTTGAGCGCGACTATCACCAGTCGGCGGCCCTGCACGCTCAATACATGAAGGAAGCCGGCTGCGACCGCGTCATGCTCATCATGCGCGACATCACGCACGCCGGTGACCAGACGTTCCACGACGCCTTGCGCGCGGTGCTGCACCAGCTTGGCTACGACAACAACGCCATTGCCGTGCGCTTCTGTCCGGTGCGGGTTCCCACCATCAGCCATTACATTCACAGCGATCACCAACTGTGCACCAAACGTCTGGGCGTCATTGCGGTCGGCGGCCTGGTGGCTGAGCACGCGGTCAATGCCGTCGCTGCCCTGGGCTTGACCCTGCATGAGGATGTCAAGGTTTCTTACCGCGGCTATTACGCATCCGGCCCGCCCGCACAGTTGAAAATCGCACACGACCAGGACCAGATCACGCCTGAAGAACAGGGCAATCGCATTGCCCACATGCTCATGAGTCTGGCGGCCAATCCCCAGGACAAGGTCGAAAATCTGCAGATGGCTCAGACATTCGTCGTTCCGTAATCCCACGGCAGCGCCTGGATAGCGCAGCCACTCGTTGACTGCTTTCATAACACGTAACGGAGGTAAACGATGCGACAAGCCACGATCCAACGCGCGATGTATCTGACCGCAGCCGCACTTGCGCTGCTGGTCCTGCCGGCCCGGGCTGAATTGGTCCTTTACAGTTCCATGGACAACACTGACATCAGCGGAACCACCGTGTTCGACCTCGCCGGCGACGCCCAGAACGGCACGATCCTCGGCTCGGTCAGCACCGGGGCGCCCGGCCACAGCGGCCAAGCAATTTCGATCGATGCCGGCGGCGCTTCCTACGTGAACTACGGCGACCAGGAAACCGGCGGCCACGATGCCTTCGATCCGATCTATGGCGACCTGACCGTATCCATCTGGTTCAAGACCGAAACGCTCAGCAGCGTTCAATACATCCTCAGCAAAGGTAATTCAGCATCTTCAGCCGCCGAAGGGTACAGCATGTTCCTCGAACCGATCACGGGCGGCGTGCGCTTGTGGACCCGCGTCAGCAGTGACAACGCCGGCGCGAACACGGACAAAGCCGGCAACTATATCGACAACGCGATTACCACCGACACCTGGTACAACCTGACGCTGGTGATCGACAACACCGCCGATACGCTGACCGGTTACCTCAACGGCAGCAACGCGGGCTTTGCGACCAATCTCTGGGGCAACACCTTCTCGACCAGCGCCATCGACACCAGCAACCCGCTGATCATCGGCGGCCGGCCCCAGAACAGCAACGGCTTCCAGGGCGACCTCGATGAACTGGTGATCTACAACGAGGCGCTCAGCGCATCACAGGTGATGGATCTCTATCTCAACGGCGTGCAGACGCTGCATGCCGGCGACGCCAACGGTGACGGCATGGTCAATCTCGCGGACCT
>CAYYGM010000137.1:0-10903 GCA_964471555.1 uncultured Phycisphaeraceae bacterium
CGCTTGGAGCCTTTTTTGTCCGCATCTTTGGAGCCGACCCCCGGAAGATCGAACAGTTTGTTTTTGTGTTCGGGCAGTCGGTAGATGTCGCCGAAGGATTTGAGCAGGTCGGCTTCGAGCAGGGTGTCGATGATCTTCTCGCCGAGGCCGTCGATATCCATCTGGCCGCGGGCGGCGAACCAGATCAGCCGCTCGCGCAACTGGGCGGGACATTCGGGGTTGACGCAGCGGTGGGCGACTTCATCTTCCAGGCGCACGATGGGCTCACCGCAACTGGGGCACTTCTCGGGCGGGACGATTTTTTTTGCGTTGCGCGGGCGCTGGTCTTCGATGACTTTGACGACCTGGGGGATGATCTCGCCGGCCTTTTCGATGACGACGGTGTCGCCGAGGCGGATGTCCTTGCGCTCGATCTCGTCGGCGTTGTGCAGCGTGGCGTGGCTGACGGTGGTGCCGGCCAGGGAGACGGGCTCCATGGTGGCGCGGGGGGTGAGCTTACCGGTTTTGCCGACCTGCCAGTCAACCTGCAGCAATTTGGTCTGGGCCTGCTCGGCGGCATACTTGTAGGCGATGCACCAGCGGGGGCTTTTGCTGGTGTAGCCGAGGGTTTCCTGCTGATCGTAGCGATCGACTTTGACGACGACGCCGTCGGTGCCGTAGTCGAGTTTGGCACGTTTCTTGTCGAAGCGCTCGATGAATTTCCAGGTGTCGTCGAGGTTGTCGGCGGTCTCGATCAGGGGATTGACGGGCAGGCCGAAGGATCGCAGGGCTTTGAGAAACTCGTGGTGAGACTGGTACGTATCGGGTTCGATTACGCCGCGGCCGTGGGCGAAGAAGCGCAGGCGGCGCTGGGCGACGATGCCGGGGTCGAGCTGCTTGAGTGAGCCGGCCGTGGCGTTGCGCGGGTTGGCGAAGGGTTCTTCGTGATCCTTTTCCCGCTGCTGGTTGATGCGTGCCAGCTCGGAGGCGGTCATGTAGATTTCGCCGCGGACTTCCAGAACCCCCGGAATGGGGGGCGATTTGCGTTTGGTTTCCTGTGGTTTGAGTTGCAGCGGGATGGCGCGGATGGTGCGGACGTTGTGGGTGATGTCGTCGCCGCGGCGGCCGTCGCCACGGGTCAGGGCCTGGGTAAGTTTGCCGTCCTCGTAGCGCAGAGAGACAGCGACGCCGTCGATCTTGGGTTCGAGCACCAGTGACACGGGTTTTGGAAACAGGTCGTCGTCGTTTTTGAGATTGCGCAGGACGCGCTCGTGCCAGGCGGTCAGGTCTTCGCGGCTGTAGGTGTTGTCGATGCTGTACATCCGCCGGGCGTGGGCGATGGTTTTGAACCCGGCAATGGGCTGGCCGCCGACGCGTCGGGTGGGGGAGTCGGGGGTGACCAGGTCGGGATGTTCAGCTTCGAGGTTCTGAAGTTCTTTGAGCAGGGCGTCGAAGTCGTGGTCGGAGATTTCGGTCCGGGCCTCGACGTAATAGAGGTAATTGTGACGGTTGATCTCGTCACGCAGGCGGGCGATGCGCTGGGCGGGCGAGGGCATGAGGGGATTATAGATTGTTGGGACGGTGGAGAGACGCCCGCTGAAGCGGGCTCCGCCGAGCGTGCAGGAGCGGTTGGCTTGCGAGGGTCAGCGTTGCAGGGCGCGTTCGAGGGCTTTGCGGGCGTCGGGGTGGCGGGTTTCGTGCTTGGCCCGCAGGAGCGTGGCGTGATCGTTGCGGTAGATCAGTTGACGGACCAGTTGCTTGAGGTGCTGATCGCGGTCACGGGCGAAACGGGGGAAGGCCTGTTCCAGTTCGTGACGGGTGTACTTGGTCAGCGGATCGTGCAGGCCGGTCTGCTGGACAGCCCAGTCGATCAGGGCACGCGGCTGAGTGGAGAAGCGGTACTGATCGAGCGTGGCGGTGAGGCGCTGGGCATCGGAGCTGAACGGATCAGTCAACGCGGGCGGCAGCTCCCAGAGCTCGTGGGTTCGGCCGTTGGCCTGGGCTTCGAGTTGATCGAGCCAGCCTTTTTGCGATGTGTTGCTGGTAGCGGTCTGGGTCATGGCAGATTTGTGATCCTGTGTGGACAAAGGAGCGAGAGCGGTGTTGAGCACGACGCGGCCGCGATGGGCGAAGTCGATGGTGAGGCGCTGGGCCGGTTCGCCGTCATGGGTGATCGGCTCGACCGCCCGAACGGTGCCGGCTCCCCATTCGGGTCTGCGCGGATGAAAGACCGCGTCCCCTTTGTGGAAGGCCTTGGCGCTCACGTGTTAACGATCAATCTCATCCCGTTTCGGGGTAGGTCGGCCCTCCCTGGCACGACGGCTCAACGAAACGAACTTGCTGACCGATCCGTCGGCCAGTCATCGATTGCGTTCATCATGGGCGTCGCCGGAGCATCCGAGCCATAACAGACTGGGCCGGATCAACCGACGGGTGCGATACTGTATATCGGTCTTCTGCACCCCGCAACTTCAGACTGGACGTATTATAGTCTGCGTGGCCAGACAAATCCAGCGCTAAGTTTTCATCGTGCCCGGCGGGTGGGCCCGTGTTTTTATCGGCCGCGGAGACCGGGCGCGGCAATCCGTCAGATGGGCGGCAGGGTAAGCCGATAGGCTTATGACACAGGAAGCCGCATTGACCGATCAGGATTCCGATAAGTCGTCGATCCCCGCCTGGGTATGGCAGAGGCTGGCCGCGGCCACTGCGCTGAGCGCGGTGGGTGTGGCCGTGACATGGTCGGCGTGGGCCGACATCGTGAACATCGCGCTGAACGATGAGGAGGCCAGTCACGTCTGGCTGGCGCCGATCCTGGTCGGCTGGCTGATCGCGGTGCGGATGGATCGGCTGGTGGGGTATCGGCCACGGCTGGACCCGATCGGGCCGATCATGATCCTGGCCGGTTGGGGGCTGAGCTTCTTCGGGTTCTACAACCAGGTGCAGAGCTTCTGGCACGGCGGGGCGCTGCTGCTGGTGATCGGTTGTTTCATCACGGTGATGGGCGCGGGATTGCTATGGCGAATGCCGGCGGTGTTCGTGGCCATGCTGTTTCTGCTGCCGGTGCCGGGCATGGCGCGACAGCAGATCGCCATCCCGCTGCAGACAGCCACGGCTTCGGTCACGCAGGCATTCTTCGATCTGCTGGCCATCCCCGTGCAACGCAGCGGCAACCTGCTGTCGTACAAGGGCGTCGATGTCACCATCGCCGAGGCGTGCAACGGCATGCGCATGGTCTTCACGCTGCTGAGCGTCTGCTACGTGTTCGCGTTCGGCACGAACCTGCGGGCATGGGTGCGCACCCTGGTGCTGGTGATCAGCCCGGTGATCGCGGTGGCGTGCAATGTGATTCGGGTGGTTCCCACCATCTGGGTGTACGGCCACTACAGCACACAGGTGGCTGAAACTTTCCACGACTTGAGCGGTTGGGTGATGATCTTCGTCTCGTTCATGCTGCTGATGGGACTGGTGCGGCTGCTGGAGTGGCTGCAAATTCCCATCCGCCCCCCCCGGAAGGAGCAGAACGAAGCGGTTGCGGCGCCACGTGGCGCATGGCCGGGCATGCGATGGGTGGCCGGGGTGCTGGCGGTGCTGGCGCTGGGCGGGGCGAGCGTGGAGGCGGCCATGCGTCCCAGTCCGCTGGATGCCGAGCCGTATCACCAGCGTGTGGCGGAGATCGCTTCGACCATGCCGGCCGGCTTCGGTGATTGGGAAGGCCGGGCGGTGGACGTGCCCACGGCCGCGGTGCAGATGCTCAAGCCCAACGCCATCATCAGCCGGTCGTTTCACAACAAGAAAACCGGCGAAGATGTGACACTGCTGATCGTGCAATGCAAAGACGCGCGGGACATGGCGGGTCACTATCCGCCGCAGTGTTACCCGGGCGTGGGCTACGTGATGGATAGCGCGGTGGAAGACCAGTGGCCGGTGCAGGGCCGGGCGTATCCGGGGATGACGTACCGGTTCACACGCGGAGTGGGGGGCCAGCAGCAGAAGATGGTGGTGTGTAACCTGTTGGTGATGCCGGACGGTCGATTCGTGCGTGACATGAAAGCGGTGTATCGAGCGGCGGCTGACTATGCCACGCACTTTTTCGGGGCGGCCCAGGTTCAGGTGGTCACCGCCGAGACGATCCTGCCGCAGCGTCGCCATGACATTGTCAGCCAGTTCCTGGAGCAGTATCGTCCCCTGATAGACGCGATCAGTGACGCCAAAGAGGTAGCCGCGGCGCCTGTGAAGCCAGAAGAAAAAGAGTGAACCATGGATGTTAGAAGCCTGCGTAGAAAACGGATTGCCATTCTGCTGTCGGTGGTGGTATTGCTGGTGCTGGTGGTGGGTGGGCTGTACCTGGTGCAGAAGCAGCGCAAGGGCCGGGAGCTATCCGCCCTGCGATCGCAAGGCATCGCCGCTTTCGAGGCCGGCGACAACGAACTGGCAGCCGAGAAGCTCAAGCCGTTTGTCGATCTGCATCCGGCCGACGCCGAGGCCTGGTACACCTACGCCCGGGCCAAGCTGGCCCTGGTGGACAAGGAGCAGGAGAACCTGGGCGATGCGATCAGCGCCCTGCGGCAGGTGCACATGCTGCAGCCGGGCAACATCGAGGCGGCGGAAAACCTGCTGGAACTGACGCTGCTGGTGGGCCTGGATGATCAGGCGGTGGACCTGGCGGACGAGATTCTGAAACGGGATCCGGAGAACGACACCGCCATTCGCCAGAAGATCATCGCCCTGGCCGGCCTCGGGCGCAATGACGAAGCCTGGGCCCTGGTGTCATCGTTCCTGGAGAATCACAGTTCGGACCTGGAGATGCAGTTGGCCGCGGTGCAGTTGCGTTACGCCCTGAAGCAGCCGGCCGCCGAGATCCTCGCCGATGCCCGCAAGCTGTTTGAGCAGAACGCGGACGACCCGCGCTACGAGTTGATTCTGGGGCTGGCTTATGGTCTGGGCCGCGATCAGCAGCAGGCGGTCGAGCATTTGCGAGCCGCGGCCGCCAAGCCGATGCCGGCCGATGTGTCGCTGGTGTCGGTGGTGCGCCTGCTGGACCAGGCGGGATTGTTCCAGGAATCGCTGAATCTGATGATCAAGCAGGTCACGCCCGAGAGCGAGCCCATGCTGGTGAAGGAAAAAGTGCGCCGCTGCTTCGAGGCGGGGATGCTGGACGAGGTCGCCAAGGCGTTGGCCGACCAGGATCTGACCGCCCCGGACGCCGACGTGCAGATGGCCGCCATCGCAACCATGAGTGCGCAACAAGCCGGTGACCGTGACAAGGCAGAAGCGATCGTGGCGGCGTTGAAGAAACGAACCAAGGACTCAGCCGCCCAGGCATGGTCAGGCGCTCTGGCGGTGTTGCTGGCCGACAACCTGAACGCCGACGCCGGCGCGGTCGATGCCCTGAGCCAAGCGGTGAAGCTGGACGCCAGCAGTGCGTATCTCAACAGCCTGCTGGGCGACGCCTACTCCGATGCCGGGGAGTCGAAACTGGCGGTCGATCACTGGCAGAAAGCCATGGATCTGCGCCCGGTGTGGGACGGTCCGCCGCGGCAGTTGGCCCGCTACTACCTGGGGGCCGGCCAGTTCGATCAGGCCGAACAACTGGCGGAAAACGCCTTCGTGCGCCGGCCCAACAGCGTGGAGTCCGCCCTGTTGATTGCCCAGGTGCGTGCCGCAAGGTTGACCCCTAGTGACAGTCGCGGCCGCGATGATCTGATGACCCTGCTGGACCAGATCGACCAGGCGGTGGGCGGGCCGCAGGCCACCATCCTGCTGCGGGTCAACACGCTGGTGCACATCGGCGAGATCGATCTGCTGCAACAGACGCTGCAGAAGCTGGTCGATCAGAAGGCCGCCTTGCCGGGCGATCTGTTGGCCCACCTGGCGGATATCAGCAGCGAGTACGAACTGGGGCTCAGCGATGCCCTGCTGTCCCTGGCGGATGCGGATAAGACGCCGCAGCAGGCGGCGGACGAAGCCTTGCGCACGATCGACGCCGGCCACGCCGACCAGGCGATCGAGATGATGAAGAAGCAGGTCGTGGCTGACGATCCAAACTGGCAGGCAGCCTGGGCCCAGGTGCTGGAAGCGGCCGGCGACCCCGGCGCCACCGAGGTCTGGACCAAACTGGCTGATCAATATCCCAATGACATTCACATGCAGATCATGGCTCTGCGCAGCAAGTCCCTGGCCCACGACACGGCGGCTGCGACGGCGATCATCGAGCGCTTGAAAAAACTGTCCGGCGAGGATGGCACCGTCTGGCGCCTGGAGCGGGCACGCTGGTTATTGCAGCAGGGCGATGAGAGTAAATCGCTCAACGATGCCCAGGCCATGCTGCGCGATGTGCTGACCCGTGATCCCAATCAATTCGAAGCCCGCGTGCTGGCAGCCGATGCGTATCAGCGGGCGGGGCAGTTGCCGTTGGCCGTGCGCGAATTGCAGGCGGCGCTGGCGCTGCGGCCCGATGCCATCGGCCTCAAGCTCGACCTGGCACGCATTTATCAATCCATGCGCTCCTACGAAGTGGCGGCTGAGCATCTGAACCAGGTGGTGCTCAGTCCTTCCGCATCGCCGCAACTGCTGCGCCGCGCTGCGCTGCTGCTGGCGCAACAGGGCCTCGACCAGCGGGCGATCGCGGTGCTGGAGGAACTCAAGAGCCGCGGCAAAACGCCGCAGTCGGTCGATGAACTGCTGCTGGCTTCGCTTTACCGCCGCAACGGGCAACTGGACAAAGCCGAGGCTGCCTGCCAGCGCCTGTTGGAGCATCCGACCACGGCCGGGATTCTGTTCATTGCCGGCTTCTATGCCACGCAGAATCGCGGTGAGGAGGCGCGTCAGGTGCTCAATCGCCTCGAGGATCTGAAGATTCCGGAAGATGAGAAGCAGGCCACGCTGGCGGCGTATTTCGCGCGGTTCGGCTCGCCTGACGAGACGGTGACGCACTACCGCGCCGCGGTGGAAGCTGCTCCGGACAACCGCGAGTACTGGCGCAAGCTGATCGCATTCGAGTTGACCGTCGGTGAAGCCGACGCCGCGCTAGCCGACGCCAGGCAAGGTACGGGACAGATCGGCCAGGCCCCGATCATGCAGCAACTGCTCGAACATCAGGATCTGGTGAAGAAATATGCAGCGGTGATGCCGTGGAGCACACTGGTGGTATCGCTGGTCGGTGAGCCGGACCAGCAGGAGGCGGCCATCGAGGCGCTGGATATTCTGTCCAAAACATCCTCGGAAAATCAAGCGGAGCAGGCCAGGGCCCTGCGCGAGTTTGCGGCTGAACACCGCGATTTCCTGACCCTGCAGATCGCCATGATGCGCGCCTATTTGAACGGCGGCGACAACCAGTCTGCCGCGGAACTGGCCACGCGCACCATGTACGAGCATCCCACCTCGGTCGATGCGGCCTGGCTGGCGGCTGAGGCGCTCACGGCGCTGCAGCGCTGGCCCGAGGCGCTGGTGGCGGCATCGCAGTGGCGCCAGCGTTCGGCCGGGCAGGCCCTGGGCGCGGACATGATCGTGGCTGAAGCGCGACTGCGCATGGGTGAGGTGCAGGCTGCCATGCGCGAGATTCAGCCGCACCTGGATGCCGCCCTGGCTTCTCCCGATCAATATCCGTCGGTCATCTTCTCCTACGTGCGCGGCCTGGTGGCGGAAGGACGCACAAGCGAGGCGCAGAACGTGCTGCGCCCGCTGCTGGACCGCGACCACACCTGGCGGCTGCTTTGGAGTCGCATCGCGGCTTTGGCGATCAGTGATGTGAAGACGGCCGCCCAGTGGTTGCACGAAGTTGAGCCGCACACGCCGTCCGGCGCTGCCGACGAGCAGGCGCAACTGGCCCAGGGCTGGTGGTCGCTGTTCCTGCGTTCCGGCGACGTGGCCAACCGCGACTCGGCCCAACACTGGATCGAACTGGCCACCGCGACGGGACAGGCCGATGCGTCCGCATGGGTGCTGCAAGCGATCATGGCCGAACTGTCCGGCCGCCTCGACCAGGCGGAGACCGCATACCGCAAGGCGCTGGAGCTGGACCCCAAGATGGTGATCGCGGACAACAACCTGGCCATGGTGCTGCTGGGCCGCGGCGAAAGTCTGGAGGAAGCGACCAGGCTGGCCCAGGCGGCGACGGAGGCCGAGCCGCGCAATGCCGAATACCTCGACACGCTGGCCCAGGTGTACGCCAAGGCCGGCCGCTATGACGACGCCATTGCCGCGATGAAGAAGGCCATCGAAGTCGATCCGGGCAAGGGCGACTGGCAGTGGGGTTTGCTCGATCTGTACGAAGCAGCCGACCGCAAAAACGACGCGGCCAAGCTGCGCAACCAGCTTCAATTGCTCTACCCCCAGGGCCGCCCCAAGACCTCCGCCAACACGCCTTAGAATGTGTTTGAGCAGAAAACAAAATGAGCCACGAAGACACGAAGAACACGAAGACAGGACCAGGTGTATGGGTTTTCCCCTTCGTGTCTTCGTGGCGAATCCAATTTTGTTAGTGGCTCTTCGATCAACGGAGCGTGTTGATGGATCAACGCCCGGATGAATCGGGGCTTGTTGGAGGCAAGCCGGTGCCTGCGCAAGCCTGGACCGTCAGTGCCGAGTCGGCAGGGGCGCGTCTGGATGCGGCGCTGGCGGCGCAGTTGGCGCTCTCGCGCGGCGCGGTGCGACAGCGGCTGCAAGCAGGACATGTCACATGCAACGGCCGCATCGTGGACCTGCGCGATAAAGGTCGTCTGCTTCAGGTCGGCGATCGCATCGTGGTCGAGGTGGGCGAGCAAGGCGTGATCGCGCAGCCGGAGTTGGCGCTGAAGATCGTGGCTCAAGGCGATGGCTGGATCGTGGTGGACAAGCCGGCCGGGGTGCCGGTGCATCCGCTGGGCAGCGATGAGCGGGGCACGATTCTCAACGCGGTGGCGGGGCGGTTCGCGCATCTGCCCGGGCAGGAAGGCGAACTGCGGCGCGGGGTGGTGCATCGGATTGACGTCGAAGCCTCGGGCCTGCTGGCGATCGCATTGAACGAGCCGTGGTGGCATGAGCTGCGCAGCGCGTTTGCTGAGCATCGCATCGAGAAGCGATACATGGCGGTCGTGGCCGGGAGGATGCAGGGACAGCGGGAAGAGACGATGGACCTGTACGTCGCCCGCCACAAGCCCGCCCTGGTGCGCGTGGCCGAGACGGAAGCCCGCAGCCGGGAGAAATCCGCCCGTCGTTGCACGCTGCACTGGCGAGCGGTCCAATCCGGCAATCGGGCCAGCCTGCTGGAGATTAACCTGGGCACCGGGCATCTTCACCAGATTCGCGTCATGCTTGCTCATTTGAATCATCCCATTCTGGGTGATGCACTCTACGGACAGGTTGACAGTGCACCCCGCCTGATGCTGCACGCCACCAGCCTGCGCTACGGCCCCATCCAGGCCTCCAGCCCGCCCCCGCCCGAGTTTGCCAGCATCATGTCAGACTGAACTCCGCCATCGCCGCCACAAACTGCCCGAACCTCCACGGCCGGGCCGCAACCGGCCATCTTTTGCTTACGTATGCAAAAGGCAGAGGTATAATCGTCTATCGCTGAGGAACTTCGCGTTTTTCAGAGACCGGGGTAAACGGGACTCTGCGGAACCAGGCGTCCTGCACCCCCTTGGAGGAATCACCGTGATAAATGGCCGCAGTCGATTGGTCAATGAGGTGTCCGCGCGCTTGTGGTGGGTGGCTCTGATGGCGATGGCTGGCGGCCTGCTGACGATGCTGACGCCGACGGTACGGGCCACTGATTTCAGCGGCGTGCCCGGCACGGTGATCTCCTACATCGAGTCGCCCAGTTGGTGGGATCAGCTTCTGGGCAATGAAACCTATCCCGCTTCGCCTTCCATCACCGTCATGCCCGACGGCTCCTACATCGTCTCGCACGACTTGTTCCACGGCAGCGGCGACTCGGACAACAATGTGACCTACGTCTTCCGCTCCACCAACAAGGGGCAGACCTGGACCAAGCAGTCGACCGTCAACGACGCTTTCTGGTCCACCGTCTTCCAGTTCAACGGTGCTCTCTACATGTGGGGATACCGCGACGGCGCCAGCACGACGACCGGCGACATCCTCATCCGCAAGTCCACCGACTACGGCGTCACCTGGACCACGCCCACCGATTCGACCAACGGCCTGCTCAAAGACGGGGATTACGGCGGCTCGCCCAGTATGCCGGTGATCTACAACAACCGCATCTGGATCGCTCAGAGCGGCAAGCGCGTCATGTCCGCTTCCGTCAGTTCCAACCTGCTGCTGGCCAGCTCCTGGACGCTCAGCAACAGCGCCAACACCGACAACGGTCCCTTGGGCACCGGCCTGACCGTCACCGAAGCCCAGGTCGTCGCCTCGCCCCAGACCGGCGTTGTCCTGCTGCCCAAGGTCGGTGAGCATCCCAACTCCGTGCTGATCCACGTTAACTCGGCTTCCTCCGTATCCAATCCCACCACCGCGGACTGGGTCAGCCTGCCCGGCGGCGAAAAGAAGTTCGGCGCGATGTACGACCCGGTCTCCGAGCGCTTCTATGTCATCGACAATCCCGTCCTCGATGTGCATCGCGGCATCACCACCGCGGCCCTGACCCGCACCGCTGCGGCGGTCCTTTCCTCCAAGGATCTGATCAACTGGGACGTCGAGCAGATCTTCCTCTTTACCCCCAACATCGACAACGGCACATGGGGCGAAGGCTTCCAGTACTTCCAGTTCGCCATCGACGACGTGGACCAGGACGGTCAAGTGGACGACTTGGCGGTGGCTTCGCGCACCGCGTTTGATGTCGGCGAAAACAAGCCCCCGCGTGGTCACGATTCCAACATGATCACGTTCCATGAGATCGATAATTTCCGCACGCTCTCGCCGGACCACTACCTGAAAATCGAAAGCGGCACGGTCAATCGTTATGAGCGAACGCAGCACGCCG
>CAYYGM010000138.1:0-10599 GCA_964471555.1 uncultured Phycisphaeraceae bacterium
CCTCGGGAGAGGGCCGGGGTGAGGATCGAATTCCCCCTGGTAACAAGCAAAAAAACACCCCCCGTGCATCATCCCATCCGTTCACGGCCGTTATTAGTTTTCTAGAAAACTAATAATGGCCGCAGGCGAAAAACCCTCGGCGGCGGCAAACATCCGTGGGGAATCGTGTCACGGATATCTGATACGGAACGCACGCTGAACTTGCGTGTTTCTCCGCCGCTTGCGGCTTCGCGAAACACTGCCGCGGGATCAGGTGGCAGCGCGAAGCCGTGCAAGCGGCGGAGTATGCAGGCGGAGAGGGTGATCCGTATGATTTGATTGACGAAGCACCGCGGTTTCACCGCGCCACGCATTCTCAATGCGACACGAGCCGCCGAACAGGTTCACCCCCTCGCCGTCCTCCCACCTCGCCACCCCCTCCACGGCTGTTATTAGTTTTCTAAAAAACTAATAATAGCCACAGGGGGGAGAAAACCTCAACGACGAAGGGGAAATGTTCGTGCGGAATCGTGCAACGGGTAACTGAGTTGATTGACGAAGCGCAGTGGTTCGCCGCGTTACGCTTCTCAATGCGAGATGAACTGCTGGGCGGATTCGCTCTGGGCCGTCCGGGTGCTGGTGTTCTGCTGCTTGGCCAGTCGGCCGGCATCGTTGGCGCTGCTGACCAGTTTGCCGCCGCCGAAGCCCAGGGCCACCGCCAGGATGGCGGCCAGCACGGCGCCGGCCTGACGCCCCGGAGCGTCCAGCGCCTGCACGTCACGCATCGGTTTACTGAAGATGCACGATGCCGCGATCGGCAGGTAATACCCGGCACTGATCGCACTGTTGAGCACCGCGATCACCACCAGCACGATGTAGCCCTGCGTCAGGGCCGAGCCGAACAGATAAATCTTGCCCAGGAATCCCACCATCGGCGGCAGCCCCAGCAGCGACAGGGCCGCCACCACCATCACGGCCGCCAGCGCCGGACGACGCTGCATCAGGCCGGCCAGGTCGTTGTAGGTCTGCGCCTCGTCATCCTCCACGCGCAGGCAGGCCAGCACCGCAAAGGCGGCGATGGTCGAGAAACCGTAGGCCAGCAGGTAGAACAGCACGGCCGCCACACCGTTGCCGATGGCGCTACTCGCGCCGCCATCACTTCCGAGGGCGGGGGCGGGGCCGATCAGCACGCCCAGCAGCATGTACCCGCTGTGCGCGATCGACGAATACGCCAGCACGCGCTTCACGTTGCTCTGCACCAGGCCCAGCACGTTGCCCACGGTCATGGTCGCCACCGCGATGGCTGCGATCAACCAGGCGATCGGCTGCGGCAGCGGCCAACCCACGATGCCCAGCACCAGCAGCAGGGCCATGAACCCCGCGCTCTTGGGCACGAAGGCCAGGAAGGCCGTCACCGGCGAAGCAGCGCCCTGATAGACATCCGCCGCGTAGAAGTGCATGGGCACGGCCGCGATCTTGAAGCAGATGCCCACCACCGCCAGCACCAGGCCGAACATCAGCAGCCCGTCGTGCGGGTTGTCCAAAGCGTACTGGTGAATGTCCGCCAACTGCGTGGAGCCGGCCGCACCGTAGAGCAGGGCAAAGCCGTAGAGGAACAATGCTGCGGACATCGCGCCCAGGAAGAAGTACTTGACGGCCGACTCCCGCGCTTCGAGCTTCTGCCGCCCCAGCGCCACCATCACGTACGTCGGCAGGCTGGTCAGCTCCAGGGCCAGGAACAACCACACCAGGTCATCCGCCCCGGCCGTCAACATCAATCCCGTCAAACTACACAGGAAGAAAGCGAAAAACTCGCCCCCCAACTCGCCGCCTGCCAACATCCCCCGGGGCGAGGCGTGCTTCAGCACGCCGGGCGCTTCATCCGAAGACGCGCTCGTATTCAACATCAACAACAGCAGGCCCACCGCCGCAACGCCGACCTTGATGAACTTGGCCATGCCCGCCAGGCCCACGCCGCTGGTCGCCTGCGCGGTGCTTGCCGCGGCCAGGATGCCTGCGATCATCAGCGTTGCCGCCGCGATCCACACCACCGTGCGCCGCCGCGACGCCTGACCGGAAAGCCCCGTCATCAGGCACGCCACCGCGCCGGCCAGCATGGCCATCTCCGGCCAGAGCGTCACCACCTTGTCAACCATCAGGTTGCTCATCGGCTCACCTCATCCATCACAAGGCTCACCGTGGCCTGCGGCAACTCATCCTGCACCACCGTCGCCGGCAACTTCGATTTGGCCGGCCCGGTCAACTGGGCCAGCGAATTGTCCAGCGTGTCCAGCATCAGATACGGCGCTAATCCCAGCACCAGGCACGCCAGCGCGATCGGCGCCAGCACCACGATCTCACGCCCGCTCAAGTCATTGAGCTTGCCATGCACGTGCGGCAGCTTCGTCGGGCCGAAGATCACGCGACCCACCATGTACAGCAGGTAGATGGCGCCGAAGATCAATCCCAAACCAGCGACCGCCGCATACACCATCCCCAAAACTTCCGGGGGCGAACTGAACGCACCCAGCAGCGTGAGGAACTCGCCCACGAATCCGTTCAGTCCCGGCAGTCCCACGCTGGCCAGCACGAAGAACACCATGAAGCTCGACCACACCGGCATCGCCCGACCGAGCCCCGACATCTGGCCCATGTCGCGGGTGTGGAAGCGCTCGTAGATCATGCCGATGCAGAGGAACAGTGCCCCCGTGGACAGGCCGTGGTTGACCATGTACATCACCGCGCCGTGGGCTCCGATGTCCAGGCGATCGAGGGCGAACAGGCCCAGCACGCAGAAGCCCAGGTGGCTCACTGAAGAGTAAGCGATGAGTCTCTTGATGTCGGTCTGCACCCAGCAGATCAGTGCGGTGAGGATGATGCCGCAGATCGCCATGACGCCGACGTAGGGTGCGTATTCGAGCACCGCCAGCGGGCACATGGGCAGCACGAAGCGCAAAATGCCGTAGGTGCCCAGCTTCAGTAACACGCCGGCCAGGATCACCGAGCCCGCGGTGGGCGCTTCGGTATGGGCCAGGGGCAGCCACGTGTGCAGCGGCCAGATGGGCACCTTGACCGCAAAGCCCGCCATCAGGGCCAGGAAGATCCACGCCTGCTCCGTGCCGCTGAGCGAGCGAGCCGCGAGGTACATCGCTTCGATGTCGAAGTTCCATCCCGCGTGATAGGCGACGTAGAGCACGGCCGCGAAGGTGAGCATGGAGCCGGTGAAGGTGTAGATGAAGAACACCGCCGCCGCCCGCAGCCGATCACCTGAGCCGAACACGCCGATCAGGAAGTACAGCGGCACCAGCGTGAACTCGAAGCAGATGTAAAAGAAGATGATATCGGTGGCGATGAACGTGCCGGTCATGGCCGCCTGAATCAGCAGCAGCCAGAAGTAGTACTCGCGCGACCTTTCCGTGATGGCGGTCAGCGACGACAGCACCACGATCGGCATCAGGAACGTGGTCAGCAGAATCAGCCACAGCGAAATCGCATCCACGCCCCAGCCGAACTGCAACCCGAACTGGCTGACCCACGGCGCCATGCCGCGCAACTGGAACGTCGGGCCGTGGAAGTCGAAGGCAAAGGCCATCTTCAGCGACAACGCGAACGTCGCCAGCGTCGCCAGCAGCGACCAGTGGAAGATGTTCCGCCGATCGTTGAACATCGGCAGCGGCAGCAGCATGACCAGCCCCGCGATCAGCGGCACCAGCACCAGCAGCGGCAGTATGTAACTCTGTGTCGGCATTGTGTATCAAGTCAAGTTGAACCGCAGAGACGCAGAGGTCGCGGAGGAAGGCAAAAAGAAGGTTGAGTTGTCAACCGACTTTGCCATCATTCGCTTGTCCACAACACTCCTGCGCATTCTGTTTTCCAGTCCAAACCTTTTCTGAATTCCTCTGCGTCCTCTGCGTCTCTGCGGTTCAATTCCCCGTCAGTTTGAAAATCAATATCACCATCACGATCACCACGCCCACCGCCATGCCCACGCCGTAGCCCTGGAGTTTGCCGCTCTGGCTGGGCTTGAGCACATAGCCCACGAGGCGCGGGCCCCAGCCGCCGACGATCTGCACCAGGAAGCCCTGGATCAGGTAGTCGTCGATCACGTTGAACAGTCGGCCGCACCCGCGCAGCGGTCGCACGATGGCCAGGTCGTACAGCTCGTCCACGTAGTACTTGTTGACCAGCAGCTTGACCAGTGGCGCGAACTTCTGCTCCAGCATGCCCGCCGTCTCGCGGTGCCACCAGTGCAGGTACGCCGCCGTCCCAATGCCCGCCGTGGCAATCAGCAGTGACAGCACCACCATCACGCTGTGCAGAGACAGGCCGAAAAGTTCAGCGTGGAACTCGTACTCCACGCTGGCGGTGGAGTGTTCGATCATCTTGTGCATCCAGCCGTGCTCGCCGCCGACGTATTCCGCCAGGATGCCGGCCGCGATCGCCCCGATCGCCAGCACCACCAGCGGCAGATTCATCGGCCACCACGGCATCTCGTGCGGCCCATGGTGAGCATGAGCAGCGTGCTCGTCCTCCTGGAGCCCCGCATGTACATGCGGGGCTGCGTGGGCGTCCTCGTCACCATGATGTTCCTCGCCCATCTCAAACCGCTCGGGCCCCATGAACACGCGGAACCACAGCCGGAATGTGTAATACGCCGTCAGCAGCGCCGTGAACAAACCCGCAATCGCCAGCACGATAAACAGCGGCTCACCGTGCAGCCCACGCGCCAGCGCATCGTGCAGAATCATGTCCTTGCTGACAAACCCGCTGAACGGCGGCACACCCGCCAACGCCAGGCAGCCGGCAAACATCAGCCAGCAGGTCACCGGCATCCTCTTGCGCAACCCGCCCATCGTGCGGATGTCCAACTGCCCCGCCAGTGCGTGCATCACCGAACCGGCCGTGAGGAACAGCAGGGCCTTAAAGAAAGCATGCGTGAACAGATGGAAAATTCCCCCCGTGGTCGAGAGCACACCGACGCCCAGGAACATGTAGCCCAACTGTGACACCGTCGAGTAGGCGAACACGCCCTTGAGGTCGTTGTTGGTCAGGGCGATGGTGGCTGCCAGCAGCGCGGTGAACGTGCCGATGATCGCCACCACGGGCAATGCGTAAGTCGAAAGCTCGAACACCGGGATAAGCCGGGCGATCATGAACACGCCGCTGGTGACCATGGTGGCCGCGTGGATCAGGGCACTGACCGGCGTCGGGCCGGCCATGGCGTCGGGCAACCAGACGTACAGCGGGAACTGGGCCGACTTGCCGAACGCGCCCGCCATCAGCAGGAAGGGGATCCACTGCATGGCGGTCGTCACTTCGCCGTGGTGTTCGAGAATGTAACGGGCCTTCTCAATCGCCTCGTGCAGACTCACCGTGTCGAAGGTGGTCCAGGTCAGGAAGATGCCCAGGGCGAAACCCAGGTCGCCGATGCGGTTGACGATGAACGCTTTCTTGGCGGCCGCGACGGCAAAGGGCTTGTCGTAGTAGTACCCGATCAGCAGGTACGAGCAGAGGCCAACGCCTTCCCAGCCCAGGTACAGCAGCACCAGGTTGTCCGCCATCACCAGCGTGGTCATGGCGAAGATGAACAGGCACACGCCGAAGAAGAACCTCGCATACCCGCGGTCGCCCTTCATGTATCCCGTGGCATAAAGCGCGATCAGCGAGCCGATGCCGGTGACCACGAACAGCATGATCATGGTCAGCCCGTCGATGTAATAACCAAACCCGGCCGAGAACGAGTGCACATCGATCCAGCGCAGCGCGCTAACCGTCTTGCCGCCCAGGGCCACCTGCGACTCCGGCCCGAAATACACGCCCATCGCCAGCGCAAACGCCGACGCCACCGACAGCACACAGATCGCCCCCGCCAGCCTGCGCAGAGCCGGGCTCGTGCAGCAGATCGCACAAAGCACCGCTCCGAGTAGCGGAATCCAGGGGAGGAATTTGATGGTCTCTAGTGCCATGGTCGGTTTCTGAGCATGGATGATGGATGATGGATGATGGATAAGCTGACCATCGAATCCATGTTTTTCACATCATCCATCATCGATCATCCATCATCCGTTTAATTCTCCCCACGCCTCGGCATCCAGCGTGTGCTTGCTCCTGAACAGCAGCACCACCAGGCCGAGCGCCAACGCCGCTTCCGCAGCCGCGATGGTCAACACGAAGATCACAAAAGTCTGCCCCGACACTTCCAGGTGAAACTTGCTGAACGCTACCAGCGTCACCGCCACGCCCTGGAACATCAGCTCCGTGCACAGGAACATGATGATCAGGTTGCGCCTGATCAGAAACCCGATCATGCCCAGCACGAACAGCAGCCCGCCGGTCAGCAGAAAGTGCGCCAGGGCCACGTCATTGATCGGCTCACCCATGATCGACCGCCCTTCGGTCTGAGGCCTCAGGATTGAAGCCCCCATCCCCCCGCACCGGCAGCCGCACGATCACCACCGCTCCCACCAGCGAAACGGTCAGAATCACACCCGCCAGTTCCAAGCCCAGCGGGTGACCTTCAAACAGATCCAGCCCCACGCGCTCCACGTTGTTCAGATGCTGCTGCGAACCCGCCACCTCGTTCATCTTCTCCAGTTCACCGGGTGACAACGCCGGCGTCAGGCTCTCCGCTAACCGCTTCTCGCTGCGATTGGTCAGCACGTTCTCGATGATCTGCTGATCAGTCATCTGACCCCTTCCGGGGGCGGGGGCGGGGGCGGGGGCGGGCGACCGTCCCTCGAAGGCGAAGCTCAGCAGCACCGCCAGCAGCAAAAACCCGCACAACACCGCTGCCGCCGGGCTGCGCCAGTTGCGGTCGTAATCGGGCAGGTCTTCCTCGTGCTGCGGATCACCGCTGGAAGCTGCCAGCATGATCACGAACATGTACGTCACCAGGATCGCCCCGCCGTAGATGATGATCATGGCAAACGCCATAAACTCAGCCGTCAGCGTCAGAAACAATCCCGCCGAGGCCAGCACCACCATGATGAACCACAAGGCCGCGTGCACCGGCTTGCGACTGGCGATCACCGCCACCGCCGCACCCACCGCCACCGCGCTGAATACGTAGTAGAAAGGCGTCGCCCCCTCATCCATCTGCATCCCGTACCCCGCCGCCGCGAATCGCTGGTGCAGCAGCAGCCACAGCCCCCCCAGAACCACCGCCCCCAGCAACGTCCCCAGCACCCGCACCCCCCGCCTGGCCTGCGGCATCACCATCAGCAACGCCACCGCGCCCAGAGCGGACCCGAAATAAAGCAGCAGCGGTGGTGCAACAAGAGGCATAATCGTGGCGGCGCGTTCGTTTTCCTGTCGGAACGGCACAGGATAGAACCCCTCCAGATTGTTGGCAAACTCACCCCCCCGGAAGTGAACAAAACCTCAACTCCTCCCCCCACGCCGAGGGCTGAGCGCAGCGAAGCCCCGGATCACACGAGCCATTGCCTGATTCCTTGATTGCCTGATCGCCTGAATCCCCACAGCCCCACGCCTCCCACCTCATCCATCATCCATCGCCTCCCGCCCCCCCTCTCTCCCGCGCGTTACAATGCCCCCTTCCGTTTCACAGGAGCCAAACACCAATGTCCAGCAAGCCACTCAATCAGTATTCCGCCCACGTCACCCAGCCCCGCTCCCAGGGCGCGTCCCAGGCCATGCTCCTCGGGGCCGGCCTCACCGAAGCGGACCTCGACAAGCCCCAGGTCGGCATCGCCAGCAACTGGTGGGAGGGCAACACCTGCAACATGCACCTCAACGACCTGGCCGCCGAGGTCAAGCGCGGCGTCGCTGCGGCCGGCCTCGTCGGTCTCCGCTTCAACACCATCGGCGTCTCGGATGGCATCTCCATGGGCACCGATGGCATGTCCTATTCCCTCCAGTCGCGCGACATCATCGCCGACTCGATCGAAACCGTGGTGGCGGCGCAATGGTACGACGCCTTGATCACCATCCCCGGCTGCGACAAGAACATGCCCGGCTGCATCATGGCCATGGGCCGACTCAACCGCCCCGCCATCATGATCTACGGCGGCACCATCAAGCCCGGCTGCACCGACTTCAAGGACAAAGACCACCCCCGCGAAAACACCCCCCGCGATGTCGTCTCCGCTTTCCAGTCTTTCGGCGAAGCACTCGCAGGCAAGATCACCGAAGATCAGCGCAAAGACATCATCCGCAACTCCTGCCCCGGGGCCGGCGCCTGCGGCGGCATGTACACCGCCAACACCATGGCCACCGCCATCGAAGCGATGGGACTCTCCCTGCCTTACTCCGCTTCCGCACCCGCCGTGTCCAAAGAGAAGATGCAGGAGTGCTTCAAGGCCGGGGCTGCCATCCGCACCCTGCTCGAACGCGACATCAAGCCGCGCGACATCCTCACCCGTGCCAGCCTCGAAAATGCCATGGTCACCCTCATCGCCCTCGGTGGCTCGACCAATGCCGTGCTCCATCTATTGGCCATCGCCCGCGCTTTCGAGATCCCGCTCGACATTGACGACTTCCAGAAAGTCTCCGATAAGACCCCGCTGCTTTCCGACCTCAAGCCCTCCGGCAAGTACGTCATGGAAGACGTCCACAACGTCGGCGGCATCCCCGCGGTCATGAAGATGCTCCTCGAAGCCGGCATGCTCGACGGCGATCAACTGACCGTCACCGGCCAAACCCTCGCTGAAAACCTCAAGCCGCTTGCCGGCTTCGCGAAAGCGCAGGACGTCGTGGCACCCATCGACAAACCCATCAAGCCCACCGGCCACATCCGCATCCTCCGCGGCAACCTCGCCCCCACCGGCGCCGTCGCCAAGATCACCGGCAAGGAAGGCACCCACTTCTCAGGCCCCGCCCGCGTCTTCAACTCCGAAGAGGACATGATCGCCGGCCTCGAAGCAGGCAAAATCAAAAAGGGCGACGTCATCGTCATCCGCTACGAAGGCCCCAAGGGCGGCCCCGGCATGCCCGAAATGCTCACCCCCACCTCCGCCATCATGGGTGCCGGCCTAGGCAAA
This sequence comes from uncultured Phycisphaeraceae bacterium, assembly GCA_964471555.1. Lineage (GTDB taxonomy): Bacteria > Planctomycetota > Phycisphaerae > Phycisphaerales > Phycisphaeraceae > JADLFV01. The sequence continues at coordinate 8,979 of CAYYGM010000138.1, forward strand.
GACGTCGCCCTCATGACCGACGGCCGCTTCTCCGGCGGCTCCCACGGCTTCATCATCGGCCACGTCACCCCCGAAGCCCAGGAAGGCGGCCCCATCGCCCTCCTCCACGACGGCGACCAGATCACCATCGACGCCGACGCCAACACCATCAACGTCGCCCTGACCGACAACCAACTCGCCCAGCGCAAATCCGCCTGGAAACAGCCGACCTACAAGGCGACGCGCGGAACGCTGGCGAAGTACATCAAGATGGTCAAGAGCGCCAGCGAAGGTTGCGTGACGGATGAATAGATGATGGCTATTCTAGTTGTGTATGAATCGCTCCAAGCAGCACCATTATGTTGCACAATGGTATCAACGTGGCTTTTTGCCCACCGGGGTCAATCAATTTCACTATCTAGACTTGCACCCAGATTCGGTGCGAATACTTGGTGGGAAGTCATACCGAAGACGCGATCTGCTTAGGTGGGGGCCGGAGCGATGTTTTTCCCAACAAGATCTCTATACGATTGCCCTTGGACCATACGCTTCCGATGCAATGGAGCGATATCTCTTTGGCAAAATTGATAACGATGGTGCTTGCGCGTTACCCGTTGTATTGACTGGGGATTGGAATAAAGGACATAAGCATTTTCAGAATTTTCTATCCTATCTTGATGCGCAAAAGTTACGAACGCCCAAAGGATTAGATTACATTGCATCAACATTCCCCTCTTATGTAGTCAAGGGCTTAGCACGTCATCAAATTGCATTAGAGATTATGCACCGATTACGCCAAATACACTGCACAATTTGGACTGAATGTGTTTGGGAAATTGTGTCAGCAACATCATCTAGCGTGAAATTTATTTTGAGTGATCATCCAGTGGTTACGTATAACCATGCCATACTGCCGGGACAGAAACCCTGCCAGTATCCAAGCGATCCCGGAATTGAACTGGTTGGGACGCGCACGATATTTCCGCTAAACCTCGATCATTGTCTAATAATGACCAATCGCGAATATGCCTTGAAACCAGATTCTGTCGATCCACTGGCAGTACGTATTAATGCGCGGGCTTTTGCCACGAGTGTGTTTCACCTGTTGGGTATTATTCGAGATCGATCGTTAACCAATGATGATGTTCTCAAAATCAATTGGTTGATCAAGGAACGTTCACGACGTTACATAGCCTCTGCAGAGCGTGAATGGCTATACCCAGAGCGATACATACGGAGGAAATATTGGCCTTCTTGTGATGCTTTGTTGCGTCCTCCACGCAATCAGGTGCAAGATACCAAGTCGATCGTCTGGGGATATGCAAATGGCAAAATGGGTGGCATGGATCCTTACGGTCGACCTCTACCTCCCGAAGAATTCGAAGAAATGAAACGATTTACGGAACGGCTGAAACGGACCCCTCCAGGCAGCCGCCACTTGGCTGACTGATTGTTTTATCAGGAAAAAAAGGGGCAGAAAAGGGGGGGAGCAGAAAAGGGGAGGCTCCCCTTTATTCTGGCGTCTCAGCAAGACCGCATCCAGGACAGGCCAAACGCCCCGCTTTCGTGGGGGATGAGGCGAGCTTTGGTGGCGGGTTAACCTGTTCAGGGGGTGGCATGGCTGAGGTTCAGGGAGCGACAG
>CAYYGM010000139.1:0-10598 GCA_964471555.1 uncultured Phycisphaeraceae bacterium
AAAACCCTCTGCCACGCCGTACAACTGGCCGCGTAAGTGCGAAAGTCGAACTTAGCTACCGTTTCTAATTTCGCAGGAGATTTCGCAGAGAGTGGCGAATATCACATTCATCGTGGAGTGCTGAATCCGATGGGGCCGGGAGAGGCATTTGTCAGAATATACGACACGACAATCGACGAGCAAGTTCGTCTGGGTGACTTTGATGCCGCATGGGCAGAAAAACAGAAAACTGCTTTACGCCGCAATATCAAGAAGGCGGGGTAACGTATGAGTAGCATTGCCACCGGCGGATGAAACGAGGGCAAATAGGATCATAATATATTTCTGCTTTTCCCGTTTTGTTTACTTGGCGTGGGCCTTGTGCTTCTCGTCCGCTTTGCGGTATGTGATGCTCATACCCCTCACACCACCAGGAAACTAAGGAGCAGAACCATGTTGCAGCTGGGCCTTCGCCGCCAGCCCCTGCACCCTGGCTCCCCAGCGGAAGGGCTCGTCGTGCCGGTTGGCACTGCGGAAACCGGGATGGTGAGGGTCGCACAATCTGCGCGATATTGATGTGCCTGGTGATATCGTGGTCAGCGCCGCACGGGGGCATGGCTGATTGTCGATTGGCTGACATCAGTCATAAGTCATGGATGACACGTAACAGACTGCTGATGATGTAGTCGATGTGCCGGTCCCTCAATTGTTGGTGAACCGGCAGGACCAGGAGGTGGTCTTTGAGGGTGCAGGCTTCGCCAAAACCGGTTTGCGGCAGGGCGCGGTGATAGCCGTACCACCAGTGCAAAGCGACGATGGCGTGCTGGTAGAGCTTGCGGCTGATCAGATCCGGGTCATCGACGAAGATCGGGAACCACAATGGGCAGACACCTTCGGGCAGATCGTGATATAGAAACTCGATGCGCTTTGCGTCGCGCAGGTTGTGGAGGTATTGGAGGAAATTCTTTCGTCGCTGCTGCACCACCTGCTCATAATCCAGGCGCTCCAGAAGATGACGCGACAGGCGCGACATGCGGCGCAGGCTGAGGTTTTCATCGTAGTAATAGGATGCGGGCATGTCCGGGAAGGATGGCAGGGGTGTGGTTTGAGATGGATCCGTGTTCTGAGGCGAGCCGGCCCGTGTCGGGCCGGTGCCGGGCTGACACATCCCAGCTCGCTGTCCGTCATTCATGTTGCGCCGTTTCGGGCGGCGTTTGATCGCACCGTACAGGTCGTTGGCGACGGGGAGCTGGCGAAGCAGGCTGTTCTTGCACAATTTCAGCAGTTCAATCAGGACATCCAATCGCGGCGGGGCGTGCATGGCCGGCATCTCGCGGACGAGGGCGGGGTTGTTGATCATCAAGGCCCCGCCGTCGGGTAAAGGCAGGGTTTTGTACAGATTGAAGAACACCAGGTCGCCGGTGCTGCCCAGAGGGATGCCGTGATCGTCCCTGCTTAACAACGACAAGGCACAATCCTCGATCAGATAGAGACCTTTTTCATCGCATAGGCGGCGGATGTTTTCCAGCGGATGCGGGAAGCCGAAATACCGGTTCACATAGATGATCCGGGTGTTCGCATCGATCTGCCTTTCGATGTCATGGACATCGATCTGCCCGGTTCTGTCCTGTCGATACATGGCGACGACCGCGCCGCTTTTGAGGATGGGATCGACCTCTACGCCGCAGTTGTAGGAGGGAATCAGAATTTTATCGCCCGGTTGAATATCCAGAAGCTGACAGACATAGCGGATGGCTGCCCGTGCCATATGAAAATAGATGATGTGGGTGTTGCCGTACCACGATGACAGCGTGTTGCGGGCCTGAAGCCGCAGCAGGTTGCGCCATTCCAGGCCCATGTGGCCGCCAAACGTCTTTCGCGTCCGCCTGGGGGTTAGTTGGCTCTGCATGGTTGGGATTATATGGGGACGGCAAAGGTGGCCGCAGGCGAATGATCTGGTTGCCCGATTCTTCACGTTGGCGTTTGATCTGCAGAAAAGGGGGGCGCTGCGGCAGGGGTGTTACGTGCAGCTTCGTGCTACGGGAGTCTGACCTTGATTAAAGCTGTAATCGGCGTGTGATTGATCAGGTGAAAGATTTAGGTATTAATTTAATACCTAGCCCAGGCCTGTTGGGTCTTGAACCACTCATAACTTGGGTGAGCATCGTGCCGAGGTGACCTGATGAATACTTCCGGGGGGAGGTGGGGTGTAGGGCGGTTCCGGCTGTGGAGGCTACAAGTTTTTTTGTCTTCTGTCTTTCAGGGTGGGGGGTGGGGAGTTAGAACAGCGCGGGCCGCGCAGCAAGCGAGCAGCGGAGAACTCCCACTACGCAATTTCGAGTCGGTAGCTGCACAGGGAAATCGCAGCGCTTGAGTTGTCGGGCTAAGAGCAGAAAACAAAAGGAGCCACGAAGGCACGAAGAACACGAAGACAGGACCAGGTGCATGGTTTTCCCCTTGGTGCCCTTCGTGCCTTCGTGGCGAATCCAATTATGTTAGTGGCTCGAAGTCACCTGGCCTTGTGGAAGTTCCACAGGCGCAGCTCTCTGCCCAGCCAGGATTGCACGGAGTCATCCGGTTCCAGATTGCGGAAGTTGGCGATGCGTTTGAACAGCAGATAGTTGGCATCGTGCTGGCTGTGGGCCCCGCCCATGCCGTCGTCGTAAGCGGTGCGGATGGCCGCGATCATGTCGTCGCCGTCGAAGCGGAAGTCGGCGTAATGGAAGCCGTGATGGTCGATGTCCGGGCCGTAGAGCACGGCACAGCGGGCTTCCCAGATGCGCAGATCCTTGGATCGCATCAGCACCAGCGTGTTGCGGGCCCGTTCGGGGTTGTAGTCCCAGTGTTTGCGGGGCACGAAGTTGCTCAGCGTCCAGTACAGGCCGGACTTTTCATCGTAGAGGACGTTGAACTTCTTGCAGCCGCCGGGGAAGTTGATGAAATCACGCTTGGGATCGAAATTCAATGCAGTGCCTTTTTCGTCCACGGCTTCGATAAGCACCGCTTTTTCGTTGCCGCCTTCGCGGTAATCGCAGCGAATGATCAGCCCGGGCTTACCGCTGGGAAAGATGACGGCGCCAGCCTCGAACCAGTTGCCCCATTTGAAGCCGACTTCATCCTCGCTGGGCCGGGGCAGCGGCTCGGTGTTGTACCAGTTGCTGGCATCGAGCAGGTCGGCATCGGCATCGATGGAAAACAGGCAGGGCGACATATCGCGCCGCGTGTCCGAGTAATGAAAATCAATGCCGCGATAGATGCGGCCTTTGTATTCGATCATGGGCATGGAGGAAGTGTGCCACGAGCCGTCTCGGATGAGGCCGGTCTTGGAATCGACGGGCTGGGTCCATGTTTTGCCCCAATCCTCGGAGCGATAGATGAGCAGGGGCGAGAACCCGCCTTGCGTGCCCATCATGTAAAGCTTGTCGCCGTGAATGAAGAAGCCCGCCCAGCCCAGGGGTTTGAGGCGACTGATCAGCTTCCAGCTTTTGCCGCGATCGGTGGAGTGATAAACGTCCGTAGCGCCGAGGCCCTGGTGGGCGATCAGGTATGAGCCGTCGGGCAGGATTTCGATGGCCGGGGTGGTGACGTATCGCTTGCTGGAAGCCGGCGAATGCGCTACTGCCACCCCCATGGCCGGATCGAGCGGCGGCACGCTGGACTTCTGTGCATCACTGGTTGCAGCCGCGATCAACGTCAGAAAGGAAGTAGCAAAAGCAACGCACAAACGCATGATCTTCTCCTGATGGGATAGTTCAAAGTTGAATCGTGACCGAATACACCCCCGCTGATTGAGCCGCCATTATAACCCCACGTCTGCGGGCCTCACCTGTTTGCATTCCAGGATGGGCAATCGCAGCAACAGGACCGTGTCAGGTGTCAGTCCATCAATGATGGACTGCATGGTACACTGTAAGACAGAAACAAATCTCACCATGGGGGGTCACATGAGCCAGACCGTCAGTCCCCGTTCCACGGCCGACGCTGCGGTTGTGCCTCGGCCCAAGTTGAGCCGACAGGCATTGCTGGCGGCGCTGGATCAGGGCATTCGTCCGGTGCGGATCATGCTGCTTTACCGGCTGTGGCTGCTGGTGGCGGCCCTGGTGATGGTGCTGTTGCCGGTGATTTATTTGGGGTTGATCGCACTGCTGGGTTACGCGGTGTATCTGCATGCCCGCTACGACGTGGTGATGCTCTCGCACATGCCGGCCAACCGAGCGGCGATCTTTGTGATCGCTGCCTACGTTGCGCCCATCGTGGCGGGCGTGGTGGCGGTGCTGTTCATGATCAAGCCGTTCTTCGCTCCGCGCCAGGGCCGGATGATTCCGTTGTCGCTGGAGCGCAAAGAGCAGCCGGTGCTCTTCGAATTGGTGGACAAGCTGGCCGACACGTTGGGCGCACCGCGGCCGAGCCGCATTGATGTCAACTGCGACGTCAATGCCTCGGCCGGCTTTTGCCGCGGCCTGCGCAGTTTTCTGGGCGGTGACCTGGTGCTGACCATCGGGCTGCCGCTGGTCAGCGGATTGACCCTGCGTCAGTTGATCGGCGTGATGGCCCACGAGTTCGGGCACTTCACGCAGGGCGGGGCCATGCGCCTGACTTACGTGGTGCGTGCGATCAACGGCTGGTTCGCGCGGGTGGTGTATGAGCGCGATGCCTGGGACCAGCGCCTGTCGGAGCTGACGCACGAGCCGGGACATATCACGATCCTGCTGGTGGTGCTGGTGACGCGGCTGATGGTGTGGTTGAGCCGGATTGTGCTGTGGCTGCTGATGATGGTCGGGCACGTGGTCAGTTGCTTCATGCTGCGGCAGATGGAGTTCGATGCCGATCGCTGCGAAGCGCGGATCGTGGGCGGGGAAGGTTTCGAGTCCACCGCCCAGCGTCTGCCGGTGCTGGCGGTGTCGTATCAGGCGGCGGCTGCCAACCTGCGCAGCGCCCTGGCCTCGGGTGAGTTAAGTGACAACTTCCCCGCATTGATCGAATATCACAGCGGCAAACTGCCGCAGCAGGTGCAGATGCAACTGGCCCAGGCTATAGCCAATCGCCGCACGCGCCTGCTGGACACGCATCCCGCCGACGCCGATCGCATCGCCTCGGTCAAGCGCGCGAACGACCCGGGCATCTTCCACTTCGATCAGCCGGCCCGCGTGCTGTTTGCCGACTACGATCGGCTCTGTCGCATCGCCTCCGCCCACGATTATCAATCCAAGCTGGGCCGGGCCTACGAGCGCATCAAGCTGACGCCCACCGATAAGCTGCTGCAGCAGAACCGGATCGAGCAATCTTCCGCCGAAGCGCTGGAGCGTTTCTTCCAGGGTTCATTTCACCTCGCGGCCGCGGTCATGCCGGGGCGCGGTCAACAGTCGCCGGCTGTCACTACGGACGACGCCAAAACAAAGCTGATGATGCTGCGCCAGGCCATGCTGGCCGATGCCGCCAAAGCCGACCAACTGCGCCTGCAGCTAACCATGGCCGCCCAGCGCCTGCACCAGGTCAACTGCGCCCAGGTTTATCTGCACGCCAATGTGCGCATCCGTCCCCAGCAGTTCGGCCTGAACTCGACCAACAGCAAGGATGTGGGTGACGAACTGATCCGAGCCCGCAACGCCTATGATCAGGGCATCGAGAAGCTGCGGGCGTTGGCCGGCCGCGGCATCGAGCGCATCGAACTGGCCCGCCTTCTTCTGGCCCAGGGCGCCGTCCCGGGCATGGAACCGGCCAAAGCCAAAAAGTTGCGCATCATGTCAACGCGAGCGGCGGCGGCCGTGTCGGCTTTGCAGAGTTACAGCGGCAGCATCAAGGAGTTGGATCAACTGCTGGCGCAGGTTGTGGCCCTGGTGCAGGTCTTGAACAACATGCGCAGCGATGAGGCATTCGTGGGCGAGCTGCAGGCGGTCTGCAACAAGCTGGCCAAACAGATGTCACACATCCATGGCGGCCTGCGCGATCCGATGTATCCCTTCGATCATGCCGAGGGTGAAATCTCGATCGCCCGTTACCTGCTGGAGCTTCCGCCGCCGGTGGGTGCGGACCTGGGCCTGGTGATCAACGCTGCCCAGCAGATGGGCGAGCGTTATCGCGATCTGCAACTGAAGCTGATGGGCCGCCTGGCCTGGATCGCCGAGCACGTGGAGCAGGCGCTGGGCCTGCCACCGTTGGAGAAACCGGCACGGTCCTGATCCGCGGCGCTCATATGCATGACGATTCACACAGATCACATTCTCAATCTGCACACTCCGCCGCTTGCAGTTTCGCGATACCATCCGATCTCGCGGCGGCGTTTCGCGAAGCAGCAAGCGGCGAAGAAACAGGCAAGTTCAGCGGGCGTTGCGTGTGATCTGGGTTCAGCAACCAGTCACTCAGGGCTCGAACAGACGTGCGGCGCGGAGGCCGTCGAGGATGAATTGCACGGAGATGCCTGCCAGGAGGATGCCGAATATGCGGCTGAAGATAGCGACGCCGGCCCGGCCCAGCAGTTTGAACATGGGTTCGGCCGCACGTAGCGTCACGTAGCTGGTCAAACCCGTCACCACAATGGTGCCGTACAGCGCGGCGGCTTTGGGCCAATCGTCAGCCTGCGCGGATAGCGTCGCCACCACGGCCAGGGCCGCGGGGCCCGAGAGCATGGGCACCGCCAGGGGCGTGATGGCAACGTCATCCTTCTCGATACCCTCGTCAACTTCCGGGGGACTTTCCTGTGTGGAGCGGCGGGCGCGGATCATGTCGATGGCCACCAGGAACAAAATCGCGCCGCCGGCAATCTGAAAGGCGGGCATGGATAAGCCGAACAGGTTGAAAATCCCGGCACCGGCCGCGGCGAAGGCAGCCATGATGATGGTGGCGGTCAGTGCCGCGCGCAAAGCCATGCGTCGCCGCTTGGCGGGACTGTCACTGGCGGTCATCACCAGGTAAGCGGGCAGCGCTCCCACCGGGTCAACCACGAACAGGACCGACGCCAAAGCCGTCAACGCGAAGTGCCACATGGCGAATGCACCCAAGCAGGTCAGCCGATCAACGCATCCATCATATCGCAGCGCAGCCCGGCGCAGGGGCTGGATTACGGGCGACGGACGGTGATGGAGCTGTTGCTGGTGCGCACGGTGGAGATCTGTTCGCTATCACCGAAGGCTGCCAGCAGATGCTGTTTGCCTTCGTCGAGACGAGCGGCGCCGTGGAGGTCGGCGGAGTTGATGCGGCCGTTGCTGGTCTGCAGGCGCAATTGGCCGGCAAAGTCGGCGCCCAGGGTCAGATCGATGGAGCCGTTGCTGGTGCTGATGTCGATAGGGCCGGCGTTGGCATCGCTGAGCGCCATGTTGATCGAGCCGTTGGAGGTGTGGGCCTGGAGGGGGCCGGCGATCTGCTGTGCACGGATGGAGCCGTTGCTGGTGTTCACATCGAAGGGGCCGGGGTTGTCGGCGGCAGGCTCCAGCGTGATGCGGCCATTGGAAGTGCGGGCTGTGACGGGCCCAGTGATCTGGTGGGCGTCAATCGAGCCGTTGCTGGTTGAAACTTCGGCGGAGCCGGCATGTCCCTCGATGTGGATCGCGCCGTTGCTGGTGACCAGCTTGGCATGGCCGGCCAGGTTGCTGATGGCGAGCCGGCCGTTGGAGGTGTTCAGGTCGAGGCCGTCGGCATCGGGCAGTTCAATCACGAACGCGCAGCCCTCGTTATTCAGTGGTTTGCCGTCCGGCCAGATCGCCTCCACGCGCAGCAAGCCGTCATCGAGGCGCTGAGCGGAGATTTCCACCGCCTCGGCCCGCTCGGGCGTTTGAGCTGCAATGCGGGCGATGATCTGCACGTCCTGACGGTCCGCCTTGGCAACTTCGATCGAGCCGTTGCGCCCCTGAACACTGAGGGCTGAACCAGCCACATACGGCACGACCAGGGTCTTTTCGACTTTGTACAACGCAGGGCCGTGCGACAGGTTCAGGTTGCAACCCCCGGCCGCCAGGACAGCCGCCGCCAGCCATGCTGACAGACAACCGATCCGCTGCTGATTCGCTCTGATGCTCTTCATGGCATGCCCCTTGGGAAGCCGGCTCGAAGACAGTGCTCAAAAGAATAGTCGAACATTGCCGCGATTCATGACCGGCCGTGCGGGGAATTCCCAGATCCGGCTCATCGGGGCGGAATCATCGCAATTTCTATTGATTTTTTGTCTCATTCAACGCAATATAAAGGCCGACCTGTCAGTTGGATTGAGGACGTATCGCGGGTCGCGCGGCCCGCAGGGATCGCAGGTTGTTTGTAATAGGAGCAGTCCCATGATCTTACGAATCGCTACCCCGCTTCTGGCCCTGACCGCCCTCCTGCTGTGGAGCGCCCCCAGCCAAGCTCAAGTGCCCACCCGGACCACGGACATCCAACCCACCCAACTCTGCGGCGGCAGTTGCGGTGGCAAGGGTAAGGACAAGAGCGAGCAAACCGAGCAATGCAACCGCGGCAAGATTCAGGACAAGGAGGACAGCCAAGGCTCCGGCTCCTGAAGGCTGATTTTGATCCGATCACATGTTCTGCCCAGCACCCGACCTAGTCGGGTGTTTTTCTTTGTGCCGCGCCCGCCACAGGGATCCGCTACGCAAGTTTTTAGAATCATTCTGCTTATATTTGACTGTAATCAGGCAATTTGGAAGCAACGGACCGCGTTGGTACGAGTATGATGATGTAGGCGTAACTCATCATCGTTCTGTGCGCCTGGACAATCATCTCAACCAGGGAGCGTGTCATGAGTCTGCTCCAATCGCTCAAGGACAAGATCTCGCGCAAGCAGCAGTGCTATGAGTGCGGCCAACTCTTTTCCACCGCTCACATGCACAAGGTGCAGTTCAACTTCCATGGGAATCTGACCCAGGCGGAAGTCTGCGACCAGTGCTACGCCAAATTGAAGGGCCAGCCCGCCCCCGAGCACAAGACCGCTGCCCACTAGGCCGGTCGGCGTCGCCATGCTCTGCTGCTGCCACGCAAGGCGACGAACGTCTGCAAGGTGTGGCTCTGTGACTGAGCCAAGGAGATCAACAATCCCAGTTGGGCAACGCCTGAACGGCGAGTCGGTTCGTCTGCCCACGCATCATGCAGACTGTCACGACCATGACCGCGTTAGTTGTGATTACCCGGGTTTGTGTCATTCAACGGTACATGTCGCGATCGGGGATTAATTTCATCGCCACGCATTGGGACATCCTCGGGCCTCCACATTCCGTATGCGCGGATTGCGGCCGAATTCCCGATGATTTCGAGCTTATTCACAATCCGCCCCACGCCGTTGCGACCGGGTGCAGGCCATATGGCAATATGTTGCCCCCGGCTGTCTGCATGATGCTCCGCAATTGAGAATGGGTTCTCAATCTACTTCGTGCAGTAGACCGACATTGACAGCGAGTGATCGCCGAATGCTCTTATTTCCCAGCGAAAAATAGACGGAATTTTCTCACAAAATCGCCCCTCACAGCCTCTCAGCGGCGATTTGACGAATTCCGAACAAAAATACGGCCACCAATTCTTGAAACCACTCTATCGACGTTTATAATCGAAATACACGTGCAAATTTTCTCCACGTTATACGTGGACGCTCAAAGCCGGGGGTAACTTGGCTCGAGAGTTGTGACGTTACATTTCACTTTTTACGAGGAGCAGAAAAGTTATGAAAAACACGCTTTTGGCTTTGGCAACCACGTGTGTCGCTGTGGCTGTCATGACTAGCTCGGCTTCGGCCACGTTGTACTACTTCACCAACGCGGCCAACGACAACGACTTCGCCAACATGGCCAACTGGAACACCTCCGCCGACGGCACGGGCGGCACCCCGGGTGCGATTGTCACCACCGATGACCTGGTGATCGACAACAACAGTGCCCCTGATTATGCCCAGATTTCCGCGGATCTCGGCTTCAGTTGGGATGAAATGCGGGTCGGCTATTCCAGCGGCAGCACCGGTGAACTGCGGGTCAGCGGTGGCAATACCACCATCCTCAACACCCTCCGTGTCGGCCGTAACGGTGGTATCGGCACCATCGTGTTCTCCGGCGGCACCCTCGCTATCCCCAACAGCTACACCACCCTCGGTGACGGCGGTACCGCCAACGTCACCATGACCGGCGGCATCTGGAACAGCTCACGTCAGACCTGGGGCCAGCAACCCGGCGACCAGGTGACGCTGAACATGAGCGGCGGAACCATCAACCTCGCCACCACCGATCCGACCCCGGCGACCAGTGACGGCTCACTGCGTATGGGGGCGGGTGATACGTTCCTGAACTTCACCGGCACTGCTGTCGTCAACATGCAGAAATTCTGGATCCGCGAGGGCGGTCTGATCACCATTGATGGCGGTACCCTCAACGTCACCGGCACCGTCGATGCCAACCCCACCTTCAACTTCCTTGAAGCAGACATCGGTCAGGGCAATGCTGCCACGGACCTGCTGGGCAACATCGATTACAAGAGCGGTGCTCTCAACGTCACCGGTGACTATGAGTCTCTGTTCGACACCGCCATCTCCTACGGCAAGGTCTATACCTCCAACAACGGTTACAAGGTCGATGCGGTGTACAGCGGCGGCTCGAACCTGACCACCCTCGCCCTGATTGCTCTGCAGCCCGGCGATGCCAACGATGACGGCA
>CAYYGM010000140.1:0-10558 GCA_964471555.1 uncultured Phycisphaeraceae bacterium
CGATTGCGCCGCCGGGCCATCTCGCTGGCGTAGCGCACACCGAGCACCTCCGCGTTCTGCTGCGCCCATTCGCTCAGCTTCGTCGGCCCCGTGGCGGGCGTTGACGTGTCCAGCAAACCCGCCATCAGCCCGGCGATCTCTTCCTTCGTCAGCATCACGTCACGCAACACCAACCCCGTGCCCCACGCCACCACGTAGGCCAGGCTCGGCGGCGTTGACATCAGCAGACGTTTCTTGCCGATGATCTGGCTGATCTTTTCGACCAGCTCGCGGAAGGTGAACGACTCAGGCCCCACCGCGTCCACCGTGCGGTTCTCGCTCAGCCTGCTCTCGGCAATCGCCAGCGCAGCCAGGTCATCCACGTGGATCGGGCGGATGCGATAGTCGCCCTTGCCGAAGATGCCGAACACGGGAAAACGCCGCAGGGCCCAGGCGATGTTGTTGACCAAAATATCTTCGCGCCCGAACAATACCGCAGGCCGGAGAATGCTGTGCGACAAGCCCGACTCGCGCAACGCCCGCTCCAACTGCGCTTTGCCTTTGAAATATGGCAGCGGCGAATCCTCTGAGGGATTGGTGATGCTCACGTGCACCACCCGCCCCACACTCGCCTTTTTCGCCGCCTCGAACAACGCCAGCGTGTTGTTGATCGCCTGGCTGTGGCTGAAATCCGCCTTGTCGAAGCGCACCCAGTAGGTGTTGATCAGCACGTCCGCGCCGCCCATCGCCTCGGCCAGCTTGTCCGGAGCATCGAAGCGCAACGGATGCACCGCCACGCGATCGCCGAAGGGATTTTTCCGCTTGACCGAATTGGTCAACGTGCGCACCGTGTGGCCCTCATCGAGCAACCGTTGCGTGATGTACCTGCCTGAAAACCCAAACGCGCCGGTGACAACGTAAGTGCTCATGCGCCCTCCGATCGCCCCACGTTCAGTTTGCGAAGCGCCGCGATTCATCACGTTGCGCCATCTGCTCCCGTGATTTAACTTCCGGGGGCCATTGCTCGCGCTAGTTCCAGCGCCTCGGCCGCCAGGTTGCCCGCGATCTGCCGCAACTGATTGAACTGCGGCGTCGGCCCGATCTCTCCACCACCTCCACCGCCGGAAATGTCACGCAGCGAATAGCCCATGCTGCCTGCTGACATCGCATACGCCCGGTGCATCTTCGCGCCGCTCTTGACGTCCTGAAAATCCATCTCGATCGTGGCAAACTCACCCTCGCCCTTGTAATCCGAGCTGCCGAAGACCTGCGAAAACAGCTTCTTGACCGCATCCCGTGCGTCCTGCGCCTCGCCCTCAACCGCCACCTGCTGCGTCACCGCCTCCCCTCCACGCGGCGACAACGTAATCGTCATCCCCCCGGAACTGCCTGCACCCCCACCGCATCCAGCCAGCAGACTGAGCAACGCAGCCAGCATCCATCCGATCAACCACACGCGCATCCACATCATGGCCACATTGTAATCCCCATCGCATCCGCCATCCTCTCCGCGCCCTCCGCGTCTCCGCGAGAACCAATTTCAGATGTCTCGCTGAGCACGCGGAGAGCGCAGAGGAATACACATCACGTCTAATCGGCGTGAACCTGCGGTTATCTGGTGAGGCGGGGATCAGGGCCGGCTGCGGCCGGTCTGTTTGTACTGCTCCAGCAGGTCGGACAACGGCTTGACGATCTCCGGGCGCTGCTCGTACTGGTTGTACTGTTCACCGGGGTCGGTCTGCATGTCGTAGAGTTGACCGGGCTCACCGGGGGCGAGGGTGGTGCCGTAGTCCATGTCGGCGCCGCGGCCCTCGATCAGTTTCCATTTGCCCTGTCGGATGGCGAAGACGCCGTTGCCGGAGTGGTGCACGGTCGCCGGACGCAGCGTTCCTTCGTATGGCTCACCGAGCAATGCGGGCAGGATGTTGTAGCTGTCTTCGCCGGCATCGTGCGGCAGTTCGTAGCCGGTGATGGCAGCGAAGGTCGCCATCATGTCGGTGAGGCAGATGGTTTCATCGCTGGTGGTGTCAGGCTTGATGTGTCCGGGCCAGCGGGCGATAAAGGGGACGCGGTGGCCGCCTTCGTAGATGTTGCCCTTGCGGCCGCGCCAGGGGCGATTGGAATCGTGGCCGAAGCGAGCCTTGACCGACATCGGTTTGCCGCTGAGGTCTTCGCTGTTGCCGTCCTTGGCGATCGAGCCGTTGTCAGAGGTGAAGATGATCAGCGTGTTGTCGGCAAGGTCCAGTCGATCGAGCGCTGCCATGACCTGGCCGACGATCCAGTCCGCTTCGCAGACCAGGTCGCCGTAGAGCCCGGCTTTGGAACGGCCCATCGTGTTGCTCCGCCCGTTCCTCAAGATAGCGCAGGGCGTGTTGCGCGGTGATCGGCTGGACCGCGGTCTGATCCCAACCGGGCGTCGTGGGGCCATCGGGACCGTGCAATTGCGCGTACTTGTGCGGCAGACTGGGCAGCGTGACGCAATGATCGTTCTCAATGAAGGCATAAGGCGGGAAGTTGGGCACGTCATCGCCGAAGTAGTAATCGAAGCCCGCACCCAAAGGGCCGCCGCCGATCGGTTGGGTGAAATCAACCCGGGCTCCGGTGGGGAGCCATTGCTCCGTATGCGCTGCGCCGGTGGGTACGCCGCCGTCGATGACCTGGCCGTCCGCGTTGTGCCAGGTCCAGCCAAGGTGCCACTTGCCGAAGCAGGCGGTGTGGTAACCCTGCTGTCCGAGCATGGACGCCAGCGTCATTCGCCCCTCTTCAATCAGCGGACTTTCCCAGGGCCAGAGCACCATGTACTTGAGACTGCTGCGCCAGGCGTAGCGGCCGGTCAGCAGTCCGTAGCGTGTGGGCGAACACACAGCCGCGGGTGTGTGGGCGTCGGTCAGACAGATGCCTTGCTTAGCCAGTTGATCCAGATTCGGCGTGGGAATCATCGACTCATCGTTGTAGCAACCCACGTCGCCGTAACCCAGGTCGTCAGCCAGGATGATGATCACGTTAGGTCGCTCGACGTTCTGCTCGGCTGCGTGTGCGAAACCGGGCAGCACGGCCGTGGCGGAGATTCCCAGGCCGATATGGGTCAGAAAACGACGAGTGCGTTGAGATTGATTCATCATGTCTTCTCTGGATAAAGAGTGGTGCAAGTCTGTTCGGCAGGCAGGATCAACGCCATCACGTGGGCGCATGATGCAATTGCACACGGTCAAGTATGACGTGCAGCCAGTGTAACAACGTGCGCCGTCAACGCGCGGCGATTTCAATGCCTTGTACAGCAATGCGCCGTGCCAAAGTGAAAAAATGCAGCGCTAAAATTTTTAGCGCGGCTGTTTCAACCCGCCGCGGCGCGGACCATCTCGGGCACGGCCGAGCGCAGGGCGAGCACGATTGCTTCGCGCGATGCGTTGCGCCAAGGGTGGGACAGGTCGTTGCTGCCGGCGCCGCTGCCGGCGGGCGGCGCATCGCGCAGGTGGGCGAAGGTGTGAATGGTCTGCTGCAGCACGGCCGGATCGGGCGGGGTGGTGCGCCAGATGCGGATCGATTCGTGTGGCGTCGGCAGCATGTCTTCGCCGCTGTAGGCCAGTTCCTCGTAGAGTTTTTCGCCGGGGCGGATG
This sequence comes from uncultured Phycisphaeraceae bacterium, assembly GCA_964471555.1. Classification (GTDB taxonomy): domain Bacteria; phylum Planctomycetota; class Phycisphaerae; order Phycisphaerales; family Phycisphaeraceae; genus JADLFV01. The sequence continues at coordinate 3,597 of CAYYGM010000140.1, forward strand.
CCGGTGATCTTGATGGCGACGTCGCGCTCGGGTTCGAGGCCGTGACTGCGCAGGAAGCGATGGGCCAGGTCGAGGATGCGCACCGGTTTGCCCATATCCAGCAGGAAAACCTCGCCACCGCGGCTGAACGTCGCCGCCTGCAACACGAGGCCGGCCGCTTCGGGAATGGTCATGAAGTAGCGGGTCATGTCCGGATGCGTCACCGTGATCGGCCCACCGTTGTGCAACTGATCGGTCCAGATCGGCAGCACGGAGCAGGCTGAGCCCAGCACGTTGCCGAAGCGCACCATGCAGAAGATCGCGTTGCTGCTGCGGTTCAGATGCTGAATGTAAAGCTCAGCCAGACGCTTGGTGGCGCCCATGACGGAAGTCGGATTGACCGCTTTATCCGTGGAGACCATGACAAAGCGACGCTTGGTTACGGCATCGGTGTCGGTGCTACGTTCATCTTCGTTGCTGATGGCGTTCAAGGCGTCGGCGATGCTGCGCGTGCCGAGGAAGTTGTTCTCCACCGCCTGGGCGGGATGATCCTCCATCATGGGCACGTGCTTGTGGGCTGCGGCATGAAAGACCACGTGCGGAAGATGCCGGCGAACCATCGCCAATGTCGCGGCCGGCTGCGTCACGTCATGCAACTCCGCCACGCGCTGCACGTTCGCCCCCGCCCCCGGATAGCGATCGAGCTGGCGGCTGATCTCGAACAGCGCGTTCTCAGATCGCTCCACCAGCACCAACTTGCGGGGGTTGAAGCGGCAGACGATGCGGGCCATCTCCGAGCCGATGGAACCGCCGGCCCCGGTGATGAGCACCACGCGATCTTCCAGGCATTTGCGAATCGCCTTCTCATCCAGCGGCCGCGGCTCGCGCTCGATCAGTGCCGCGGGATCGAGCGACCCGGCCTGGGCATGCGCCGTCAACGGCGGCGTGCGCCCGGCCAACTGATCCGCCAGCGTGGGCATAAATCGCCAAACGATGCCTGCCCGATCCAAAACCCCGATCAGGTCGCCGATCCGCCGCTGCATCACCATGGGCAGGCTGATGAGCACGCAGTCCGCCTTGTGCCGGCGAACTTCCGCCACAGGATCCTTGCAGGCATTGGGCTGCAACTGGCCCACGATCCGCGAACGGGGCTGGACGCTGTTCAGCAGGCTGCGCATTTGCTCCAGGGTCGGCCTGGTGCCGACCAGCAGATAGCGCTGCCCGTTTGAAGGCAAAACAACGTCCGCAGCGGATTTGGACCTGCTCATGCCGGGTTTATCGGCCCAATGAGGGTCCGTTCTGGAACAACGTGGCGCGATTTTACCGACCGTGACGATTAATCAGCAGCCCCAATCAGTCGATAGGGAACACAGGAGGCCGATTCATGCTCCAGTTCCAGCCCGCCGACCCGTCGCAGGAAACCCGTGTTCGACCCCGCCTGAAAATCCCTGCCATGTACACGCTGCTGCGCGTTCGTCGCAAGGGCACCCAGCGCTACTGCTGGACCGGCTACATCTACGACATCTCCGGCTCAGGCATGCGCTTCGAACTGGACAAATCACTCGAACCCGGCGAAGAGATCGACGTGCGGGCCATGCTGCCCGGTCAGCAGCACGTGACCTTCCGGGCTGAGGGCAAAGTGATCCGCATGCACGACGACGACGAGTCGGCCGGCCCCTGCCGCATGGGCATGGTTTTCACCAGTTTCCAGACCGACATCGACCGCCGCCGCCTCGAGGACTACCTCCAGGAACGCGGGCTGAAGGCGGCGTGAGTTCGCTCATTCCAAACTAAAGAACCGCACCGCGTTGGCATCCACCGCCGCGGTGAAATCCGGCACCGACATGTTGCGCCGCCCTGCGAGAAACTCCGCCACGTGCACCACGTAACGCGGTTCGTTGATCTTCACCTTGCGATGCGGAATCGGCGTCAGGTACGGCGAATCGGTCTCAATCATCAGCCGATCCAGTGGCACATGATCGCTGGCTTCGGCGAGGTCGGCGGCGTTCTTGAAGGTGACGATGCCGGTGAAGCTGACCATGGCGCCGAGGTCGAGAATGGCGTCCAACTCGTCACGCTTACCTGTAAAACAATGGAACACGAAGCGATCGCCTGCAATCCCTGCTTCGCGGATGATCGCCAGCGTGTCGTCCGTTGCTTCACGGTTGTGAATCACGCCCGGCCCCCGGAAGTGGTCCATCAACGTCAACTGCGACGCGAAGGCTGCACGCTGATGCTCACGCGACGGATCGGGATAGTGCCAGTCGAGGCCCATTTCACCCAGGGCCACGACTTTGGGGTGAGCAAGCAATTCCCGCAACTCCATCAGCATTGAATCACTTCCGGGGGCGGGGGCGGGGGCATGGTGCGGATGCAGGCCGGCCGCGACGTACACGCAAGCGTATTGCTCGGCCAACTCGAGCGCCTTGCGGGCGTCGGCCGGCGAGGTGCCCACGCTGATCATGCGATGCACCCCCGCATCGTTGGCCGCGGCGATCACTTCCGAGGCGCGTTCGATCAGGCCGGGGTAGGTCAGATGGCAATGGGTGTCGATCATGGGCAAGTTCTGCGAGAAAAATGACGCAAACAGGTGATATTCCACCTGCCGGCAAACATTGCAAAATCGTGCATCAGCTACAAGTGCGATCGGCCGTGAGTTTACCGCTCAGGGTGACATTTGCAATCGCGCAGGGACCGACAACAAGGCCGTATGATGGAGTATTCTATTGCGGCATCTCATCACCATGATCGCCGGAGTGCTCTTGATGCTCACATGTAACTACCTGGTGCTGACGTTGGCAGTCTGCATGACCATGTTCTGCGCAGCGCCTTGTCTGGGGCGGCAGATCCACATCTCGCCGAACGGGGATGACACCAACGACGGCTCACCCGCGCAGATGCTCAAGACCATCTCCGCCGCGGCGGAACTGGCGCAGCCGGGCGACACGGTCGTCGTGCATGAAGGGGTGTATCGTGAGCGCGTCAGCCCGCCGCGCGGCGGCACGTCCGACGACCTTCGCATCACTTATCAGGCAGCATCGGGCGAAAAGGTGGTCATCACCGGCTCGGAAAGCATCAAAGGCTGGAGCAAGGTCAGCCACGACACATGGAAAGTCGTGATCCCCAACACTTTTTTCGGCGACTTCAACCCGTACAGCGACCTGATCCACGGCGACTGGTACTACACCAAGGACCGCCAGAACCACACCGGCGCGGTGTATCTCGACGGCGATTGGCTGATCGAGGCGGCGGATCTCGATGCCGTGCTGCAACCAGTCGGTGACGCAGCCCTGTGGTTCGCGCAGGTCAACGGTCCCGACGCAACTGAAGCACCGGACAGCACGGTCATCTGGGCACAGTTCAAAGACGTGGACCCCAACGACGCTGACGTCGAGATCAATGTCCGCAAGACCGTATTCACCCCGCAAAAGGCCGGCATCGACTACATCACACTGCGCGGCTTCGTCCTGCGCAATGCCGCCACCAACTGGGCCCCGCCCACTGCCGGGCAGATCGGCATGGTCACCGCCTACTGGTGCAAGGGCTGGATCATCGAGGACAACGACATCGGCTACTCGCGCTGCTGCGGCGTCGCGCTGGGCAAATATGCTGACGAATGGGAAAACGCCCAGTCGGCCAAGGGTTACCGGGACACGATCACCCGCGCATTGGACAACGGCTGGAACCGCCAGACCGTCGGCAGCCACCTCGTGCGCAACAACCATGTCCACCACTGCGAGCAGGCCGGCATCGTCGGCAGCATGGGCTGCGCGTTCAGCACGGTGACCGGCAACGTCATCCATGACATCCACGTACAGGAACTGTTCAGCGGCGCGGAGATGGGAGGCATCAAATTCCACGGCGCCATCGACACCGTCATCAGCGGCAACCATATCTACCGTTGCGGCGGCAGCGCAGGCATCTGGCTGGACTGGATGGGCCAGGGCGCACAGGTCACCGACAACCTCATGCACGACAACATCCGCGATGTCTTTTTTGAGATGCAGCACGGCCCTCTGCTGCTGGCCAACAACATCCTGCTGTCGCCCGAAGGAACGATCTGGATCAATGCGGACAACCTGGCGATTGCCCATAACCTGGTGGCCGGCCGAATCAAGAACACGGAGCAGGACAGTCGCAAAACGCCTGCTCACACGGCGCATGCCACGGAGATTGCAGGGCAATTCGAGGCGATCAGCGGCAGCCACCGTTTCTACAACAACCTCTTCGTCGGACCCGCCGACCTGCAGGCGATCGACAATTCAAAAGAACCCTGCGTCGCGGCCGGCAACGTCTTCACCGTCGGCTCGCACCCTTCAAAGTTCGACAGCGATGCCTTGTCGGCGACGAACTTCGATCCCGGCATCAAGCTGACCGAGCAGCCTGACGGCTGGTACCTGACCATCAACCTGGACTCCGCATGGGGCAATGAACACAACCATCAATTGGTCACCACTGAACTGCTGGGCAAGGCCGCGTGTCCGAATGTGCCCTACGACAATCGCGATGGTTCACCGTTAAGCATTGACACCGACTATTTCGGCCGCCCGCGAAATACCGTCAACCCCTTCCCCGGCCCATTCGAGTTGCAAGAGAGCGGCCCGCAAGTGATTCGCGTCTGGCCCATCGATAACGGAACGCCATGACAGCAAGAGGGAAATCCAAAATCCGATGCGGACGAACAGAGGTTGGCAGTTTCCTGACACATAACGCCCCCGGCCGCGGCGCAGGAGGAGTAATCACACGCGACCTGGAGGCGTTAAGCTCCATGGCAATGTCCAATAAATCATCGAATTCAAACACCGAGGCGCCAAATGAAACCAAATGAAAGGCCCTGAGATCGGATCATTGGATCCGTTATTGTGGATGTGCCCATGCAAAACGCAACCCTGCCGAAATCAGCAGAGGGTTTTAGATGGCCCAACAAGCCGGCTCGGCCGATGGCGGCGGTGCATGTTCATGTGCACGATCATGGACCGGCCGCGATTGCCAGTTTCGCTTCGGCCATCACGGTCGGGGGACATTGATCGGTGTGTGTCCAGGATTCGTACAGCCGTTTGCCCCAGTCGTCGCTGGTGTTTTCTTCGGCCAGGAACTTGATGTACTCCCAGGAGACCGACTGATACATCAGGCGAACCTGCACCGTGGCTGTGCCCGGCGGCAGTTTCAGATCCATCTCGTCCCAATTCTGTCCATCCGCATAGTCAGCTCCGATCGGCTGACAACGATGCTCCGTGAACGCGGCCAGCGTGAAGCCTTTGGGTGGAATGCGGTTGTCCTTCACCATGACATCGTTGAGCACAAAGTGGAATGATGCTCCCTCGGGGACATCGTGCTTTTTCGCCTGCTCCGCGCTGATGCCGGGCACGCATTCATAGACACGCGTATCCTCGGGGTCCAGAAGCGTCGCCACCTGCACGGGTTTGTCCCACAGGGTGTCCGAGGCATTGCCGTAGCGGCCGCGCTCTTCGATCACCCGGCCCTGCGCGTCCTGGAAAATGAGATTGACCCACATGCGTCGGCCTTCGGGATAACCGGTCGGCAGCTTGTGCCCGGTCAGGTTGGTGATGCGCAGACGCACGGTGTTGGCATCCGGCTGCGTGAGCTTGAGCGCGGCGGCAGTGCGCAACAGGGCGCGGGCACGCTCTTTCCCAGCATCCAGCGCCTTGTTCGACATGTCGCGGCCGTCCCACAGTTCGTAGGTCACGTCCTGCACCCATGTCGATCCGCCCACCGGCCCGTGCTGCACAAAATAGTCTCGCCGCACATCGCTGAACCGTGACGGTTGGCCGCCCTCAGCCACGCGCGGATAGTGACAAGACTGGCACGTGCCCTCGGCGCCCATTTGGGCAAATTCACTCAACGCCCATTCGCTGTAGGTGCGCTCGATCGGGCCGTAAGCGTACGGCGGCTGTGTGTTCACATCCTCCGCCTGCAGGGGGTTGGAGACATCGTGACAAGTGGCGCACAGTTGGCTGGAGGCGTGATAGTCGCTGCGTTTGACGCCGTGGGGCCTGGCGGCCGGGCTTTCTTCGTACGGGCCGCGAACGACATTGGCTGGATCGGCGACCATCATGCCGTTGCCATAGCCGGGCGGTATCGCCGCCGCCAGGGTCTTGGCTTCATCAGAAAGCGGATCGACCAGGTGATGACAAGGCTCGCAACTGACGCCGTGCAGATCTTCGCGCGTCAGGGCTGAAGCGTCAGCGACTTTGGAACGATCCGCCAGCCAACCGCCGGGCGAGTGACAGCGAATGCAGAACTCGCCGACGTCGGGCACATCCTGGTTGGCGATCGCCAGCGCAGCGCGGAACACCGGATCGCGGGCTGCCTGCGCCATCATGCCGCCCTGCCAGGAGAAAACCGGATCAGCCGCCCCATTGCTCGTGTTGCCGTGGCACATGACGCACTGATCAACCCTGCCGAAGGCGATGCCGCCCTCCAGCGGCTGCGTGCCGGGCATCAAGATCTCCGCATGCAGCACGACCGCGGCGAGCGCAACGGTCATCAAAACCCAAAATGTCCTGAAAAGTCGCGGTTTCATGGTGAATCCATACTGGAGATGTGGACTCCACCCAACGACACCGCTGGGCATTGATGTGATGATTATACGGCCATGCGACGCCACATCACAGCCACACGATGCCATTGAATTCGGGCATCACGTTCGGCGAACTCTGTGGGTCATCACCAGGCCACCGAGCGTCAGCAGGATCAGCACGGCCGGCTCGGGGATGGGAGTCCAGTTGAGTTCAAATACCTGGCCGGCGAAGCGCCAGGCTGTACACTGCCCGGTAATGTTGTTCAGGACATAAAAATGAAATCGCCCCTGATCCGCTGACAGCCTTGGCGTTAAGCACGTTCTCCAGCCGGAGGCAGAAGATAATCGAGGCTCGCTAAACCGCGTTGGGCCCGGTCATTACGTGAAAGCGGGCGACGAGACTCGAACTCGCAACATTCAGCTTGGAAGGCTGATGCTCTAC
>CAYYGM010000141.1:0-10466 GCA_964471555.1 uncultured Phycisphaeraceae bacterium
CTCACCGGCATCAGCATCCCGGAGCCGACGTCACTGGTGCTGCTGAGCCTGGGCGCCGTGGGCCTGTTGCGGCGTCGTGCGGTCGGCTGAGATTGCGTTCTCCTTTCACGGGGTCCGCTTGACGGCAGACTCCGTGTTTGAATCGTCAGTTTCAACTGCGGACTCACCAACTTTTGGAGACTCACATATGCAACGCCGCCAGGGATTCACGTTGATCGAATTGCCCTTCGACAAGCTCAGGGTCGTGAGGCAGAGGAAACCCGAAGGGTTTACTCTGATCGAACTACTGGTCGTCATTTCCATCATCGCACTGCTGATCTCGATTCTCCTGCCGTCATTGCGCAAGGCTCGTGAATCCGCCAGGGTGCTGCAATGTCTGAGCAACTGCCGGACCATCGCGGCCTCCATGCAGTTGTACACCGATGATAACGACGGTTACTTCTGCCCCAAGTACTGCGTCGATCCGAACACCGGCCAAGTCGTTTCCGGCGAAAGCGTCTTCAACTGGATCGGACAGAAGGGCACCTCCGGCAGCTATGCCAACCGTGGCGCCAACATGCGTTACCTCAACCGTTACATCTACAACCGTCGTCTGGAATTCGATGAACAGGTGGAATTTGCCCGTTGCCCTTCGGATAGCGGTTTGCAGGCTAATAATGGTATCCCCCTGTTTGAATCAACCGGCACGTCTTATGGCTGCGATCAGCGACGCGACCTGCACAATCTGTTGCGCTACAACGAGACGGCCAAGGTGGATGGTAAAACGGTCAGCATCCCGATCCGCATTACCGAAGTGCTTCAACCCAGTTTGCTGGTGATGGGCGCCGAGCAGGGGGCGCAGAACTATGCATGGGGCGAGAACTATCCGCAGACGTTGAGCTTCCACAGTCCTGAGCCACGTTTCAGCGTGATGTTTGTCGATACGCACGCAGCGTTCATCGAGGTGCCTAAGCCGCAGGCACCGGGCCAGCGCGCACTGCACGGCCCCGGCTGGAGCTGGGACGAGGAAGGGCGTTCTTATTGACCCGTCAGAGGTTTGTGGCTGGTTGATAATTCGTCGTCCTTGGTTTGGAGCCGCTGGACGGATCGCGCTGTGATTGAATCGACAGGTTCGACTGCACAGTCACCAACATAGGAGTAGCCACGATGCGCTGCCGCCAGGGATTCACGTTGATCGAATTGCTGGTCGTCATTTCCATCATCGCACTGCTGATCTCGATTCTCCTGCCGGCACTGCGCAAGGCCCGTGAAGCCGGCCGCACCACCCAGTGCCTGAGTAACCTGCGCCAGATCGGGGCCACGCTCCCAATCTATACCATGGATTACAATGGCTATCTGCCCATACGCCTTATCCCGTTCTCGGATGGCACCATGCCATCTGGAAGTGGTAGCGTCTTTGTCTGGGTCGGCAAAAAGGGTGATGGCAGCGGGGGCATCAACTACACACGCTGGGGCGCGAATGTGCGTCTGCTGAATCGCTACCTGCTGAACCGCAAGCCTGGTATCGATGAGCCGGTTCCCTATGCCCAGTGCCCCAATGACGACGGCGTGATAACCGGCAGCGTTTCGTTGTACGACCGGGTGGGCACGTCATACGGTGCGATGCAACATGGATCGTACCTGGACCTCAATGAGCAGAATGGCACCGTCACTCCGCGGCGTCTGGCGGATGTGCTTCACCCGTCCAAACTCATCGCGGGCATGGAGCACGGCGGGCAGTTCGCCACTTGGGGACAACCGCCAGGTACCGGCGTGTTCACCGGCTCCAGCCGCACCTGGTGGCACAACAAAGATCAGTTCACCGCTACCTTCCCCGACGGCCACGGCGACCTGGTCACCATCCCCGCCGCCCAGTACACAGGCGACCGTCACCTGTCCGGCGACAACTGGACCGTGGACGAAGATGGCATCCATAACGGACAACTGCACTGAGCACTGAGTGATCTGACACGCCATGGAGCAGCAGATTTCATTTATTTTCAATGACTGATCCAGGGAAACGAAACCCGATGATGCAAACGCTGATGCGAACCGTACTGGCAACCAGCCTGGGCTTTTTGTTTTGCAGTGCGTCGGCTTTTACTGCCGCCGCCGAGCAACCGATGCTGGAGAAAGCCAACCTGTTCACCGCCTGGGATTATGGCTACATGCATTATCACATCCCCGGCGTGCTGGTGACGGCCAAAGGCACCGTGCTGGCCTGGGGCGAAGCGCGTTCCAAGACCTTTGACTGGGCCGGGATTGACATCCTGCTGCGCCGATCCACCGATGGCGGCAAGACGTTCAGCGAAGCTCAGAAGGTCGCGCAAGTGGATGGGCCCAAGCAGAAGAACCCGGTTGCTCTGCCGCTGCGGGAGACCGATCCCAATGAAGTGACCTACAACAATCCGGTCTTCATCGCTGACCGTGACGGCACGGTGCATTTTCTGTTCTGCCTGGAGTACATGCGATGCTTTTACGCGCGCAGCACGGACGACGGCCAGACCTGGAGCAAGCCGGTTGAAATCACCGACACCTTCAACGAGTTCCGCCAGACATTCGACTGGAAAGTGATCGCGACCGGCCCAAACCACGCCATTCAACTGCGCAACGGGCGGCTGGTGGTGCCGGTCTGGCTCTCCAAAGCGACCGGGAGCAATGCTCACGGGACCAACTGCACCGCCACGATCTACAGCGACGATCATGGCCAAACCTGGCATGCCGGTGACATCGCGGTGCCCTATGGCGGTGACTGGCGCGACTCCAACGAAGCCACGGCCGTGCAACTGGCCGACGGCAGCGTCATGCTCAACACGCGCAACGCCTCGAAGATCAATCGCCGGGTGGTGACCATCAGCCCCGACGGCGCGACCAACTGGTCTGCGCCGCACTATGACGACGCGCTGCTGGAACCGCAGTGCATGGCCAGCCTCGTGCGCTATTGCCTGGCTGAGGATGGCGGTGGCAAAAACATTCTGCTGTTTTCCAATCCCGACAATCTCAGCCGCGCTGATGGCAAAGAGGAGCCGGGCAGGGGGCGCGACCGTAAAAATCTCACGGTTCAACTCAGTTTCGATGAAGGCAAAACCTGGCCGGTGAAGCGCGTGCTGGAGCCGGGATACAGCGGTTACAGCGATCTGGCCGTGGGGCCGGACGGCACGATCTACTGTTTCTACGGCAGCGGTGCACCGCAGATGGGCGGGGCGTGGGCCTTCGAGCACCTGACCCTGGCCCGCTTCAACCTGGCGTGGCTGGAAGCGGGGCAGTCAGTGTCCGCAACTGAAGACGAGCCCGCTTCGCAGGCATCGGGCGGTGGTGACTGATCGCGCTCAATCCACCAATGCGTGTATGATCCAACGGGTTGCTCTCAGGTCTGTTGAGCACGTGGGACTTACACAAGGAAGATCAGGCATGTCTCGATTGAGCGGAAGCAGCAGGGCGTTCATGGCAGTGCTGGGGCTGTTGGTGACATTCTGCGCTGTCGCGGCAATCGCCGATGAAGCGCCGTTGTTTGAAGTGACGCGGGTGATCGCCAGCGGCCCGGACGACAAGCCCAATTACCGCATCCCCGCCGTGGTGCAGGCATTCAACGGTGACGTGCTTGTATTCGCGGAAAAACGCCTCGGCGGCATCGGCGACGTCGGCGACATCGACCTGGTCCTGTTTCGCAGCAGCGACCTCGGCCGCACCTGGCAGCCCGAGCAGCTTCTGCTCGATGACGGCCACTTCGTCCAGACCGACATGACGGTGTATGGCGATCCGCAGCACGACGACATCATCCTGCTGTTTCTTTATGACAAGAAGGCTCACAGCCTGATGCGCAGCAGGGACAGCGGGCGGACCTGGACCCGGCCGGTGTCGATCCGGGATCAGGTCATTCCTGCAGAGTGGAACCAGATCAACGACAGCACCAACTGGCAACCGGGCGAGCCGGCCGAGGGGCAGCGCAAGTCAGAGCAATGGGGAACCAACTGGCGTCAACGCTACGGCATCGGTCCCGGGGCGGGCATCGTGCGATTAACGCAAGGCCCTCACGCAGGGCGACTTGTGGCGCCGGCCCGCGCCTCGCTGCCGGATGAGGACTACGCGCATCCTTATACCCACACCTTCGTCATCTACAGCGACGACGACGGCCAGACCTGGCAACGCGGGGGTATGGCTGTGCCCTGGGGCAATGAAGCGCAACTGACGACACTGCCGGGCGGTCGCGTCATGGTCAATGCTCGTGACGGCGACAACCGCCATCGGCCCGATCGCATCGTCCGCCGCGTCGCGGTCAGCGATGATGGCGGCCAGACCTGGCAGCCCTGGGAGGGTCAACCGCTGGAAAGCCCGCAGTGTCACGGCGCCATCGAACGCTACATGCACGGCGGCCGCGACCTGCTGCTGTTTACCAATCCCAAGGCCGACTACCGCACGCCCAAACATCCCTACGGCCGGGTCAACCTGGCCATCCGCGTCAGCGAGGACCAGGGCAAGACCTGGCCCATCAGCCGCACCATCTGGCCTCATCCAGGTTCCTACACCGACATCGTCGTGCTGCGCGACGGCACCATCGGCGTGGTCTATGAAAGCGGCGAACCGGGCAGCACGCACTATTGGAGCAACCTGGATTTCGCCCGCTTCAACCTGGCGTGGATTGAAGCAGGATCACCAGCCCCGACCGCTTCGCTTAAACCGGCAGATGAAACGTCCCCGGAGCCCCAGCAACCTTGAAATGGCACATTTTTGGTTGATCAGTCATTTTCAATCCACCTTGAGGCGGGTATGATTGATAGTCGTTACGCGGCGCTGCCTCTCTGAAGCGCCCGGGCTGGATCGACTTTTTATCACGTCCTGGAGACACGCAGCATGTCACGTCAACGATTCCCCAAGGGGTTCACGCTTATCGAGTTGCTGGTGGTGATTTCCATCATCGCACTGCTGATCTCGATCCTCCTGCCGGCCCTGCGCAAGGCCCGCGAATCGGGCAAGGTGCTGCAATGTCTGAGCAACTGCCGCTCCATTGCCGCGGCTATGCACTTCTACACCGAGGATTATGACGGGTACTTCTGTCCCAGAATGGCCTTCGATCATAGATACAATGTGCCCATCGGCGAAAGCGTGCACCTGTGGGTAGGACAGAGGGGCCTAAGCGGCATCTACTCCAACGTTGGCGCCGACTGTCGCTACCTCAACCGCTACATGTACAACCGCTTTCTTGATCCTGAAGATGAAGTCTTATACGCTCGCTGTCCATCCGACGTCGGCACCCGTTGGTCAAACCAAACACCATATTTTGAACACACAGGTTCAACCTATGGCCAGAATGCGCACAGGGGTTTTCACAATCTGGTTCGTTACAATCAATATGTCATCATTCAAAATAATCAGAAATTCAGCATCCCGATTCGCACCACAGATGTATTGCAGCCCAGCATGCTGGTGATGGGCGCTGAGCAGGGGGCTCAGAACTACGCCTGGGGCGAAATAACCGGTGTCAATTACGTCTTGAGCTTCCATAGCCCGGAGCCGAGGTTCAACGCGATGTTCGTCGATAATCACGCGGCGTACATTGAGGTTCCCAAGCCGCAGTACCTCCATGATTATCACCTCAGCGGCCCCGGCTGGACCTGGGACGAGGAAAGCCGTCAACCGTACTGATGCCTGTCGCGTGGCTGGGCGTGCCAAGAAGAAGTGGGTTATCATGCACCGGGGCGCACGGGGTTGATCCGGTGCGCGAAGGTTGAAGTGCCGCCTTGCTGGGGCAGGAGGCTTGCGATGATTGGCTTGGGGATCCGGGGCATCACCCTGTCGGTTCTGGTTGCTCTATTGGTTGGTTGTGCTCACGCTGAGCCGGTGTCGTCCACGCAGATGACGCTGGAGCAACTGCGCGACGTTCGCATGCAGGCCCGCTTCCGCACGCGCCGCATCATCGTCAACAACGACGGCAACGACAAGATTCCCGAGCCGCCCTACACCGTGCAGCGATTTCTCGACTCGCGTATAGCCGGCCTTGCCAACACGCAGGTTGACAGCCTCTTCTACTGCACCGGCGTGCCCATGCTCTACACCCATCGCAGCGCCATCGCCGAGCGCATGGGCGTCGGCAAACACTCGGATAATCCCAACAAGGAGTGGGTGGGGCCCCTGGATGAACTGGGCACTGATTCGCTGCAGATCGCGGTCCAATGGGCCAAGGCCAACGATCGTGAGATCTTCTGGTCCATGCGCATGAATGACCGCCACGACTCCGGCTCGCGCTGGCATCATCTGATCACCGATTTCAAACGCAACCACCCGGAACTGACCATGGGCACCGAACAGGACGGCCTGCCCGAATCCTTCCAGCGCGGCTACAACAGTTGGACGCTGCTGCGCTACGATCGGCCCGAGGTGCGCGATATCGTCTTTCGACTGATCGAGGAAGTCTGCAACAACTACGACATCGACGGCGTCGAGCTGGATTTCTGGCGTCACCCCGCGTATTTCGTTGAGCCTTTGCAGGGCAAGCCCGTGCCGCAGGAGAAGATGGACCAGATGACCGAGCTTTGGCGGCGTGTCCGTCGCATGACGGAAGAAGTGGGGCTCAAGCGCGGCCGACCTATCCTGATCAGTATCAAGATTCCCGACTCCATGGATTACTGTCGGGCCATGGGGCTGGACGTCGAGCGTTGGTTAGCGGAGGATCTGGTTGACCTGGTGGTGGGTGCGGATTACTTCAAGCTTGAGCCTTGGGAAAACCTGGTGGCGACCGGCCGCAAATACAATGTGCCGGTGTACGCCTGTTTTGAGATTCGTCGTATTCAGAGCGGCCAGTCATCCGAGCACAACGAAGCCGACCCGCGCATCTGGCGCGGCGAAGCGCTCAACGCCTGGAAGGCCGGCGTCAACGGCATCTACCTTATGAACCGTTTCGACGCCCACGATCCGATGCTCAACGAGTTAGGCGATCCGGCTGTCCTGGAAAAGCTCGATCACGTGGACCAGACCGCGTACTACAACCCCGATGTGTGGTCCAAGCCCGACGGCTGGGTGCCCGATGGCATGAAGTATCTCAAGCAGCCGCCGGCGAACGAGACCGACAAGCCGCAATAGGCCGGCATCTGCGAGCGGTGAACACCGTAAGGACATGTGTGAGAAGGTCATAGACATTGAACGAAGGGGTGCCACGGTCGCGTGCGGCCGTGTCGGCCGGGAGAAGGTTCGGCAAAGCACGGCCGCACGCGACCGTGGCACCCTTCCCACACATGTTGTAAAGGATTTCGTCATGCGCATTTCGGCTTTCACTCGCATCGTTGGTTTTTCTGTGTCGCTGCTATGTGTTGCAACCGCTTTCGCCGAGCAGCCGCAGTTGGTTGACGTCTTCGTCAGCGGGCAGGACGGCTATTTCATGTATCGCATTCCCGCCATCGTCGTGGCCAACAATGGCGATGTGCTGGCCTTTGCCGAGGGACGCAAGGTCAGCGGCCATGACGCCAGCGACATCGACCTGGTGATGAAGCGCTCCAGCGATGGCGGCCGGACCTGGAGCGAGCAGCAGATTATCTGGGAAGATGCTGACAACACCTGCGGCAATCCCTGCCCCGTCGTCGATCAGACTACCGGCACCATCTGGCTGCCCATGAACCACAACCGCAACGGCTACGCCACGCCCAAGGACGGCCAGGACGGCATGGGTACGCGCACCGTCTGGATGACTCACAGCGACGACAACGGTCACACCTGGGCGACACCAACCGACATCACGTCCATCGCCAAGCAACCCAACTGGCAATGGCACGGCACAGGCCCCGGCATCAGCATCCAATTGCAACGCGGACCCCACGCCGGCCGCCTGCTGGTTCCCTGCTACTACACCTCTGACGGCGACGATCGGCCCAACCTCGCCAATGCCATCTACAGCGACGATCATGGTCAAACCTGGCGGCGCAGTCGCGGCCGCATCGAGCCGTTCGGCGGTGAAGATCAGTTTGTGGAACTGTCCGACGGCCGCGTCCTCGCCAACCTGCGCTGCCATGAGGGCCATCATCGTCGCCTGATCTCCTTCAGCGAGGACGGCGGAGACACCTGGAGCCCCACGCAGATCGATCCGCAGCTTCTCGAGCCGCGCTGCCAGGGCAGTGTGCTGCGCTACGCCTGGCCCGATGACGGCGATCGCAGCCGCATTCTCTTTTCCAACCCGGCCACCGAAGACAAACGCTACCGCATGACCGTGCGTCTCAGCTATGACGAGGGCCAGACCTGGGCTGTTTCCAAGCTGATTTACGAAGGCCCCAGCGCATACTCCTGCCTGGTCAGGCTGCCCGACGGCCGCATCGGTTGCCTGTTTGAAGCAGATCGCTACCAGCGCCTGGCACTGGCGATCTTCGATCTGGCGTGGTTGACCGACGGCGCAGACAGCGGCAAGTGAACGACTGTTCCGTGCGAATGGAAAGGGCGATGGCATGAAATCGTGGGACATGGACCGTCGAACGTTCATCAAGTACGTGGGACTCGGTATAGCAGGCTCAACGTTGGCCGGTTGGCCCGCCGCCATGCAGGCACAAAGCAACAGCGCCGAGGCCAGCGGCAAGCGTCCGCCCAACATCCTTTGGATCTGCCCCGATCAGCAGCGCTGGGACACCATCGCCGCACTGGGCAATCCCTACATCCGCACGCCCAACCTTGATCGCCTGGTGCGCATGGGCACCACCTTCACCATGGCCCATTGCGTCGCGCCGCTGTGCACGCCCAGTCGGGCCAACTTCATGACCGGCATGTACCCGTCCGCTGTGGCCGGGTGCAAGAACGGCGCTGCCTACTGGCCGGACAAAGCCCCGCTGGTTTCCAAGCTGCTCAAGGATGCCGGCTACGTTTGCGCTCTGGCCGGCAAGCTGCACCTGTCCTCAGCCTACGGCGATAAGCAGGAAAAACGCCCCCCTGACGACGGCTACGCTGAGTTCTATTTCAGCACCAGCCCCTATCAGGGCGGGCCCGCCAACGATTACCTGCAATGGCTCAAGACAAAGGGCTACACCTTCGACCAGTTCAAGCAATTGCCCTGGTCGCAGCAATGGCCGCTGCATCAGACCACCTGGTGTTGCGACCGCGCCATCGACTTCTTCACCAGCCATCGTGATGGACCCTGGATGATCAACATCAATATGTTTCATCCCCATTCGCCGTACCACATTCCCAAAGGATCCAATGTGGCTGCGGGTCATGATCTGAGCAAACTGCCCGTGCCGCGCTTTCGTGAATCGGACCTGACTGAAAAGGCCCACTGGCACTTCAAGCCCAAAGAGTTCACGCCGGAGCAGGTTCAGAAAATGCAGACTGAGTACTACGCCACCATCGAGCTGGTGGATCAGAACGTCGGCCGCATGCTCGATGCCCTGGAGCGAACAGGCCAACTGCAGAACACCATCATCATCTATACCTCCGATCACGGCGAAATGCTCTGCGACCACGGTCTGAACGGCAAGGGCATTTTCTACGAAGGCTCCATCCGCGTGCCCCTGATCATCGTCGGCCCGGGCATCAAGGCCGATCAGCAACTGGATTCGCTGGTGGAATTAACCGACTTGGCTCCTACCCTGTTGGAGTTGGCTGGCGCGCCGATTCCGCCAGCCATGCAGGGCGTCAGCCTCGTGCCCGCACTCACCGGCCAAACTGATCACGTACGCGATTTCGTCCACGGCCAGTTCTATGCCGGCACCGGCCCCGCCCCAGGTTCCGAAAGCTGGACCGAGGCCTTCCACACCATGTATCGCGATCATCGCTACAAGCACGTGGTCTATCACGGCTACCCCGGCGGCGAACTGTTCGACATGCAGCAGGATCCCGATGAATACACCAACCTCTGGGACGATCCCGCTCATCGCCAACTGCGCGACGAACTGCTGTTGAAGAACTTCAACACCGCCGCCCGCGCCAACTATCCGGTCATGCCCGTGATGCACAACAATCAGTCCGCCCGCGACAAGCTCAAACTGGATCCTTCTGTCATCTTTGAAAACCGTCCCTCCGCAACCGATCCCGCACAGTGGGTCAGCATCTTCGACGACGGGGCCGGCCATCGCCTGGAAGTCGATCACAGCGATGCCAGCGTGAAGCTCTACGACAGCGAAGGCCGCGACACCTGGGCCACCGCCGATGCCGACCTGAAATACGACCTGCTGCGCACGTGCTTTGATGCCTTCGTCTTCTCGATCAACCCCGGCCCGGAAAGGACCGGCCGCTACTGACGTGAGGCGGCCTTCCACGCATGCGTCAACCGCACCACGACGCTACAATGTGCCGGCTCAAAGTGCGGGCGTAACTCAATGGTAGAGTGTCAGCCTTCCAAACGGGCACCACGTCTCGCAAGCCCCCAAAAAATCAACACTTGTGAAGGTGCAGACCTCACCCCCACCAATAGCCCCACCACCGGCGAACATGAGGGAGCAGTTTTACCCGGCAATGCCAGTGATGGGTAGTGTCAAGACTTTTTCGCACTTTCATTCAGCATCATCCAAGTCAAGCGT
>CAYYGM010000142.1:0-10440 GCA_964471555.1 uncultured Phycisphaeraceae bacterium
CCTGGACCTGTTCGACCGCAGCGGCTGCGAGCACACGCGGACAAAAAACGTTCATGGCAAGGAGCTGCTGGAGTTCTACGTGGACTTGTACCAGTATCCGCGGCCGCGGAAGTAACCACAAGGTGACGATCCCCGGCGTAGCCGCCGGGGCTAAACGTTTAGCCGCCGCGGCCACGCGGCGGTGTTCGTGTTGCGGTGGATGTACTTTCAAACTCCAACACGCCCTCGGTCTTGCCGCAATTGCGGCAGTAGTAGGTGCGTCCCTTGAGCGGGCGGCGATGGCGGTGATGAACATGGCCGCAACCGGGGCAGGTCGCGCTGTAGCAGCCGGCGGGCATGGCGGCGGTGCCGTTGGTGCGATGAGGGCGAGCGCCGACTTTGGCACACATTGCATGCCACTGGGGGCCGTGACCAGCGCGGCGGCCGGCCAGGGCGTGGGCGATCTCGTGCAGGATCGTGTCGCGCACCTCGTCTGAATCGTTGGCGGTGACGAAGTAAACCGACAGGGCAATGCGGCGACGCCGGTAATCGCAATGGCCCAACTGCCGACGGGCCCGGTTGAACGTGAATGTCCAGCCGCGCCGGGTCAGGCGATGCTGCGACATCAGTTGCTCCGCGAGTTGTTCAGCTTCATTCAGATCCATCGCCGTCGCTCATCGCCTCCAGTTGGGCCCAACGTTCGTACAGCTTCTGCACCGCGGCGTGGGCGTCGGCCAGTTGATGGCAGACTTCACGATGGGCGGCATGATCGCAAATCAGTTTGGGGTCCGCTGCCTTCTCGTGCAACTGCTGCACGCGATCTTCGGCAGTGACAATCGCCTGCTCCATGCCATCCAGTTCACGCTGCAACTTGTAGGACAGTTTGCCGGAACGCGGCTTGGATCGCTGCGGTTGCTGCGGTGATTCGGTTTTTTCAGCGGACTGCGCCTTGGCAAATTTACTTGCACGCTGGTCGGCCTGCCACTGCTCCAGCGAGGCGTAATGCCGGGCTTGGCCATGACCGTCGAGGGCCAGCAGGTGCGTGGCCAGGCGGCCCAGCAGGAAACGATCGTGCGTCACCAGCACAATCGCACCCGGGAAATCCAGCAGCGATTGCTCCAGCACTTCCAAGGATGCGATGTCCAGGTCGTTGGTCGGTTCATCGAGGATCAGCACATCGGCCGGCTGGAGCATGAGGTTGGCGATCTGGATCCGAGCCTGTTCACCGCCGGACAGATCGCCCACGCTGTGGTTGAATTTGCTGGGATCGAACAGGAAGCGGCGGGCCCAGCCGGCCACGTGAATCGCCTTGCCCAGGTAGTGCACGGCATCGCCCACCGGGCACAGGGCCTCGCGCAGGGTCTGCGTGGGATTGAGCATTTCGCGGTGCTGGGTGAAGGTGACGATGCGCAGCTCGGCGGCCGGCTTGACAGTGCCGGAGTCGGGCGCCAGATCACCGCGCAGGATGCGCAGCAGCGTGGTCTTGCCCGAGCCGTTGGGCCCGAGCAAACCGAGGCACATGCCCGGCGACAGCATCAGGTCCAGCTTGGAAAACAGCAGCTTGTCGCCCATGGATTTCGATATGCGATGGGCGCCCAGCAGTTTATTCGTCTTGCGCTGCGTGGCCTGGAAATCGATGGAAGTCGTGCGCGTGGGGGCGGTGTTGCGCTGGCGGATTTCGTGCAGTTGCTCGCGGCGCTGGGTGGCATCTTCGATCTGGGCCTTGTTGCGCGTGCGGCGAGCCTGAATGCCCTGCCGCAGCCAGGCGGTGTCGCGGCGCACCTTGCCGGCCAAGGCGGTCTGTTGAGCCGCCTGGGCGTCGAGAAATTCCTCTTTGCGGCGAACGAACTCGGTGTAGTTGCCCTTGACCTCGAACAAGCCGCCGGGATAGGCGTCCGAAAGTTCGAGCACGCGGTTGCTGGTGTTTTCCAGGAACACGCGATCGTGCGTGATGACCACGACCGCCATGCTCGCTTCGCGCACGAACTGCTCCAGCCACAGCACGCCCGGCATGTCCAGGTGATTGGTCGGTTCGTCCAGCATCAACAGGTCCGGCTCCAGCGCCACGGCCGCGGCGATCGACAGCCGCTTGCGCCAGCCGCCGGACAGCTCGCTGACATCAGCCTGCGTGTCGTCGAAGCCCAGTTGCGAGAGGACCATGGCGGCCCGCGTCTGGGCGTCGAGGTGATGCGGGGCGTCGTGCGAATCCAGGCGGTCGAGCAGCACGGACAGCGGCGTTGCCCCCGGAAGGAATTGGTCCGATTGCGGGACATAGACGGCGTGCAGATCGCGGCGGCGGACCAGTTCGCCCTCGTCGGGCTGTTCGAGGCCGGCCAGGATTTTCAGGAGGGTGGACTTGCCCGCGCCGTTGGGGCCGATCATGCCCAGACGATCGCCGTCGGCCAGGTTGAGCGACACGCCGGTGAACAGCGTGTGGGTGCCGAAGGTTTTAGTGAGATTGCGGGCGTTCAGGAGCGTAGCCATGACGGGGGCATGATACGCGCTGGAACGATGGGCGGCGCAAAGCGGGTGGAGATGTTCAGAGTATGGTGAGCCTGGGGAGTTCGGCCCTCACCCCGGCCCTCTCCCGGGGGGAGAGGGGGATTGCATCCGCTGTGTTCAGGCAGCCAGATCGTTGGGGTGCGAATCGTCGTCCTCATCGCCTTCCTGGCTCGAGGGTGGACGGCGATCCGGATCCGTCTGCGGAGGCATGCGCCGCAGACGACGCAGAAGCTGCGAGTAGATTTTGTCATTGGCAGCATCATTGTCGTCGTCCTGCCGGGCGGGCGGCGCAGGCTTTGACGGTGATGGCTTGCTGCTGATGACGGAGGGACCGTCGGTGAGCATGTCGTGCGACTGGTTCAGCAGTGCTTCCGCCCGACGGAGCATGGATTCGATCTGCTGCTGCGACTGGTTGACTTTGCCTTCAAGCTGCTCGAAACGCTGTTCAAGGTTGCGCAGGGCCTTGGTGAAGTTTTCGTCGATGCGACCGATCCACTGATCGTACTGCTGAAGCGACTTGGCGACGTCCTCGTTGACCTGATCGCGAAGCTGCTGTTCGTGGGTCTTGACCGCCTGGAGCAGTTGCCGCTGCTCATCGACGCGAGATTCGACCGCCTTGAAAAGCTGCATGCCGAGCTTGACCCGCTGCTCGGCCTGGTTCTGGATTTTGCGCAGGGCATCAAGTTGCTGCTGCGGGGTCAGGGGCTTGCGGGGCAGGCCGATGAGCGGTTGTAAGGGACGGGTCGGCGGCATGGCTCGCTCCTGGGGCAGAATAACTGTGCTTGTATCGACGCAATCCGCCCCGCCGCTGCACAAACCGGGCTCGAAAGGTATCTTTCAGGCCATGAGACTGAGCCGATTATTGGACGTGCTGGAGGCCAGTGCCCCGGCGAAACTGGCTGAATCCTGGGACAAGGTGGGCCTGCACACCGGATCGCCGCGGCAGCAGATCCGCCGGGCCCTGCTGTGCATCGACCTGACCGGGCCGGTGCTGCGGGAGGCGGCCGGCAAGCGATGCGAGCTGATCGTGGCCTATCACCCGTTGATCTTTTCACCGGTGGACCGCCTGACCGAGGGCGACGACTGGAAGCAGGATCTGCTGGTGGAGTTGCTGCGGCGAAAGATCGCGGTCTACAGCCCGCACACAGCCCTGGACGCGGTGGCCGGCGGCCTCACCGACTGGTTATGCCAGGGCCTGGGCAAGGGCCAGAGCAAGGTGATCGAACCAGCCACCTGTGAATCGCCCGGCTACAAGATCATCACCTTCGTGCCGCAGGAGCAGGTGTTGCAGGTGCGCGATGCGATGTTCAGCGCCGGGGCGGGCGTGATCGGGGCCTACAGCCATTGTTCTTTTTCGCACCCGGGCATGGGCACGTTCAAGGGCAGCGTGGGCACCGACCCGTTTATCGGCATCCCCGGCCGACTGGAGCGCGTGGCGGAACTGCGCCTGGAGATGGCCTGCCGCCCCCGGAAGTTGGCTGCGGCGCTGGCGGCACTCAAGGCTGCGCATCCATACGAGGAGCCGGCCATCGACGTGCTGCAATTGCATGCGGTCAGCGAATCCCGTCAAGGCGCCGGTCGCATCCA
Organism: uncultured Phycisphaeraceae bacterium; assembly: GCA_964471555.1. Classification (GTDB taxonomy): domain Bacteria; phylum Planctomycetota; class Phycisphaerae; order Phycisphaerales; family Phycisphaeraceae; genus JADLFV01. Next base: position 4,069 of record CAYYGM010000142.1, read on the forward strand.
CACGCTGGATCAATCCGTCAGCGTCGCCACGCTCACGCGCCGCATTCGGCAACTGCTGAAGGTCAAGCACCTGGAGGTCGCCGATGCCGGGCAGCGCGTGCGACGGATCGCGGTCTGTCCCGGGGCGGGCGGGTCGCTGCTGTCACCGCTGCACGATGTGGACGCCCTGTTCACCGGCGAGATGCGCCATCACGACGTGCTCAGCGCCAGACAGCGCGGCATCAGCGTGTTCCTGGCCGGGCACACGCAGACGGAGCGGCCGTACCTGCCGACCTACCGCGGCAAGCTGGCCAAGGCGACCGGCAGCGCGGTGCGGTGGATCGTCAGCCGGGCCGACATGGCGCCCAGCGTGGTGGTATGAATGTGAAAACAAACCGGCCGCCGAAACAGCCGGTTTGCGTGATCGAGCATTGAGATAGGCCGCGCGGATTACTCCGCTTTGGGCATCGCCTCGGCGGCGTCCTTGGCGGCGTCTTCGACCTTGGCGGCGCCTTCCTGCATCGCTTCCTTGGTTTCCTCAGCCGCTTCCTTGGCTTCTTCCTTCACTTCCGATGCCGTGTCCTTCACCGCATCGGCGGCATCCTCAGCCTGCTCCTGCATCGCCGGGGCGGGTGAGGACGATTCCTGCTTGCAGCCGCTCAGCGCCAGCGTCATGCTGAACGCACCAATGGCCAACAACATCAACACAGTACGAAAACGAATGCCACTCATGAGTGTCTCCTTTCGACGCTCTGAATCATTGCATCGTGGGCATCCACCGGTGAATCGCCTTGTCACGACGCGACCGATACAACCATAAGCCTAGCCATTGTTCGTAATATTGCAATTTGACGCATCTGAAAATGCCAGGCCGCTCAGCGCGCCGGGCCGCGCCGCTTGCGTGAACGGATCACACGCTTACCCGGTGCGCCGGGACGAGGTTTATCCGGACGCGTGGGTCGGCCGGACTGTGGTTGGGCCTGCAACTGGCGAATGCGATCACGCAGTTCAGCCGCTTTCTCGAACTCCAACGCCTCGGCCGCTTCCAGCATCTGCTGCGTGAACTGCGCGATCAGCTCGGCCACGTCGTATTCGCCTTCGTCAGCAGCCAGCGCTTCGCGGGCGGTGCGGCGGGCTTTCAACTCCAACTCGATGCCGCGGCGAATCGCTTTCTGCACCGTGCGTGGCGTGATGTTGTGCGCCTCGTTGAACGCGATCTGCTTGGCCCGGCGGCGATTGGTCTCGTCGATCGCTTCCTGCATGGCGGGCGTGACGGTGTCGGCATAGAGCACGACGAACGCATTGACGTTGCGGGCAGCTCGGCCGATCTGCTGGATCAGACTGGTGGCGCTGCGCAGAAAACCCGTCTTGTCCGCATCCAGAATCGCCACCACCGAAACCTCCGGCAAATCCAACCCTTCCCGCAGCAGATTCACGCCCACCAGCACGTCGAACTGCCCCTCGCGCAGCTCACGCAGAATCTGTACCCGCTCCAGCGTGTCGATCTCGCTGTGCAGATACCGGCAATTGATGTCCGCTTCGGACATGAACGTCGCCAGGTCTTCGGCCAGACGTTTGGTGAGGGTGGTGACCAGCGAGCGTTCGCCGCGGGCGGTGGTCTGTTTGACCAGTTCGATCAGATCGCTGACCTGGCCGGCCGCACTGCGCACCTCGATGCGCGGATCGACCAGCCCGGTCGGGCGAATGATCTGCTCGACCACCTGGCCTTGGCACTTCTCAAGCTCGTAACTGCCGGGGGTCGCGGAAACGAACACCACCTGCGGCCAGAGCTTCTCGATCTCCTCAAAACGCAGCGGGCGATTGTCCAAGGCTGAGGGCAGACGGAAACCATAGTCCACCAGCACCTGCTTGCGCGAGCGGTCGCCGTGATACATGGCCCGCATCTGCGGCAGGGTGACGTGACTTTCGTCAATCATCATCAACCATTCGTTGGCCGGCGACGCCTGAAAGTAATCCAACAACGTGTAGGGCTTACTTCCGGGGGCGCGTCCGTCGAGATGGCGGGAGTAGTTTTCGATGCCGGAGCAGTAGCCAACCTCCTGGATCATCTCCAGGTCGTACTTGGTGCGGGCCAGCAATCGCTGGGCCTCCAGCAGTTTCGCTTCGCTGTTCAGCTCCATCACGCGCTGATCGAGTTCGCTGCGGATCGAATCGACCGCCTGTTCGAGCTGCTGCTGGGGCATGACGTAGTGCACCGCCGGGTAGATGAAGCACTGCTGCTCCTGGGCCAGCAATTCGCCGGTAAGTGGGTGAATGAATTGCAGGGATTCGATTTTGTCGCCGAACCACTCGATGCGCAGGGCGAATTCCTCAGCCGCGGGGTGCAGCTCGACCACGTCGCCGCGCACACGGAAGCCGGAGCGTTCCAGCACCATGTCGTTTCGTTTGTACTGAAGATCGGAAAGCCCGCGCAGCAGATCCTGGCGATCGAGCGTCTGGCCGACGTTGACGCTGATGATGGACTGCTTGTAAGCGTCCGGCGAACCGAGGCCGAAGATGCAGGAGACGCTGGCCACGACGATCACATCGGGGCGGCTGATCAGACTGGTGGTGGCCGCCAGGCGCAGGCGGTCGAGATCATCGTTGCGCGAGGCGTCCTTTTCGATGTAGATGTCGCGCTGGGGGATGTAAGCTTCGGGCTGGTAGTAATCGTAGTAACTGACGAAATAGCTGACAGCGTTGTTGGGGAAAAGCTCCTTGAACTCCTCGTAGAGCTGGGCAGCCAGGGTTTTGTTGTGACTGATGACCAGCGTAGGCCGCGCGGCGCGGGCGATGACGTGGGCCATGGCGAAAGTCTTGCCCGTGCCGGTGGCGCCCAGCAGCGTCTGGAAAGGTCGGCCCGTTTCCAGCCCGTCAACCAGCGCATCAATGGCCGCGGGCTGATCGCCCATGGGTTGATATTCGCTGACAAGCTGGAAAGGCGAATCGGACATGCGAAGATTGTAGCCCAAGATAAACAGGAACCACAGAAAATACTTGGCCACGGATGAACACGGATGGGCACGGATAAGAATTCAATCCAATCCATCCGTGTCTATCCGTGTTCATCCGTGGCTAATTTTCAAATACCATAGAATGTGACCATGTCGGAGCCGCTGAGCATCGTGTGGTACGGGCGCGATTTGCGTTTGGCGGATCACGAAGCGCTGACCGCGGCCGCCGGGCGCGGGGCGGTGCTGCCGGTGTTTGTGCTCGATCCGGAAGAAGAGCTTGGCGGCGCGAGCAAGTGGTGGCTGCATCAATCGCTGTCACAATTGGACAAGTCGCTGGGCAAGCTGGGCGGGCGATTGATTCTGCGCCGCGGCGACCCCCGGAAGGTGATTGCTGCGCTGATGGGCGAGAGCGGCGCGGATGCGGTGTACTGGCAGCGGCGCTACGAGCCGGCTGCTGCAGCGAAACAGAAACAAATCAAGCGCGAACTAGGCGAGGCGGCTGTTGATTTTCCGGGTTATCTGCTGCGCGAACCGAGCGAAATGCTCAACAAACAGGGTGGGCCGTATCAGGTGTTCACGCCGTTCTGGCGGACCTTCCGAGGACTGCCGGCCATCGGCAAGCCGTTGCGTGTGCCGCGCGGGATCGAGTGGCCGCGGCGCTGGCCGACCAGTGACAAGCTGAGCGATCTGAAGCTGATGCCCGCGATCAAGTGGTATGACGGATTGGAGGAAAACTGGTCGCCGGGTGAAATTGGAGCAAAGAAACTGCTCTCTGTTTTCGCCGAAAACAGACTAATTGGATATGCCCGAAAGCGAGACCTTCCGGAGGTCGATGGCACCTCTCGCCTCTCGCCGCACCTGCACTTCGGGGAGATTTCACCGCGGCAGATCTGGTGCGAGGTGAATCGTCACAAGTTCGCTGAGCCGTTCCTGCGGCAGCTTGCGTGGCGCGAGTTTGCGTACCACGTGCTGCACCATTTCCCGCACACCCCCCCCCCCGGAATGGGAAAGTCGCTCAAGCCGCAGTACGATCGCTTTCCGTGGCGAAACGATGAAAAAGCCCTGCGGGCCTGGCAGCGCGGATGCACCGGTTACCCGATTGTCGATGCGGGCATGCGACAACTCTGGCACACCGGCTGGATGCACAACCGCGTGCGCATGATCGTGGCGTCGTTCCTGGTCAAGGATCTGCTGATCGACTGGCGCAAGGGCGCTGCGTGGTTCATGGACACGCTGGTTGACGCGGACCTTGCGAACAACACGATGGGCTGGCAGTGGGTGGCCGGGTGCGGCGCGGATGCGGCCCCGTACTTTCGCATCTTCAATCCGGTGCTGCAGGGCAAAAAGTTTGATCCCGAGGGCAAGTACGTTCGCACGTGGGTCAAAGAATTGCGTGATGCACCGCAAAAATACATTCACGAGCCGTATGGCGAACCGATCGTGGACCATGCTGTTGCACGCGATCGCGCCCTGGCCGCTTTGCACAAGATCAAACGATGAGTGGTAGAACCGCAACCAAGACAGTAACCGCGGATAAACGCAGATGATACGCAGATAAACGCGGATGCAATTCAAATTGCAAATATATCAGCGTTTATCTGCGTTCATCCGCGGTTGCTTATTTCCGGTAGCCCCAGCGGTTCCATTCAATGGCTGGTGCGTTGTCGTCGCAGGCTCAACAGTGGGATCGCCCCGCCACACATGCACAGCAGCACCAGTGGGATCACGCCCGCCAGCATGCCGTACACTTCGTCGCCCATGGGGCCGGCCAGAGACAGGCCGATGAGTCCGCAGGCGGGGCCGAGGGCGAAGCCTGCGCCGATGAGGGCTTCGTGTCCGCCGCCGGCTTCGACCGCTGCGTTTTTGAAAGCCAGGGCGTAGTAGAGGGCGGCGTAGTAAACCAAACCGCCGACGAGGCCGAACAACAGTTCACCGCTGATCACCCAGGTCAGACTGGGCCCGAACAGCACCATCAGGAAACCGGTCGGCATCAGCAGCACGGCTGCCAGCAAGGGCGATGCGCGGCCGTACCAGGCGGTCATGGCGCCGAGACTGATGAAGGCCAGCACGCGCGTCCAGTCCATCAGCGAGGCGATGGGCGTGGCGATCTGCGTGCTCAGGTGCAGCCGGGTGGTGAGAATGTAGGGCAACATGGGGGCCAGCAGGAACAGCAGGGCATAACCGCTGAGCATGGACCAGCGGCTGGCGATCATCAGGGCCCGGTAGCGCTGCCGCCGCGCGGGATCGGGCAATTCCGGATGATCGTCCGGGGTGTGCATCGGACGTGCGGGCAGGCATGCGAACATGGCGATCATGATCGCAAACAGCAACATGGCGACCGCGAACAGTGAGGCCGGCCAGGGCGATGCAATCATGGGTCCGCTGATGGCCAGGGCGATCGGGACTGCGGACGACCATGCGATACAGAACCGCCCCACCACCTTGAACATCTGCTTCGAAACCAGCCCGGCCGTGGTGTAGCTCTCGACGATCGGCCACATGCAACCGCTGAAGATGCCCGAGGCGGGAAACACAAACCACACCACCCCCGGAAGTGGGCGCAGGGTCACTAGCACCATCAACGCGGTCAGCAGCGTGGTCAGCAGCAGCAACGCTCTGCGTTCACCGAAACGTCTGGCGGCCGCGTGACTCAACAGTGCGCCGATGGTGTAGGCGATGCCGTGGCTCAAACCCAGCCACAGATTGGCCCAGCGACCGAAGCTGAGTTGATCGTCGGTGAAGAAGTACAGCCCGCGCTCCAGAAAAATCACGGCAATGCTGCCGAGGAAGGTGGCGACCAGCAACAGGCGTCGGGAAGTGGATGGCATGGGGGTGGGTTCTACATCGATTTTGACAGGATGACAGGATGTACAGGATCGACAGGATCAAACCAGACTCAACATCCTGTTCATCCTGTTAATCCTGTCATCCTGTCTGAACCGAATCACAGCAGCGTTGCATCTGGATTCAGATTGTCTTTCTTGTCATCCCCCGTTTGATGGCCTTGTCGGCTTCGCGTTTCTTGATGTCCTGACGTTTGTCGTAGTGTTTCTTGCCGACACCGACGCCGATCTCCAGCTTGACCAGGCCGTGCTGAAAGTACATGGCCAGCGGCACGAGGGTCACGCCCTTGGCGGTGGTGTGGCCGAACAGTTTTTCGATCTGGCGCTTGTGGGCGAGCAGCTTGCGGGGGCGTTTGGGCTGATGCTGGGATTCAGGCGGGGCCTGGGGATAGTGGGCGATGTCCACGTCGTGCAGATACAGCTCCATCTTCCGGGTGTCAACCAGGGCGTATCCCTCCGCCAGCGAGACCTGGCCCAGGCGGATGCTCTTGACCTCGGTGCCGAGCAACTGGATGCCGACCTCGAGTTTTTCGCTGATGTGGTAATCGCGCAAAGCCCGGCGGTTGGCGATGCGCGGGGACATATCCTTTTTCGAC
>CAYYGM010000143.1:0-10317 GCA_964471555.1 uncultured Phycisphaeraceae bacterium
TCGCTTCGCTGCGCGCGTGGCGGGTTTGGGCCGATCGGACCCGTCACCGCGTGGTGAGGTGATATTTCAAATGTCGAATTTCGAATGTTTGCGCAGGAGGCTTGGGATGTATCTTTCGCAATTCGAAATCCGAAATTCGAATTTCGAAATTCAATCTGATGGACGCTGACAGGTATTTACACAGCTTGTGGATGTCCAAAGGTCATGCGCGAAGCCTCATCGCATCAGCGGTAGGCCTCGGCTTTTTCCACGATTTCAAGGGCGCTTTGCTCGTCCGGAGCATTGGCCCAGATGTACATGCCGCGACTGCCCACGGCATCGAGCAGCGGAATCACCTGGTCGTGCTGCACGCGGATGGCCTGCACGCTCTTGCCCGCTTTGAGAATGCGGCGATACAGGTCGTACCACTTGGGATGGCCGCCGCCCTCACCCAGCGAGCAGAGCACCGGCGTCCACTCGATGGCTCGCAACGGTTCGATCTCCAACAGCAGGTCGAGATTGGGCAGTGCCTGCTCGCCGTCGAGGTGATACATGGCGTAATCCAGCCAGCGGCACTGCTCGGTCAGCGCGGGCACCACGAAACGTTTAAACATGGCGGGGCCGAACATGCTGCACGCATCGCACTGCACTTTGGCGGTTCTGCCCGGGCCCCAGACGTTGAAGCAGAATGCGTTGCCGCCCTCGGCATTCTGCACATAGGGGCGCAGCAGGTCGAAGGCCTCGAAGTATGCTCGGTTGATCTGTTGCACCTGTTGCTCGACCCACTCCGGCCGATCGATCATGTCGATCAGCAGGTTCTCCGTGCCGCGCAAGGAGGCGAGGATGTCGATGTTCTCCACCAGGTCCGGCATGGTGAGCAGGAAGCGGCCGCCGCTAACTTGCGAGACGCGCTGAATCATGGCGATGGTCTTGTTCAGCACGGGCGATTGAAGGTCCAGCTTCAGCGGAGGATGCGCTTCAGGCGGCTCGCTGATGGCGGGATGGAACCACACGGTGCGCTCGGTCAGCTCGACGCTGCTGCCCAGGAAGGCTGCCAGATCGCCCGCGCCGGTGACAGCGACCGCCAATGGAAAAGCGTCGCCGAGGAAACTCAGACGCGACAAGTCATAGATGAACTTGGCAGCTCGGTATTCCGGTCCGAACCATTTCTCATCCATGTCGCGCGGCAGCGGCGGCGGGGGCACGTCGGCCCAGGGTTTGTCGGCCGGGGCGGTCATCCACAGCACCATGCCCTGCTGGTTCCACCATTCGATGAAGTGCTTTCGGGCCGTCGGCCGGTTGCGCATCGCAAAGCGCGGTTCTGCCGGTTCGATCGGGCTGGTGGCGTTGCCCGCCGGGCCCGGGGCGACAGGTTCGGTTGCTTTGGTCATGATGCCTCCCTCATGGATTGCTCCTATCATTATCTGCGGTTTTGTGCTCAATAGTGCTCATCGATCGCCAATTAGTTATCATTTCGTGTCGTATGCGAACCCAACTCAAACTACCCGGGCAACTGGAAGGCAGGCTCTGGCTGCACCGGAACTTTCCGGGGGCGGGGGCGAGCCGGGTCAGGCACACGCACGAGGAGTTGGAGTTCAACCTGGTGCAGCGCGGCGAGGCTAGTTACCTGGTCGGTGAGCGGCGACACGACCTGCGCCCCGGCACGCTGATCTGGTTGTTTCCCGAGGACGAGCATCTGCTGCTGGATGAATCGGCCGACTTTGAAACATGGATCGCGGTGTTTCGGCCGAGCCTGGTGCGATGGATCTGTCGTGCGCCCGAATCATTGCCGTTGACACAATCACAGCCAAGCGGCCCGATCACGCGCATGCTCAGCGCTGAAGCCGCAGCGCAACTGGAGCGCCTGTGCGTTTCCCAGATCGCATTGGAGCGCGAAGCGGATCGCCACAACGCGGCGCTGGCGGTGCTGCTGGTTGAGGCGTGGTCATGGTTTTGCGCTGCAGCCCATGACGAGAGCGGGGCGGCGGTGCATCCCGCGGTGCGGCGGGCGGTGAGTCTGCTGCACGGCGAGGGTGCGGGTTACAGTCTGGATCAGTTGGCGCGACAGTGCGGGTTGAGTCCCGCGCGCTTGAGTCGCGTGTTTGCCCGCCAGATCGGCCAGAGCCTGAGCGCCTATCGCAACCGCGTGCGGCTGGACCGCTTCATGGACCTGTTCGGGCGCGGACGCGGCATCGACATCATGCCCGCGGCGCTGAAAGCGGGCTTCGGCAGTTATCCGCAGTTTCACCGGGTTTTTCGCAGACTGACCGGGCAATCGCCTGCGCAGTACAAGCGGGCGCTGCGCGAGCAGCGGTGAGAGAACAATGTTAGTTTGCGCGAAGCCGCAAGCGGCTAGGCGGTGGGCAATCCGAGGCGCTGGTATTGCTCGGCCGGTGCATCACAATCGCGCATCAGGCGCACCATCTGTTGGATCAGCCGCTGCTCGACGGCCGCATCCTGGATGGGCTTGAGCTGCTGCGGATCGTTCTGCAGGTCGAACAGTTGCGTGGCAAACTTGGCCTGGCGGCTGGCCATGCCGCCGTTGAAGTTGGCGCCGACCTTGAGCACGTTGCAGTTCTTGGTGAAGTTGAACGGCCCGCGCAGCTCGGTGAGGTTGCCAGCCAGTTCCTTCTCCGTCACGCGGTTGGCCATGGCGCAGGGCAGCAGGGTGTACTCAAACAGCGGCTGGTTGTCGTCGTTGACGGGTGCCCGCATGTAAACGTAGCGGCCGTCGGTGACGTTGACGTGTCCGCCGAAGACGCCGAAGATCGCCGCTTCGCGCACCGCCTGGTCGCTGCGGATGCACATGGACAGGTCGTGGCCGCGCATGTCGGAAGTCGGCGCGAGGCCGAAGAAATTCAGCAATGTCACGGGGATGTCGATGGCCGGTTGAATCAGGGCGCTGCGCCGTTCGCCCGCCTTGCCGCAGCGCGGATCCCAGACAAAGAACGGCGTGTGCGAGACTTCTTCATAGAAGGGCATCCACACCTTGGCGTACATCTCGTGCTCGCCCAGCAGGAAGCCGTGGTCGGTGCACACGATCAGCATGGTGTCCTTCCACAGGTCGTAGCGATCCATCTTGTCCAGCACCATGCCCAGGCTGGCGTCGCACTTGGCAAGCAGCGAGAGGTACTCGAAGCGCAGGTGCTCGGATTCTTCCAGCGTTTCGCTGACACGTTCGTAGGGCGGCCAGTCGAAGTGTCTGCCCTTGTAGTTGTCGTAATGCTCCGCGTAGCGATCTTTCCACATCTTGTGGCTGAAGAACGGCTCGTGCGGGTCGAAGGTTTCGATGGTCAGGCACCAGTTGTCCTGATCCTGGTTGCGATCGATGAATTCAAGCCCATTGCGGAAGGTGCGGGTCTGGCTGTGCTCGGCATCGGTGGGCGTGGCGGCGCGGTTGATGAAGTCCTGCCGCCACTTGCGGCCGATCTTGCGGGCGTGCACCACGGGTGGGATTTCGGGATCGGCGATCTGGCCGATCCAGGGATCGCCTTCCTGCCCGCGGCTGGTGTCCCAGGTGGTGTAGCGGCAGTGATAGTTCATGCCGCCGTCTTCAAAGTAGTGGTAGTGGTCGGTGGTCAGGTGGGTATGCACGCCGGCCTCGTGCAGCATTTCAGGCACCGAGTCGTCGAACGGCTCGATGGCGCCCCAGGAGCGGTGCAGGAAGTTGGGCCGACCCGTGTGCATATCGCGTCGCGCGGGCATGCAGGGCATGGAGCAGACGTAGCTGCGATCGAAAGTCACGGTGCGGCGAGCCAGGCGAGCGAAGTTGGGGGCGATCGACTCGCGGCAGCCATAGGGCGGCAGGAAATGCCGGTTGAGCGTGTCGAACATCACAACGATGGCTTTCATGATCTTTTCGTCCAGGCAATAGTGGGATGAATGGCAAGGCTCGAACGATTCTGGTCACCGCCGCCTGCCGCGGAGTATGTTAGCGATTGTGACTGTGCTGTGCAGAGATTGGTATCATGGCGGTCATGAAAACTTCACGCTCCGCCAGGCTGCGCACGTACAAAGGCGAACCTTCCTGGACTCTCAGCAGCGACCGGGTATTGGCTCTGGTCACCCGCGACGGCGGGCACGTCGGGCCGGTCACTTTCGATCGCAACGGAGCAGCGATTGCGCCCTACAGCGTGGCGCCGTGGGGCGGCACGAAGTTGGCCCGCAAGCAACCGGCCATCCTGCGCGTGCTGCGCGGCGACTTCTTCTGCGCACCGTTCGGCGGCAACAGCCAACCCTATCGCGGCGAGCAACATCCGCTGCACGGCGAGTCGGCCAACGAGACCTGGACCTTCCGCTCGCTGCAACGCAAGCAGGATCGCAGCACGCTCGCCCTTTCTCTCAAGACCACCGTTCGTCGTGGTCGGCTCGACAAGAATATCACGTTGATCCACGGCCACGACGCGCTGTACATCCAGCACGTTTTCAGCGGCGCCAGCGGCCCGATGTGCTTCGGTCATCACGCCATGCTCAAGCTGCCCGATGTGCCCGGCAGCGGATTGCTCAGCTTCAGCAAGTGGACGCTGGGCCAGACTTATCACGCTCCGATGGAGAATCCGCAGCAGGGCGGCTACAGCATCTTCAAGCCCGGCGCGGTGTTCAAGCGATTGGATCGCGTGCCGCTGATTGACGGCACGATGACCGATGTCTCGTGTTATCCCGCCCGGCGCGGCTTCGAGGATGCGGTGCAGTTGATGGCTGATCCGAAGCTGAAACTGGCGTGGTCGGCGCTGAGCGTGCCGTCGCAAGGTTACGTGTGGTTCAGCCTGCGCGATCCCAAGGTGCTCACGGGCACAGTGCTGTGGCTGTCCAACGGCGGCCGGCACTACGAGCCGTGGTGCAGCCGGCACATCAACGTCATCGGCATCGAAGACGTCACCGGCTATTTCTTCGACGGCATCGCCGCATCATCCAAAGCCAACCCGCACACCAGACGCGGCTACGTCACGGCGTTGAAGCTGAATCCGCGCAAGAAGCTTGCCGTCAACTACATCATGGCCGTGGCGAAAGTTTCCAAACGCTTCGGGCGCGTCAAGTCCATCACGCGCACCCCTGGAAAGGGCGGCGGCGTCACGCTGACCGGCGAACAAGGTGCGAAAGTCAATGTCCCGCTCGAGGTTGATTTCCTCGGCTCCGCGGGCTGATCGGTCAATCCATCAACATCTGTTTCCAAGGATTCTCGACATGGCGACTTACAAGACCCCCAAGATGAGCAAACCCAAGAAGGTCGGCGCCAAAACCGCGGTGCTGATCGCTTCGGGCGACCTGCGCGAAAGCGCCAACTCTGTCTGCTGGCCGGCCCAGCAACAACTGGAAGCTGACACCGTGGCCGCGTTCAAGGCACTGGGCTGGAAGATCGTTCGGGCCGGCCGCACCGAGCCGCACGGTTTCATCAGCAGCCAGAGCAACGGCCGCGATGTCTTTGCCACCATCCACCCCGATGCCCCGCTGGTCGTGGCCGAGGCGGTCTGGCAGTACAGCCATCACGTGCTGGCCGGTCTGCTGGCCCATCAGGGGCCGGTGCTGATCGTCGCCAACTGGTCGGGCCAGTGGCCGGGCCTGGTGGGGGCGCTCAACCTGCGCGGCTCGATGACCAAGGCCGGTCGCAAGTACAGCCTGCTGTGGAGCGAGGATTTCGCCGACAAGACCTTCCGCAAGAAGCTCGAAAGCTGGTGCAAGACCGGCAAGATCAAGCACGATCTCTCGCACGTGCAGGCGCTCAAGACCAACAAGCTGCCCGGCAAGGAGCGCAAACTGGGCGAGGCGTTGGCTGAACAACTCAAGCAGCGCTACGCCATCATGGGTGTGTTTGATGAAGGCTGCATGGGCATGTTCAACGCCATCATCCCCGATCACCTGCTCAATCCGACCGGCGTGTTCAAGGAGCGGCTGAGTCAGTCCGCGCTGTACTTCGCCGCCACGCAGGTCAGCGATGACGAGGCGCGTGCGGTGCGCAAGTGGTACGACGACGCGGGCATCAGGTTCAACACCGGCCCCAACGACGCCACCGACCTGACCGAAGCCCAGATTCTGATGCAGTGCAAGACCTACATCGCGGCCGTGCGCATCGCTGACGAGTTCGGCTGCGACGCCATCGGCATCCAGTATCAGCAGGGCCTCAAGGACTTGCTGCCGGCTTCCGACCTGGTCGAAGGCACACTCAACTGCACGCAGCGCCCGCCGGTGACGCGCGCCGACGGCTCGGTGATCCGTGAAGGTGAAGCGATCACCCACTTCAACGAAGCTGACGAATGTGCCGGGCTCGACGGCCTGATCACGCATCGCGTATGGACGGCCATGGGCATGTGCCCGGACAACACGCTACACGACCTGCGCTGGGGTGATCCCGATGCCAGCGGCACGACCGACGAGTACGTCTGGGTGTTTGAAATCTCCGGCTCCGTGCCGCCGACGCACTTTGCCGACGGCTGGAAGAGCGCGACGGGTGAGCGTCAGCCGGCGATGTACTTCCGCCTGGGTGGTTCAACCATCAAGGGCGTGAGCAAGGCCGGCGAAATCGTCTGGAGCCGCATCTACGTGGCTGACGACGCCCTGCACATGGACCTCGGCCGCGGCAAGGCGATCGATCTGCCCCCGGAAGAAACCGAGCGCCGGTGGCAGTCGACCACGCCGCAGTGGCCGATCATGCACGGCGTGACCTACGGCGTGTCGCGCGATCAGATGATGGCCAAGCATCAGGCTAATCACATTCAAGTGGTGTATGCCGACAACGAGAAGTCCGCCGACCGCGCGTTGGCGGCCAAGGCGGCGATGGCCGCGGCCATGGGCATCAAGGTGAACCTCTGCGGCAGCGCCAAGGACGGCACGCCGTTGTCGCAGCGCCTGGCGAAACTGTAAATCAACGACTCCGTTTAGCGTGCGAGCTTGCCCGCACAATGCTGAGCAAGCTCAGCGACTAAACGTGTCACAGACCAATCGTGGCCTGTAACAAGGAAACGGCATGGCTGATTCGCTGAACCTGGCGGCCGTGGACCTGGGGGCATCCGGCGGGCGCGTGCTGCTGGCCCAGTTGCAGGGCGGCAAGCTCGAACTGCGCGAGATGCACCGCTTCGAGCATCGGCCGATCTACCTGCCCGACGATTCGGCATCCGGCTTGTGGTGCTGGGACGTGCTGGGCATGTGGGAGCAGATCAAGCGCGGCCTCACCCTGGCCGGGCAGCAGGTTCCGCGCCTCGACGGCATCGGCATCGACACCTGGGGCGTGGACTATGGTCTGCTCGATCAGTCCGGCCGACTGGTGCGCCCACCCGTGGCGTATCGTGATCCGCGCACGGACAAGACCTATCCGCGCGTACTGGAAAAGCTCGGCCGCGACGCCATCTATCGCCGCACCGGCATCCAGTTCATGGCCCTCAACACGCTGTATCAGTTGGCCGCCGACGCTGAGGATCCGCAGCAACCGCTGCAACGGGCGGACAAGCTGCTGATGATGCCGCAACTGCTGGCCTACTGGCTGACCGGCGAAAAGGTCGGCGAGTTGACCATGGCCAGCACGTCGCAGATTTACGATGCCGTCGAAGGGCGATGGATCAGCGAGTTTGCCGAGGCGCTGGATGTGCCGCTGTCCATATTTCCGGGGGTGATTGCGCCGGAGAAGATCATCGGCACGCTGCGGCCGGCGGTGGCGGCGGAGTTGGGGTTGTCGCAACAGACGCCGGTGATCGCCACCGGTTCGCACGACACCGCCAGCGCCGTGGCCGCCACCCCGTTGGGTGATAAAGAGTCGGCGTATCTGTCCAGCGGCACGTGGTCGCTGCTGGGTTTCGAATTGGACGCGCCGCTGCGCACCGATGCCGCCTTGGAAGCCAACTTCACCAACGAGTCCGGCGTGGCGGGAACAACGCGCCTGCTCAAGAACGTTACGGGCCTGTGGCTGGTGCAGGAGTGCCGCCGGGTGTGGGCCGAGGCGGGGCAGAAGTACAGTTACGAGCAGTTGGCCCAGTGGGCGGAGCAGGCGGGGCCGAGCAAGGGGCGGATCGATCCCAACGATTCGATCTTCGCCTCACCCGGCGACATGCCCGGCCGCATTACCGAGCGCTGCCGTGAAGCGGGATTCGAGCCGCCCGATTCACCGGGCAAGATGGTGCGCCTGGTGCTCGACAGTCTGGCGGATAGTTATGCCAAGGTGCTTGCCACGCTCAGTCGCATCGCGGAGCGGCCGATCCAGCGCCTGCACATCGTCGGCGGGGGCGGACACAACCAGCTTCTGAACCAGTTGACCGCCGACGCCACGAGGCTGCCCGTGCAGGTGGGGCCCTACGAAGCGACCGCCACCGGCAACGCCTTGGTGCAGGCCATCGCCCTGGGGGCGCTGAAGGATCTGAACGAAGCACGGTCCGTGGTGGCGGCGTCGTTCGACCTCAAGAGCGTCGAGCCGCGCTGACGCGCCTGACCCCCTCTCCCCTTGGGAGAGGGCCGGGGTGAGGGTCGATTTCAAGTTGCGTGGCCAGGGATGTGAGCATGATGACTTCGCGGCGGCCCTCACCCCCAACCCCTCTCCCAGGGGGAGAGGGGAGTAAGACATCCTGATAAGATGACCGCATGACACCTCTGCTTGAATAGGAGCAGCGCGATGCGCACACTTGTCGTTACGGTCCTGGTTTCGATTCTCAGCCTGTTCGTCATCGCCTGCGATCAGCAGTCGTCGCCGACAACTTCCTCGACTTCATCGCAGTCAGCCGCCGCGCCGGCGGAAAAGACGCTCGACCTGGCGGTGATCCCCAAGAGCACCGGCGGCGAGTTCTGGGAGACGGTCCAGCAGGGCGCTCAGCAGGCTGCCGACGAACTGGGCGTCAAGATGCGCTGGGAAGGCACGCTGGGCGAAACCGAGATCGCCGAGCAGAACAAGATCATCGAGAACATGATCAACCTCGGCGTTGACGGCATCGTGCTGGCTCCGCTGAACACCCGCGCCATGCGCAAGAACGTGCAGGCCGCCACCGATGCCGGCATCCCCGTGGTCATCATGGACTCAGCAGTCGAAGGCGACGCCCAGGTCAGCTTCGTGGCCACCGACAATCGCAAAGGCGGCGTCGTCGCGGCTGAGGGCATGAAGAATTTCCTGGGCGATCTGAACGGCAAACGGTTGCTCGTGCAGCGCTACGTCCAGGGCACCGGCAGCACCGAAGCCCGCGCCGACGGCTTCATCGAAACGGTGAAAGCGGCCGGAGCCCAGGTGCTGGCAGATCCCTATCCCGAAGACGGCACCGTGGCCGGCACCAAGAAGACGGCCAGCAACACGCTGGAAGGTTTCGTCAGTGACGGCAAGCTGCAACTGGACGGCATCTTCGCAGCCAATCTCTACAGCACGCTGGGCATGGCGGCCGCACTCGATGACCTGCGCAAGGGCGGCGTCAGCGTGGAGTTGGTCTTCATCGGCTTCGACACCTCGCCGCGCCTGATCCGCGAATTGCAGGACGGCAACATCCAGGCCCTGGTCTCGCAGAACCCCAAGAAAATGGGTTATCTGGCGGTGCAGACGATGGTCGAACATCTGCGCGGCAAGGAAGTGCCCAAGTTCGTGGAGACCGGCGTCGAACTGGTGACCAGTGACCGTCTGGAGAACGAGCCGGAGATTCGCCAACTTGTCGGCCTGGAGTGATTGGCTTTCATGTCTGAATCGCGTCTGACCATGCGCCGCGTCAGCAAACGTTTCGGGGCGACCCTCGCCCTGCGGGACGTGAATCTGGCCGTGCAGCGCGGACAGGTGATGGGGTTAGTCGGCGAAAACGGCGCGGGCAAAAGCACGTTGATGAAAGTCCTCTCCGGGGCCCACGCACCTGATGATGGGACGATGACGCTCGACGGCGAACCCTATCGCCCGCGCCATCCGCTGGATGCCCGTCGGCACGGGGTGGCGATGATCTACCAGGAGCTTTCGCTGGCTCCGCACTTGTCGGTGGCGGAAAACGTGCTGCTGGGCATCGAGCCGACGGTGGGGCCGTTCGTGCGGCGCAGGCGGGTTCAGGCAATAGCCCGGCAAGCGATGCAGCAGGTTGGGCTGGATGATGTTTCGTCGAATGCGATCGTGGGGCATCTTTCACTGGCCCAGCAGCAACTGGTGGAAATTGCCCGGGCGGTGA
Organism: uncultured Phycisphaeraceae bacterium; assembly: GCA_964471555.1. Classification (GTDB taxonomy): domain Bacteria; phylum Planctomycetota; class Phycisphaerae; order Phycisphaerales; family Phycisphaeraceae; genus JADLFV01. The sequence continues at coordinate 10,083 of CAYYGM010000143.1, forward strand.
CCACCGAGTGCCGCGTGCTGGTGCTCGATGAACCGACCAGCAGCCTGACCCGCCAGGACATCGACCGATTGTTCGCGTTGATCAACCGCTTGAAGGCCAAGGGCATGGCGATCAACGACGTGGCCGAGGCCGCCAAGTTCCGCGAATCCGTGGCGCCGGTTTACAACCGGTTCAAGACCAGCATCGGCGGCGACATCATGGATAAGGCGCTGGCCGCCGTGAAGTAGCCCTTCGC